>CAYTSY010000015.1:0-15129 GCA_964440555.1 uncultured Desulfobacteraceae bacterium
AATTAATTTGAAAAAATCGCCCCTCCCTCTTCCCTATATTGCGGGGCTCTACACCCTGCATTGCTTGAGCGCCTCCAGATGTTCGGAGGCGCTCTTTATTTTCAGGGCATCTGCATTGCAGATGATGCATACGGAATCCGATAAAATCAAGGGACGATTGGTAAGCGTGAACGGGCAAATCGGGTCATGATAGTGGCCGGCACACTTCAGGGTGGACAACAGTGTCCTCACATAGCTTCGACCCTGCAGGGAACATAGCGATGCATAGGGGTCCCGACAAAGTCCCGGTTCGTATTTTTTGTCAGCCGGTTGACGTTGGCGCCATACTTTACCCCGTCATACACCAGTCCAAATCCCTGCGGCATGATGACCTGGCCTTGGATGGCGTCCGTGGTGACTTCGGCTTCGATGGTTTCCTCGCCCGCTTCCGTGACGACCTTAACCGTCTGTTTGTCGATGATGCCCAGCGACTCGGCATCCGATGGGTTCATGGCCAGGGTGCATGCTCTTCTGCCTTTGTTCCATGCAGGGTCTCTCATACCCGTATTGGCGTTCATGTCCATATGTCTTCCCGCCATCAGGATCAGGGGAAAGTTCTCTTCGGGCCTGAGCTTTTCTTCTTCCTCAACAGGATTTATTTCCCGTATCCAATCGTCGACTTCCGGATTATAAAGCTGAATGTTCTTGCTCTTGGTCGATATGTTGGCCTCCCTGTTCTTCTCCGGATCCCGTATCCCGATCAATATCCCTTCCGGATGTCGCATGATGGCCTGATACAGGGCCAGGCCCTGGTCCGGTCCAACGGGAAAGCCTGCTCTTGCCGCTTCCTCCTGACGCGTTTTGGATAATTGCATGAACATGGGGAAGATACTGGCCAGGTGAGCCGAGCCCATGGCATTTCCAAGCGTTTTCGCGACAATAAAGTTCAGGGCTTTTCCGCTTTCCGGGGAGGCCATCAAATATTCTCCCAATTCCCGGCCGTATGCAGTAAGGTTGCCGCTTTTTGCCGTCTCATACAACGATTCCGGAATCTTGGGGATCAGCCCCATGGCGTCGGCGATCATCGTGAATATTTCGGCATTTTCTTTTTGTTCTCCTTCCGCATCAACCACCGGAGGCCTCATCCGGGCGTATACCTCCGAAAAGCCCTGACCGGGATTTCCATCCCAGGACTCAAAAGCGGTTTTACAGGGAAGAACATAATGGGCAAGGGCAGCCGTTTCGCTCATGACGATGTCGGCCACAACCAGCAGGTCAAGCTTTTGAAAGGCATTTTCATAGGCCGTCGTATCGGCGTATGATCGTAGTGGATTCGATGCGTAGCAGAGCACGGCCCTTAATCGTTCCGGGTGATCGCTCATGATTTCTTCCTGCAAAACATTCGGCGGGAACAGGCCGTTGATGGCGGGAATGTCCGTCAACAAGGTTCTCCATACCCGTGGATCTCTGGGGTCCGCCCCTGACCCTCCACCCAGCAGGTAATTTCCACCCGGCACACCGATACGGCCGCAAAGAGAGAGCAAGACGACGAGCAGATAGGATACAAGCGCGCTGTGCCGGTTCATCAGTATCCCGAGGTCATCGAGAATACTGGAACGCCGGGTGGCCAATTCCCGGCAGACCCTGACAACCGGATCATGATCAAGATTACAGACCTTGAGCGCGGCTTTCACATCGAAGCCGGAAAACCAGGGCAGAATCTCGTTGAAACCGTCCGTATGTCTGGCAATATAGTCCTTATGATACATGCCTTCATTGAGAATGATGCAAATCATTGATTTAATGAGGAGGGCATCTGTTCCGGGACGGATGGCCAGATGAATATCGGCGAGTCTTGCGGTTTCGGTAACCCGCGGGTCCACGACGACCAGAAGCCGGTCAGGGTCTTTGGACATTTTCGTGAGGCTTCGGCGCGCCTGGGGAAAATGGTGGCTCATCATGGGATTCTTCCCGACAAGCATCAGCATGTCGCAATTCTCGAAATCGGATTCCATCTGGATGTTTTGATTTCCCAATGTCAGTCCGTGCGCCCAATACCTGCCGGAAAACTCCTGGTTTGCAGCGGAATAGTTATACCGTGAACCGAGTCGCCGGAGAAGACGAACGGGAAAAGACGCGCTTAAGAAACTGAACTCGCCGCCGCCGGTCAGGGACGCTACAGCGCGGGGGCCATGCCGGCCGAGGATCCCCTTCAGTTTTTCAGAAATCTCGCTGACGGCCTGGTCCCAGGAGACCCGCTCAAATCCGTCTCCCACCTTCTTCAGGGGAAAAAGTATCCTGTCCCTGTTATGCTGGTGAAAAGCCACGTTCACCCCTTTTCTGCATATATATCCTTCACTTAAGGGGTTGTCTTTGTCGCCGCGGACCTTGACGATGCGGTTGTTTTTGATGATTGCTTCAAGTCCGCATTGATTGCCGCACAATACACATGATGTTTTTTCCCACCGCTCCATAATGCTTGGCTCCATTGTTATGTTGTTCGTATACAAAACTCAGAGAAGTGACAGCAGAAGGCGTCTGAGCAGAACGCGTTCCTCAATGGTGAAACCGGAGAGAAACTGATCATTTGCCTTCTTTCTCTCATCAATCAGTACTTCTTTAAGTTGGTTGGCATTTTCTGACGGATAAAGTTGAAATATGCGTTTGTCATGCTCATCCTGCTTTTTTATAATCCATCCGGAATCAAGCATACGCACAATGACGCCGGACAGCGTGGCTTTGTCAATTGACAGGATTTTCTCTCGGCTTGTCCATAAAAGATCGTATACGAACTGTAGACAAAGAAAGAAACGCTGTCAATAAAAATGACCGGTATTTTTTCAAATTCGGCCGGCCTGGAGATCTTCCTTGAATATTGTGCGTTTAATGTTTATAAATGATCACGGTTGGGCGATCCGGGATAGCGACGATTGACCCGCTGAAACGCAACTTTACCGGGAAACCGAGGGGAATCATGATCAGTGAAGCCGAACAACTCGATGCGCTCAGAGACTTGGGAATCGAATTAAATCGGGTCCAGGATCTGGATATTCTGATGGAAAGAATCCTGTCGGAGGCCAGGAGGTTCGTCAATGCCGATGCCGGTTCCATTTATATCTGCGAAGAAAACACCCTCCATTTCAGTTATACGCAGAACGACACCTTCCAACAACGGCTGGGGAAAGATGAGAAGTTGATTTACTCCACGTTTACCATGCCGATCAATACCAAAAGCATTGCCGGTTACGCGGCGTCTACCGGTGAAACGCTCAATATCCGGGATGCCTATGCCATCTCCCCGGGATTGCCTTACCGCTTTGATCCGCAGTTTGACCGGACATCCCGGTATGTTACCCGGTCCATGCTGACGATTCCCCTGAAAACGGCCAAAAACGAAATTCTGGGCATTCTCCAAATGATCAATGCCCAGGATGAATCGAAAAACATCATCGCGTTTTCCGAACATGCGGAGAAGATGATGTTTCATTTTGCCAGCATCGCCGCAGTCGCCCTGGAACGCGCGCGAATGACCCGGTCCATATTGCTTCGCATGATCCGGATGGCGGAAATGCGTGATCCCAAGGAAACCGGCGCCCATGTCAACCGGGTCGGCGGCTATGCAGTGGAAATTTATGAACATTGGGCGCTTCGCCGCAATATTTCGCAAGACGAGATCGACAAAAGCCGGGATATTCTGAGGATGGCCGCCATGCTCCACGATGTGGGGAAAGTGGCCATATCGGATTTGGTTTTAAAAAAACCCGGCCGTTTCACTCCCGAGGAATTCGAGATCATGAAGCAGCACACCGTTCTCGGGGCCAGACTGTTTTCCGACCGGAAGTCGGATTTTGACGATGCGGCCGCGGAAGTGGCGCTCAACCATCATGAACGGTGGGATGGGCGCGGGTACCCGGGATACGTGGATGTGTCAACCGGGAACCCGCTCACGGATTATATCAAAGCGGACGGAACCCCGCAGGGCAAAACGGCGGAAGAAATTCCCCTCTACGGCAGGATTGTCGCCCTTGCCGACGTCTACGATGCCCTGTCGTCGGCCAGAGTTTACAAGGATGCCTGGGATGAAGATAAAGTCCTGGAGACCATTGAAAAAGAGTCGGGAAATCAATTTGACCCGGAAATCGTAGAGATATTTTTTTCCATCCTTGACGTCCTGCGCTCAATTCAAAAACGGTTTCAGGACAGTCATTAATGAATTCTCAAGTTTTAAGTGTCATGTTTTAAGTGTTAAGGCTAACCTGTTTAATAGTGATCCGGATACGTAATCACTTAACCACTTAAAACTTAAAATATTTTCTTTTTCAGGAAGGTGAAAAATGGGGGTATCCAAACTGATGCTATATGCCGCGGCGATCTGGTGTATCTTTTTCTCTTCCCCGGCGGATGTCTTTTCGGAATTCTACAAATACAGGGATAAAAACGGCAATGTCCGTTTCGTGGATGAACTCCACCATGTCCCCATGGAATATCGCGATCAACTCAACGTTTATGAGGAACAAGAAGATCGTCTCAGCGAAGTGGAGAAACGCGCGGCCTTGAAAGAAAACGATGAGACCGTGGAGACCGATGTGGTCATCAAAGGTAACAATGTTTTAATTCCGGTTCTGTTGGGATATGGGGAAAAAGAAGTGGAAGTCGTGATGATTTTGGACACGGGCGCATCCATCGTTGCCATTCACAGTGAAATCGCCGAGGAACTGGGTTTAAAAGATATTCAAAAAGGCAGGGCCCGGGTTGTAGGCGGCCAGGAGATCGATTTCAACATGGCCAAACTCAGCTATGTCAAGGTGGGAAATTTCCAGAAAAACGATTTGATGACCGGCATCATTGACCATCAGGGGAAGCGTGCGCCTTACAACGGGTTGCTGGGGATGAATTTTTTGCAGCATTGTGAATATGACATTGACTTTGAAAAACAGGTGGTGCGATGGAAACCCAAGGGCGACCTGGACTGACATCATCGATGAGCAGGACCCTGACCGATGTATAAAAACTTTTTCGGATTCAAGGAAAGACCTTTCAAGCTGGTTCCCAACCCGGAATACCTGTACCTCGGCCGAAGCCATGAGGAGGCCTTGGCTCACCTGAACTATGCGGTTTTACAAGGAGACGGTTTCGTTACGATTACGGGTGAGGTGGGCACCGGCAAAACCACGCTGTGCAGGGCCTTTCTGGAGGGCCTGGACGAAAGCGCCAAAACCGCATATATCTTCAATCCCAAGCTGGATTCCATTCAATTGTTGAAAGCCATAAACGACGAATTCGGCATCGACTCCGGGGCGGACAATACAAAGGATCTCATTGATGCACTCAACGCTTTTCTCATGGGAAAAAAGCGGGAAAGCAAAAACGTCATCCTTATCATCGATGAGGCACAAAATTTAACCAGGGATGTTCTGGAGCAGTTGCGGTTGTTGTCCAATCTGGAAACCACCCGTGATAAGCTGCTGCAGATTATCCTGGTGGGACAACCGGAATTGGGGGAATTGCTCGACTCCCCGGAGTTAAGACAGTTGAACCAGCGGATAGCCGTAAGCTGCCATCTTACGCCTTTTGACAGGAAAGAAACCGGGGAATACATTCGGCATCGCCTCAATATCGCTTCGGTCAGGCCCACGGCCGCGTTTACACGAAGCGCCATAAACGCCGTTTATCGCTTCTCGGGCGGGATTGCCCGGAAAATCAATCTGGTCTGCGACAGATCCCTGTTGACCGCATTCGGGCTTGACCGAAAAACCATCGATGCAGGCATTGTCTTTGCCGCCATTCGCGAGTTGTCGGCAAAAGGGGGGGGAGGAAAGGATGGATTCGGCTTTCTAAAGGTCAAAAAGAAATGGGCTGCGCTGGCGATAGCCGGCTTGATGGGCGGGGCGATCGTGTTTTATCAGCCCGTATTATGGGATCCGGGAAAAAGGGATGCAAACAGTAACCTGGCCCAAAATAAGCCGCCTGCACCTCCTTTTGTCAAAGCACCCGTCAAAGGAGACGTCTCTAAACCAAAACTTGAGGGAAAAGAAAAAGCCAGGGTGCAGGCAATGCCTTCAGCGGCGGTTGAAAAAAATCTCAAAGACCTTTTGAAAGCGTTAAACGGCAAAAATTCCCGGCAAACTGCAATAGCGGCGGTCATGGATATGTGGGGGATGAAAAGCGAAATCAAGCCCTGGCTGGCCGATATCGGGCATGACTCTGATTTTTTCCGGTTGGCGGGCATTCAGAACGGGTTTTTGATTCAGCAGGTTAAAAGCGACTTACATCTGGTGAGCCGATTGAACCTTCCCGCTGTTTTGGCCTGCAATCTTCCGGAAGCGCCGTTTCCCGTGTATCTGGCGGTATGCCGAAGGGAAAAGGATGTATTTACATTGAAAACCGGCCCCGCGGATCCGGGCTTTGAAGTCAGGGCGGAAGCGCTGAGCGCTTTCTATGCGAAAACCGCCTATATCCCCTGGAAGAATTTTTTTAATTATACCGGCATCATGCCCGTCAACACCCCGGAAGAAGCCATGATCGCGTTAAAAATGCATATCCGGGAGATCGGCTACGCGGATATTGAAATCACCCCGGTTTATGACGAAGAGACAAAAGAAATCATAAAGCAGATTCAGGAAAAGAATGGACTGCCGGGGGACGGATTGATCGGGCCCCTGACGAAAATCGTTTTGTACAACGAGATCGATCGGCTGAATACACCCAAACTCGGAGGCTGAAAACCTCGCAAACGCAGCTCTCAGCGCATTTTATATTCAAAGGATTCGGGTCAATTGAGTTCCATCTTAAAAGCATTGAAAAAACTGGAAACCGAACAGACGCAGCAAGATAGGGTCTGCTCTCTTTCAGAAACGGTTCACCGGCAAAAGGCAAACAACGGCAACCGCCAATCCGTTTCGTGGATCGTAAAAGGATCCGGCGTCATTGTTTTATCGGCAATGTTGGGGGCCGGCGGCGTTATCGGCTTAGGCCGCGTGATGAAGAAGGACGCGAAAATCGCTGTCGGGGCATTATCTGAAGAAAGCAAATCGCCGGTTGCCATATCCATAAAATCCGATATGCCTGTAAAAAACAGCAGTGCGCTTGAAAAAGAAGCGGTAAAAGCGGTTAAACCGAAAGAACCGGCAAAAAAACAAGCACCTCCGCCGGCGCCCCCGTCTCCGCACGTTTCTTCTGTTTCAGTATCCAAAAAAGATGATATTAAAATATTGCAGGATTCCGCGCTGAAGTTGATGGCGATCGCATGGTCGGCCATTCCGGCTGATCGGATTGCTGTGATCAACGGTCACATTATCCGGGAAGGAGAGGCCATAGGCGGCGTCTTTGTCTCCCGTATCAATGAGAATGAAGTAATTCTTCAAAAAGGAGATGAACTCGTAAAGCTTATATTCCGGGTTCAATGAGTATTCTGCGGTCAGGGCGTGCCGATAAAATTCCTTACCCCGTGATAAAATGCAACGCCGCTGCCGCTTCTCCACAGCCACAGTGCAAACCCCGTGGCGCCCAGGAGAAACCAATAAGGGAATTTGCCGGCGTGCTTTTCACCGGTGATGATATTGAACAATGACCAGAGAGCCACAAGACCGGCCAGACCAAAAATGATAAGCTCTGGAATCGTGTATCCAAAATACATGATCGTTCCTCCGGAATTTTTTATTCTGATGGTTTTATGACGGGCGCAAGCGAAAACCCGTCATAAAACCGTTTGGTCAATTCATTCAAGACCGGGGCATTCAGGGTCGGGCGGCCATCATCAGCATGTTGATTTCACCCGGGGCCAGGTCCTTTGCACCCTGCATGTTGTTGATTTGGGCCCAGTTGTCACGGATTTCTTCGACCGTGGGGATCACATTGCCGTCCCCGATGGCAATGCCCGGGCCGGTGTAGGTCGCAACCTTGTTGTAATAGCCCATGCCGGCATTGTATATAACGCCGTTTTCCTGGCATCCTTCGCTGACAAGGTATAATACGATCGGCATGACGAATTCGGGTTTCAGTTTTTGAAACATTTCCGGCGGCATCACGTCCTCGGTCAGCCGGGAAGCGGCAATGGGAGCAATGGTGTTCGTCTTGATGTTGTATTTTTGACCTTCCAGTTTCAAGGTATTCATCAGCCCCACCACTCCCATCTTGGCCGCGGAATAGTTTGTCTGGCCAAAATTGCCGTAAATCCCGGAGGCGGAAGAGGTCATGATGATTCTGCCGAATCCTTTTTCCCGCATGACCTGGAAAGCGGGGCGGGTCACGCAATAGGCTCCGCGCAAATGAACCGCGACCACGATATCCCAGTTTTCCGGTTCCATTTTCAGAAAGCTCTTGTCCCTCAAGATTCCCGCGTTGTTGATGAGAATATCAACCGTGCCGAATGCGTCCAGAGCTGTTTTTACGATGCCATTGCCGCCTTCCGCCGTGGCCACGTTGTCGGTATTTGCCACTGCAATTCCGCCCTGTGCTTTGATCTCATCAACAACCTGCTGGGCCGGTCCTGCTGAGCCGCCGCCTGATCCGTCGCGGGCTCCCCCCAAATCGTTGACAACGACCTTGGCGCCCCGTTTTGCCAGCTCCAGGGCATAAGCCCGGCCAAGACCAGCGCCGGCGCCGGTGACGATGGCAACGCGATTGTCATAGCGAATTTCATTTCCCATGTTTCTTCCTCCTTTAAGTGTGTATGTTTTCGGTGCTGTCAGGAATCAATAAAGTGAATTAGCCTTGCGGCTATTGTATGGATTAATTTGAAGTTAGAATTCCTATCAAAGCCCATATAAAAATGCAAGGAAAAGGACGCAATTTAACTCTTAATTTTTAATGCTCAATTTATCCGGGTATTCATAAATCCTGCCGTTAAAACTTCTCACCTTGAGGCTGCCGTTTTCTGTTTCCACCACGGCGTCCGGCTGCAGGGGAACCTTTCCGCCCCCTCCGGGCAGGTCGATCATGTATCGCGGCATGGCCATGCCGGATATTTTTCCCTGGAGCGATTTCAGGATATCGAATCCGCAAGTGAGGGATGTCCTGAAATGACCGGTTCCTTTTACCAGATCCGGATGATGCAGATAGTACGGCCTGACCCGGATCGCTAAAAGTTCGAAGAACAGCCGTTCCATGACAGCAGGGGTGTCGTTTACGCCGCGGAGCAAGACCGTTTGGGAGCCCAGAGGGATCCCCGCATCCGCCAGTTGCCGGCAAGCCTCCGCGGACCGGCGGGTGATTTCATCAGGATGATTGAATTGAATGTTGACATATAACGGCTGGAATGTTTTTAGCATGCGGACCAGATCCGGACTGATTCTGTCCGGCATGACGCCCGGCACGCGCGTGTGAATCCGCAAAAGTTTAACATGCGCCGCGCCTTTGACCGCTTCCAGAATTTTGCCCAGGTAATCATTCGTCAGCAGCAGCGGGTCCCCACCGGACAACAAAACCTCCCGGACGGTCCTGGTTTGTCTGATGTAGGAAATGCCCTCCTCAATCCCATCCATGGCGGCATGAAACGGCTGTCCCATTATCCTTTTTCGCATGCAATAGCGGCAATGCACAGCGCATTGACGGGAAACAAGAAACAGCACCCGATCAGGATAACGATGGATAAGATTAGAAACCGGAGACTGCTTTTCTTCACACAAAGGATCTTCAACGCCGAAGCCATCGTCAAGTTCTTTCTGATCCGGAATGACCTGCATGCCCAAGGGGGTTTTCGCGCCTGTGATCAGGGATAAGAAATACGGTGTGATTTTCATGGGATAGCGTGATATGACGCTTTGGAGGCCTTCTTTTTCAATGGGGAATTTTTTTTCAAGGTCCCCGAGGCCGGCGATGCGTATGTGTTTTATGTACTTTTCCTGCATGGTACCGGTTTCACCTCTTTTGGGCAGCAATCCATACCTTATTTAATACATGAAATCAAAAAGTCGCTTCAGGGTCAATGCTTTTTATCTCCGGGAAGCCGGTTGCCGACAGATGCCGAAAAATTCGCCGGCAAATCGTCTTGACACGGCTTGGCGCCTTCCCGTATAGATTGCCAGTCTGAACCCTTGGCCCCGTTTCATTTATCCCTGGAAAACGGTGCGGTTTTGCCATATAAGGCTAGTATTATTTAATATATCGGTTTACAGGAGATCAATAACGATGACGGTTACAGGAAAAACGGATATGCCTTATGATGCGATCGTGATCGGCGGGGGTATCGGCGGTCTTGCGCTTGCCGCCGTTGCCGCCGGCCTGATCGGTAAAAAGATTTTGCTCCTCGAAAAAAATGCCGCCGTTGGGGGTCGGCTCTACTCCTTTTCACGGGATGGGTTCACGCTGGATATCGGCGCCCATGTGATTTCCCAAAGCGAGAAAGGCCCGCTGGGGAGGGTTCTTCACGCCGTCGGCAAAGAGGGAGAAATCAGTTGGAAACATGTCCGGCCGATGACGAGCTGGCGCGGCGGCATATTTGCTTTTCCCAGAGGTCTGGAAGGGCGCGTCCCTGCCGGACAATATGAAGCGCTCATGATGATGATCAAAGAGATGATCCGGATGGAAAACGATGCCACGCGGGAGTTCGATGATGTCGATTTGCATGCCTATGCGATCGGCCGGGGCGTCAGCGACCCCCTGGTGCTGGCCTGCCTCAACAATATCGCCATGGTTTATGTCTGCGTTCCGATCCATCACTCCAGCGCCGGAGAGTTTATCCGGTGTCTCCGCGACGAGGCGCGTTCGCGGGCGAGCGGTTATCCCGCGGGCGGATGCAGCGCCGTTTCCGAAGCACTGGCAAAGGGAATCACGGAAAAGGGCGGCGAAATCCGGACCAAAAGCCCTGTAAGGGAAATCATCGTTGAAAACGGAAGGGCCGTCGGGGTCCGAGCCGGGGATATGTGCTTTCATGCGCCGGTTATCATCTCCAATGCAGATGGGCGACGCACCTTGCTGGATCTGCTGCCGGCAGGCGTGCTTTCAGATGATGCGCAAAACCGGGTGCGAAACATGACATACTCTTACAGCATGCTCATCGTCCGCATGGCTTTATCACATCCTGTCACCGATTTAAGGCTTGTCACGCATATCGCCAATTTAGACCCGCTGAAAAACGAGGAGGATCTGCTGTCCGGAAAATTTCCGGACGAGGTGAATCTTTTCATGCCCGTGCCGTCGAATTTTTCCCCGGAATGCGCCCCTGCGGGAAAGCAGCTTCTGACCGCCGGCGTATGGGTTCCCTATGAAACGCCGGATCTTGAAAGGCTCGAGGATATCGTGGTTCATACGGCGGAAAAGATATTCCCCGGTCTGAAGGAAGCTCTGTTGTGGCGCCATGTGACCACCCCTAAAAATCTGCATGCCATTGTCGGAGAAAATGGCGCCATCATCGGGTTGGGGCAGAGCGTCGGACAGGTGGGCAAACACCGCCTGGGCGTTGAGACGCCGGTCAAAGGGCTCTATCTTTGCGGGGCCGAAGCCGGCGGAACGGGCGTGGGGATTGAATTGGCCATCGATTCGGCTTTTGAATTGCTCACCCGGTTGGGTGAAAAAGATTCTTCCTGGAAGACCGCTGTTGCCTGATCCCGGCAAAGCGATTTTTCATGCTGACCCAAACGCGGGGAAAAAGCCGGGCAACGGTCAGGAACCGGGGGTTAAAGCAGGCTTTCGGGCAGCCTTAGGGCTCTTCAGCATTTTGCCGTTGTTAAAATTTTTTCTGAATATCGCTTCCTGCTCGTCTAAAATTTCATTTAAGATCCCTATGTTCGTCATGGGGTTCATGATGACGCAGCGCAGTACGACGACTTCTCCGCCGAGATCCTCTTTGATCAGCGTGGTCCGGGATACAAAGCTGTTGCCGGCTTCCCGCTGCATGCGCTGAAGATTTCTATTGATGGTGTTTAATTTTTTATTGATTTTCGCTTTTTCCTCAACGGAAACGGTTTTGAATTTTTCCTGGATTTCCCACGGGCAGATGCGGTAAGTTAAAATATTGAGTTCAGGAGGCGTAATCAATTGAAAATCTGGCCTTTTTTCAATCTCTTCTGAAAAAGCCCGGGCCGTTTCGATGCCGTGCTCGATGAGCAGGGCATAGCCCTTGCTTCCCATGATCTTGAGCGTGGCGTCCAGAATAAGGGAGTTGGCTTCTCTGGAGCCGGCGAGAGACTTGATACCCAGGTCCACGGATCCGGGTCGGTTGACGTAGCGGGAATGGTAGGCCACATGATCCATGAGGTTGGGGTCTTTAAAGTAAATCATGCCGCAGGTCATGGGCATGTAAAATTGTTTGTGACCGTCGATGGTCACCGAATCAGCGAGCTCAATCCCTTTGAGCAGGCCGCCGTATTTTTCCGACATCAGGGTCGGGCCTCCCCAGGCGGCGTCCACATGAAAATGCGTGTGGTTTTCCACGCTGATTTCCGCAAGATCTTCAAGCGGGTCTATGGCGCCGGTTTCCGTTGTTCCGGCAATGCCGACAATGGCGATGATTTTTGTTTTACACGGATCTTTTTTTATCTGCGAAATGGTACGTCGCAGTTGTACAAGATCGACTTTGTTACGGCTGTCCACGTCCAGCGCAATGAGATTTTCATTGCCGATCCCCAGCAAACCGGCTGCTTTCCGCAAAGAATAATGACCCAGGCGGGACACCAGAATTACGGCTTTTTCCAACCCATACGCGTTGTAAGCAGGTACGACACCTTCTTTTTCTATGCCGGTAAACCCGTCCTTGGGTGCAAAGGCGGCATTTCTGGCCACCCACAATGCGGTTGTATTGGCAATTGTTCCGCCATCCGTAAAACAGCCAAGGGTGGTGTCGGGGTTTTGGACGTATGTTTCATAAAACTGCGGATCTTTTTTGTAGATGAGGCGGTGGATTTTTGCCAGGACCTGTTTTTCCACCACGGAAACCACTTTTGACGTTTCCACTTTCACGACATTTTGATTCAACGCAGTAACAATGGTTTTTAAATGAACCATGAAAAAAGGAATGGCGGAGGTCATATGACCGATGAAAAACGGGGACGCAATGTTCACCGCATGGGGGGCGATGTCTTCGATCAGATCGGTGATGACGTCCGCCAGCTTTTTTTCAGGATTGGGCTGGATCGTGGTGTCCTTGTATTTACCTGCCAGCACCTTGAGGCTGACTTCCTCGGTAATCCCCACATGTTTGTTTAAAAAGGCATGGAGACCGAAAAGAATGGATTCCATGTATTTGAGTAAGATGGATTTTGATGCCTCATTTTCAGGCTTTATAAATGTCCGGATCAGGGTTTGCCAATCGGCAACCAGATCCTTTCTCCGCAAAGGGATGTTTTCTTCCTGATTCAACATGTCGGTCGTTTGGATTTAACCCTGCTTGGATTCATGACAATAATGGAATCACCGATTTTTACGGCGGCTCGTTTATGGCTCACCTATTTGGATACCATCATAATGTCAACAGATAAATTGTCTTTTTCAGCCAAAAAGAGTAAACAAGAAAGGTTTGCTTGCTAAAATAAACAGTTCCCGGTTTAATTTGTAAAAATATTACACATAGAGTACTGTTCTGCTTGCAGGATTTTCTTTTAATCTGGTCCATCTTGCCATGGACATTATCGGTGGCTTCTTTTTTTTTAGCTCCGGATCAAAGCCCGGGATAAAGGAAATAAAAAATGGCACGCCCCGGCCGTGATGCAAACAGCCGGGACAAATCCAGCGCATTTTTATGTGGAAAGGAAGGATAGCCCCGTATGCGTGAGACCTATAATCGCTGGCTGTGGAGCCAGTGGGCGGAAATCAGTTTGAAAAATTTAAATAAACACGGGTTTGAGGCCTTGTTTGTACCGACTGTTGAGAAAGCCCGGGAATTGATTCTGGATCGATTTTCATCCTATGATTCATACGGCGTCGGCGGATCGGAAACCATCCGGAGACTCGGAATATTGGAAGAGTTCAAGGCGATGGGAAAGGTTGTTTATGATCACTGGCAGCAAGGCCTTTCACCCGAAAAAGAGCTGGAGATCCGGCTGGCCCAGGGGCGGTGCGGCTGTTTTTTTTGCAGCGCAAATGCAATTTCCATGACCGGAGAGATCGTCAATGTAGACGGCATGGGCAATCGAAACAACGCCATGACCTTTGGCCCCAAAAAAGTGGTTATTGTCGCGGGCATGAACAAGATGGCTGAAAATCTGCAGGCTGCCGTCAAACGGGTTCACGATATTGCGGCGCCCATGAGGGCCAAAAGCCTGGGGATGAAAACCCCATGCGCGGAAACAGGGGTTTGTACAGACTGCAGCTCTCCCCAGCGGATTTGCAGGGTTACCACTATCTTACATCGCCGGCCGGTGTTGACGGACATTTCGGTGATTTTGGTCAATGAAAGCCTGGGGTTTTAAGTCCTCCGGGCAAAAACAGTTTATGGTTCATCATTTATCGATAAGGAGAACATGTTTTATGAAACGTTTATATCGGGTGGCAGTCGCGGTGATCATCTGCACCGGGCTGTTGTGCATTCAGGGTGCGGCAGCGGCGCAAAAAAGCAAGGGCAAGACGAAGGTTGCCAAGGTCAACGGCGTGGCGATTATGCAAAAGGATTTTGACAATGCCTTTCGTCATGTTGAAAAACGGATAGCGGCGCAGGGAAAAGAACTTACTGACCCTCAGGTGCTTGAAATAAAAGAAAAAATTCTCGAAAATATTATTGACACGGAATTGCTGTTCCAGGCGGCGGAAAAAGAAGGGGTAAAGCCGCCGGAAGATAATTTTAAAAAGCAGTGGGAGCAGATCCAAAGCCGAATGGGAAAAGACGCACAGTTTAAAGCGGGGATCGAGGAGATGAACTATTCGGAATCGGAACTGAAAAATCAGATTAAAAGGCAAATGACGATCCAGCAGTTTGTTGTGGATAAATTTGTCAAGCCGGCCAAGGTGTCGGCAGAGGAAATCAAGTCTTACTATACGCAAAATGAGAAAGCGTTTCATAGCCCGGAGCAGCTCAAGGCAAGCCACATCCTCATCAAAGTGGAGCCGGGAGCAGATGATGCAAAAAAGGCAGAGGCAAAAAAACAGATCCAGGACATACAAAAGAAAGTCAAAAATGGCGAAGACTTTGCAGCCCTGGCTGAAAAATTTTCCCAATGCCCCAGCAAGTCAAACGGCGGCGATCTCGGATATTTTGAGCGTGGGAAAATGGTTAAACCC
>CAYTSY010000015.1:15139-18762 GCA_964440555.1 uncultured Desulfobacteraceae bacterium
CGCGCCAAAATCGCGGAGCTTAAAAAAATCGCGGCCGCGGATAATTTTGAAGCGCTCGCGCGAGAAAATTCAACCGAACCCGGAGCGGCCGAGCGGAGCGGGGATCTGGGCTTTCTTCCCAAAGGCGCCACGGTTAAACCCTTTGAAGATGCGGCGTTTCAATTAAAAGTCGGCGATGTCAGCGATGTCGTCGCTACGGATTTCGGATATCATTTGATCAAGGTGACCGATAAGAAAAGCGCGGGAACCGTTCCATTGGAAAAAGCGACCCCGAATATAGAAAACTTTTTAAAGCAACAAAAGGCTCAGCAGGATGTGACAGCCCTTTTAAAGACGCAAAAAGAAAAATCAAAAGTGGAACGATATCTTAAATAGTGACGCCGGAAACAGGCTATAGGCCATGGGCAATATCACCCGTACCTGTGTTATTAGATAGTGTCCATCCGGTAATTCCTGCTTTTTCCCCATTCAATGGGAACCGCCGTGTCTCCCTCCCCCTCGATGGGGGAGGGCCGGGGGGTGAGTTATTAAATGTTTCCCCCCTCCTTTATCTTCCTTCGCGTTTTCTAAATAACATGCATTTTGGAGGTGACTATGAAAAACCTGACATCCATCCTCGATGCCATGGAAGACGGCATCTATATCGTCAATCATCATTATGTGATTGAGTATATGAATAAGGCCATGGTTGATGATTTTGGAGAAGGCGTCGGAAAAAAATGTTACGAGGTTATCGGGAAATCGGATGGAATCTGCCCGTGGTGTACGGGCCATGAGGTTTTTGAAAAAGGTAAAACCTTTCACCGGGAACTCACGATGCCGGCATCCGGAAAAGCTTACACCATCATCGATTTACCGATCCGGCAGGTGGACGGCGGCATATCCAAGCTGAGCTTCTTCCGCGACATTACCGAAACAAAAGTCAGAGAAATACGGCTTAAGGAAACGGAGCAGGATTATAAACGACTGTTTGAGCATGTGGGCTCCGGCGTGTATGTCAGCAGCAAGGAGGGAAAATTTATTGATGTAAACAAAGCATTAGTTGATATGCTCGGATATGAGGACAAGCAGTCGCTTCTGAGAATAGATCTTTTGCGGGATCTTTATGTAAAACCGGAAGATCGTAAAAGATTTCAGGAACTGATTGAGAAAGAATGCCGGGTGATTGACTATGAAGTTGATTTCAAACGCAAAGATAAGACAACCATCCCGGTGTTGCTGACCAGTCACGTGCGTTATGACCAGGAGGGGAATATCGTCGGGTACGAAGGGATTACCGTTGATCTTTCCCATAGAAAACAGATGGAAAAAGAGGTCAAAGAAACCCGCGACTTTTTGATCAATATCATACAGAGTTCCCCCAATGCGGTGATGGCCTCGGACTTAAAAGGAAAAATCATTTTATGGAACCGTGGGGCGGAAAACATTCTGGGGTATCGATCTGAAGACGTTATCGGCAAATTAAGTATTTCGGAAGTGTATCCCCCCGGGATGTATAATCGCGTCATGGAAATGATGCGCAGCCCCGAGTATGGAAAGCCCGGTGAACTCAGATATTTTCCCATTCTTTTTAAGCGCAAGGACGGCGAAAGCGTTGAAGGCAGTGTTTCAGCCTCCATCATTTACGATGAAAACCAAAACGAAATGGCATCGGTCGCGATTCTCGTGGACTTAAGCGAGCGATTGGCCATGGAGAGAAAGCTTCATCGCACCCAGGAACAGTTGCTGCAATCCGAAAAACTTGCAGCCATGGGAAGACTGGTATCCCAGGTCGCTCACGAGTTGAACAACCCGCTTTATGGAATCATGAACACCCTGGAGTTGATGAAGACGGAAATTCCCCCGGAAAATCGCAGAAGGAAACTTCTCGATATGTCTCTTTCCGAAACCGTCCGGCTGGCCGATATGTTAAAAAAAATGCTGTCTTTTTCCAAACCGGATCAGGAAGAACGCGCTGTGGTGGATATCAATGTGCTGCTCGACGAAATCCTGCTGCTGTATGAAAAAAGGCTGTTTGAAAACACGATTAAGCTGATAAGATCCTACGCAAAAGATCCGTGTCCGGTCTATGCTTCGAAAAATCAGCTTCGGCAGGTATTTCTCAACATGATTTCAAATGCCACCGACGCCATGCCGGACGGCGGCGCGCTGACCGTAAAAACCACCGTTGACCCGGATCAGGTAAAAATTATATTTTCCGATACCGGAGTAGGCGTCAAAAAGGAAAACATCGACAAAATTTTCGATGCGTTTTACACCACCAAAGACAGCGTCAAAGGCGTTGGGCTCGGGCTTTCCGTCTGTTACGGGTTTATCATCGACCATGGCGGCGATATTAAAGTGGAAAGCGAACCCGGTCAAGGCGCAACGTTCACCATCATTCTTCCCAAAAACAAGGGGTGAGGAATCGAAACAACTCTCGGGCTGTTTTTATGGGCAGTCACCCCAAACGTGTTTTGGGTTGTTCAGGGTGTCTCAAGCCTTTAATTCACGACATGTGGCGGGAGGTCGTAGTCTATCTGATGGCTTCTTTTAATACTTTCCCGGGGACAAATTTGGGAACTTTTCTGGCGTTTACCTTTATTTCCTTTCCGGTTTGAATGTTTTTTACCGTTCTGGCTTTTCGCTCCACTGCTTTGAAACTTCCAAACCCGGTCAGCGTAACGGAATCCCCGCTTTTCATGGCATTTGTAATTGCTGAAAGAAGGCAGTCCAGCGCAGCTTTGGCATTATTTTTCGACTTGAGAACAGTGGCCATTTCGTTGATAAGGTCGGTTTTGTTCAATTTGTTTCTCCTTGTTTTTTTGTTGAGATAAGACGAGAGATTGTAAGGCAATCCGTCAAGTACACTTTTTTTATTAATATAAATTTATCTTTTTTGCGAGTCTATTTTATTTTAATTTCAAAATACTCAAATATATTGTTTCAAAGATACAGGAATGATATGAAAAATTCAAATAATTTGATTTGCCGGTAAAATTTCACACGACAGAAAAGATCAGAGATAATTATGAACTCCATACTGCTTGTTGCACCAAATGCTTTGACCAGTGATTCCCTTGAATCGATTTTCCCCCCGGAGTATTTGGTAAAAACAACCGGCAGCAGAGACAGTGCACTGAAAATACTAGAAAAAAAGCGGTACGATCTTGTTTTTATTGACTTGAAAACCCTTTCCGAAGGATTGCAGGAAGTTGATTTTAAAACAGCACTGCAATCCTTTTGGAATATTTATCCGTTGATTCAAATCATCGTTATCGCTTACAAGGAAAAAATCAGGGAAGCCGTTAAAGCTGTTAAGGCAGGCGCATACAACTACCTTACCTATCCGCTTGACCCCAATGAAATCAACCATGTGATTGAGGAGATAAAAGACTATCTTATCTTAAAGTCGGAGCTGGACTACTTAAGAGATGTGTTCTGGAAAGAAGATGAACACGATATCGTAAAAACAAACAATGAGTCCATGAAGGAAGTTTTCAGGAAGATCCGCTTCGTAGCGCCTACAAAAACAACCGTGTTGCTGGTTGGAGAAACCGGAACCGGTAAAAGCATTCTGGCCAGAACCATTCACCGTCACAGCAACAGGGAAAATGCTCAGTTTATCAGCGTCCATTGCGGAG
>CAYTSY010000015.1:18772-20260 GCA_964440555.1 uncultured Desulfobacteraceae bacterium
ATTGGAAAGCGAATTGTTCGGCCATGAGAAGGGGGCTTTTACCGGAGCTGTTCGCAGAAAACTCGGGAAATTCGAAATCGCAAAAGGAGGCTCGATTTTTTTGGATGAAATCGGAACGATTTCTCCTTCCGCCCAAATTAAATTGTTGGAGGTTCTTCAGGACGGCACGTTCAGCCGGCTGGGAGGCGAAGATGTCATCGAAACCAATGCCCGTGTGATTGCGGCAACAAACACGGACCTTCAGAAAATGGTCGGCGAGGGTCTTTTCAGAAAAGATTTGTTTTATCGCCTCAATGTTTTTCCGATATCTATCCCACCGTTGCGGGAGAGGTTGGAAGATATCCCCTTTTTTGTTGAATTTTTTTTAAAGAGGTTAAACAAAGAGCTCCAAAAGGACATCCGCAGAATTCATCCCCATGTCCTGGAAGCGTTTCGGAACTATTCCTGGCCCGGTAATATACGCGAACTGGAGAACCTGATCGAACGGGCCTGCATCCTGGAAAATTCATCGATTTTAACTCCTGAAAGCTTCCCCAACGAGATATTCCAGAAAGAGAATGCATCATCATCGGAGCTGACGTTAAGCACGGTCTTGCCTATCGTGGAGGCCAGGCGAATGGTGATTGAAGACTTTGAATGTCAATATATCAAGACCCTGTTGAGCCGCAACAAGGGGAAGATTTTCAAATCAGCGGAAGAGGCAGGCATCAGCACCCGGCAACTCAACAAGCTGATGTTGAAATACGGCGTCCGAAAAGAAAAGTATAAGACATGACCGGAACCGTGATGTCGTCAAGAGAACATCAGGTTCCGGTTTTCGGAGTCAACCGGAACTTGATGTTCCGCAAGTTAAAATAATAACAAAATCAAGGTATTAATTTTTATCATATAAAATCAATAGGATAATAATTTGGTACAATAATTGCTATAATAATTCCAGCCCCTAAAATTTATTACCCGATGCCGATGAGAAAACAAAAAAAAGAAATTCAGGCCCATGATGAATCGGTTGAAGTTACCGGAATTGTGATTCCCATTGCATGGGCTGAGGATTCATCGCCTATTGCCTGTGCCATCTCAGCCTATGATGAGCAGGAGTATCAAATCGACGCCAAGGACATTTACAAAGACGGATGGCAGCATGTATTGGGGAAAAAAATAAAAGCCACCGGTAAAATCCGAAGAATCGATAAAAATCGCAAAAAAATTAAAATATTTGAATTTGTTGTGGTTCCGGAATAGCGCAAGGAAGAAAGCAGCAGACGCTGTTTAGTTTATGCCCTGTCAAAATGCGAAAATTGCATGGTGAATGTTCCTCTGCCCTGCGTGGCCGACCGCAATGCGGTTGAATAGCCGAACATCTTTGAAAGCGGAATAATGGCTTGAATCACCTGCAATCCCAATTTATGTTCAATGGCTTCGATTTTTCCGTTTCTGGAATTTAAGTCTCCGATCACTTCCCCCATAAACGCTTCCGGAATAAAGACT
>CAYTSY010000015.1:20270-23847 GCA_964440555.1 uncultured Desulfobacteraceae bacterium
CACGCCGCCAGCAGCTTCTCGACCTGATCGTGCGCATGGTCAAGCGCATCCTTAACAGCCATGGAAGCGCTGACGGTGAAGGCCAATTCCGAGCTCAGGCCGTCTTTGTAGGCGCCGCCGGTTAAAACCATCTCGACATCAACCACGGGATATCCCATCAGTGACCCGGTCTCCAAAGACGCCATCGCACTTTTTTCAATATGGGAGATAAATATATCCGGGATGACGTCGCCGGTTGTGATCGATCTGAAACGAGTGCCTTCTCCCCGGTTCAGTGGGAAGATTTTCAAGGAAACTTCACCGAAATGGCGCCTGCCGGCCACCTCCCGGTCAAAAGTGGCAGATGCCCGGCCCTCTTTTTGGATGGTTTCCCGGTAAACCACCTGGGGTTTGCCGACATTAACGTTGGTTTTAAACTCCCGTTGCATCCGGCTGATGATAATTTCCAGATGGAGTTCGCCCATCCCGGATAAGATGGTCTGGCCGGTATCCGGATCTTCGCGGACTTTCAGGGTCGGGTCTTCGGCGATAAACTTTTCTAAGACCTGATGAAATTTTTCCTGGTCCGCATGGGTTTTCGGTTCGACCGCAATGGATAAAACAGGCTCATAAAATTCAATTTTTTCCAAAACAACAGGGTGATCCTTGCTGCAAAGGGTTTCACCTGTGGAGGAGTCTTTTAACCCCACAACGCCCACAATGCTTCCGGGGCCGGCATCTTCGATTCGTTCCCGCTTATTGGCGTGCATGGCTAAAATCCGGGAAATTTTTTCTGTGGTGTTGCGCAGCGGATTATACACCTCTGAGCCGGTTTTGAGTTTTCCGCTGTATATTCTGACATAGGAAAGCTTTCTGCCTTCAATCATGGAAACCTTGAAGATCAGTGCCGATAAGGGACTTTTTTCTTTGTGGGGGCATTCAATGGACTCTCCGGTTTCCGGGTGAATGCCTTTGATGCCCGGCACATCGATGGGGCTGGGAAGGAAGGCGACAATGGCGTCAAGCAGGGGTTGAATGCCCTTGTTTTTTAAAGCGGAACCGCACAAAATGGGAACAACCTTCAATCCGATGGTTGCCCTTCGGATCGCCGGGTAGATTTTTTCCGGCGGAATATGTTCTTCTGAAAGGTAGGCCTCCAGAATATCATCATCGGTTTCAGCCAGTATTTCCAATAGCCTCGCCCTGTGCTCCATTGCCGGACCCATTGACTCCGGCAGCAGATCCCGCACGGCAAAAACAGCGCCTAAGGAGCTGTCGTCCCAAATAATTTGCTTGAGCGTAATCAGGTCGATCACACCGGCAAAGCTTTCTTCCTGTCCAACGGGAATCTGGGTGATAAGCGGGTTGGCGTTGAGCTTTTTTTCTATCATCTCGACAGTGGTGAAAAAATTGGCGCCGATCCGGTCCATTTTATTAATGAATGCAATTTTTGGAACGTGGTATTTATCCGCCTGGCGCCAAACGGTTTCGGATTGGGGTTCCACACCACCAACGGCGCAAAAAACTCCGACAGCGCCGTCCAATACCCGGAGCGAGCGTTCCACCTCAATCGTGAAGTCCACATGGCCGGGCGTATCGATGATTTGGATATCGGCATCTTTCCATCGGCAGGTGGTGACCGCTGATGTAATGGTGATGCCCCGCTCCTGCTCATCGGGCATCCAGTCCATGACGGCTTCTCCATCGTGAACTTCGCCGAGCTTATGCGATTTTCCCGTATAATAGAGAATCCGTTCGGTAACCGTGGTTTTGCCGGCGTCAATATGGGCGATGATGCCTATATTTCTGAGTTTGTCCGTTTTTGTCATGATAGCCACAATATCCGCCGTGTAATCGACTTCGATGGTCTTTTTTGTCAAGGGCGTGAAAAATCACAGACTGGCTGCGGAAAGTCGATCTTTTATGTCAATCCGATAATGATGTCAAGGAAAGAAGAGAAGAATGCACCGCCGTCATTTTTTATTGGAAGCCATGAGCGCTTTCATATGCAAAATCCGTTTTTCGATTTCTGCCTTATTAGGTGGATAAAGTTTTTTGCAGAATTTAAAAATTATGGAGCGGGCCGCATTCAAACCCGGGAGTTCGGGATATTTTTCCACATTCAGGCATGTGGTATCGATAGGCAAAAGCCCAAGGGTCTGGTTTAAAACACATTCATAGTCCGGGGAGACAGCACCGGTGATCTTTTCTTTTTCGAGCGTCTCAGGGTCAAGGGATTTGGCGAATTGAAGAATTGATGAAGGCGGTTTCCCATCGTTGACCTTTTGTATTTTTTCATTAATCAGCTCGGCCATGATCATGACCATCCGATAATTCGGCTCGGGCTGCGGGGTTTCAGGTGGGTTTCTGAAATCATTTAAAGTCTCCTGCCCGAAGAGATACGCCGCTGTTAAGGTGCGGAGGCGATCGTAAGCCATGACGACCAGATGCGAATACCGTTTCTTTCGCCCGAAAACAAAAGGGATCTTCAAAAAAGGGGCGCCAGGGAAAAGTCGGCCCGGAATTTTGGAAAAGACCTGGGCGTCGACCCCGAGGTCTTGATAAAAGCCTTCGACATACTGTTTTTCCAAAAGCAAATAGTGCAATTCGGCTGCTTTTTTCTTGATTTGCTCGCCTTTTTGAGCCAATCGGCTGACATATTCATCAAGCAAGGCCGCCTGTTCGTCAAGTTCTCTTCTTTCTGAAAAGAATCCTGCGGCCGCTTCAGTCAGAACTTCTTCCGCCAAAGAAGCGCCCAAATCTTTGCCTTTGCTCATATTTGCGCTCCTCAATCAAACAAAACCGTGACGCGGTATTCTTCAAATACCTTTTTTAGCTCGATTTTTCCAGAGAGCCGAATCAACGCAAGCATTTTTTCGTTTTCTTCCAATATATCCGCCGTAAATCCCCGAATGCCCCTGGAACGGGCGTATTCGACCATTCGGGTCTGCAACGCCTTTCCCAGCCCCAATCCGTGCCATTCCGGCCGGATCATGTAGGCCACTTCCGCCATATTGACGTCCGGGTCCATGCTGTAGCAGGAACTCCCGACAATCTGTTCATTTTCCCGCTCTCCGGCGAGGGCCACGAATGCCATCTCGTTTTCATAGTCCACGTTGCACAGGTGCTCGGCCCTGGAAACGGGAAGGGAAGACAGGCGCGTAAAAAACCGGGTGCGGACATCTTCGGGCCGTAAATGATAAAAAATGTCCTGGAGCCCTTCGACATCCGAGGCTTTTGAAGGCCGGATCAGCACAGCGGTCTGATTCTTCAAAACGACTTCTCTTTCTTCATCCGCCGGATAAGCGCTTTTACTTCTCAGGGTTTGCTCTTGCCTGACATAGCCCAATAGCCGGGCCTGATCCAAAAGATATTCACGAAATTTCGGGTGAGCGATTTCGATCAGGGAAAGGGCTCTTTCCCTGATGGTTTTGCCGTAAAGGTAGGCGATGCCGTATTCCGTAATCACATAATGGACATCGGACCGGGGAATCGTGACGCCTTCGCCGGCAAGCAAAAGTGGCCGGATCCGGGATTCCTTGCCGTCGTCCGTTGCCGATGCCAGACAGATAATGGGCTTTCCGCCCGGAGAATCAGC
>CAYTSY010000015.1:23857-24443 GCA_964440555.1 uncultured Desulfobacteraceae bacterium
GGCGCCTTTTATAAAATCAGGCTGAGTGGACACGCCGCTGTAAAATTCACCTTCGAACTGGTCTGCGCAGACCTGCCCCATCAGGTCGATGGCAAATGCCTGGGTAACGGAAACCATCTGGTTGTTTTGTGAAATCACGGATGGATCACAGACCACGTCAATGGGCTGGAAGGAAAAAAGGGGGTTTTGATGGATAAAATCATAAAGCCGTTTTGTGCCCATGCAGTAACTGGCAACGATTTGCCCTTTGTGGAGGGTTTTGGCGCTTCCCGTAACCACCCCGTTTTCAATCAAACCAATCACCGGATCAGTGATGACATCCGAGTGAATTCCCAGATTCCGGCGGTTTTTAAGGTATTTGAGCATCTCGTTGGGAATCCGGCCCAACCCGATCTGGAGTGTTGAACCATCATCAATAATCCGCGCCACATAGCGTGCGATTTGTTCGGCCACCTCATTTACCGGCGGATGGGTATAGGCGATCACCGGGCAATCATTTAAAACAAAATGAGCGATCTTATCGATCGGCACCCGGGTCTGCCCCATGGTTTGCGGCATGTTCGGGTTGATTTCGGTGATGACCGTT
>CAYTSY010000015.1:24453-34551 GCA_964440555.1 uncultured Desulfobacteraceae bacterium
GATGTCTACAGATACGCCCAGGCTGACAAAGCCGTTTTCATCCGGCATGGAGACCTGAACCAGGGCTACATCAATGGGGAATCTGCCGGTTTCAATCATTTTCGGAACCCTGGCGATGGAAATGGGGATATAGTCCGCAAGCCCCAGCTTGATGGCTTCCCTGGCATCGGTTCCCACAAAAAAAACCTTATGCTGAAACCGGGTTCGAGGATGCCCGTTGTCGTAAAGGATGGCCCCATCGGTTAAAAAGTGAAAAACCTGAATATCGGAAAGAGGCCTGTCTAAATGCTCCAGAGCGTGTATCAAAAGGCGCGGCGTCGCACAGGCCGTGCCCAAAAAGATCCGGTCTCCGGAACGTATGCCGGACAATGCTTCGGAGGGGGATGACAGTCGCATGCCGAGTCTTGACAATATTTGGGTTTGTAATGGATCCATGCGTGATGTTTATCCTATAGATTTTGAAGAGCTGCTTGACTTTTTATTCCACTCTTTCTACATTAAACCAAAAAACATTAAATTTCAATAAGATGTTGTTCCATTAAGAATGTGGCGATAAAAAAGGAGCAGGGACAATGAATCATGTGAAACCGCTTCGGCTGACGCAGACCGTAACCGGCGCCGGCTGAGCTTCCAAGCTGGGTCCAGGGGACCTGGACAGGGCGCTTTGCGGCATTGAATTTCCAACGGACGAAAATCTCATCGTCGGGCTGGATCACGCGGATGATGCCGGCGTGTACCGGATTTCGGAAAATCTGGCCATGATCCAGACCGTGGATTTTTTTACGCCCATGGTGGATGATCCCTTTGACTTCGGCCGGATCGCCGCGGCCAATGCCATAAGCGACGTCTATGCCATGGGTGGAATTCCTAAAACCGCCATGAATCTGGTGGCCTTTCCGGTTCAACTGATGGATATTTGTGTGCTTCGAAAAATCATCGAAGGCGGGCTTGTTAAGATGAAGGAAGCGGGGGTGATCCTCGTAGGCGGGCACAGCATTGAGGACAAGGAACTTAAATACGGGCTGTCCGTCACGGGATTCGTTCATCCGGACCGGGTGCTGAGAAAAAAAAATATTCACGCCGGCGATCTTCTCATACTGACCAAGCCCTTGGGAACCGGCATCATCAATACGGCCATAAAGGGAGGGTTGGCGAGTGAAGCCCTCATTGCATCCGTCACCGGCCTCATGGCGGAACTCAACCGCAACGCAGCTCTGGTCATGGCCCGATATCCGGTGCATGCCTGCACCGACATCACCGGCTTTGGCCTGATCGGGCATCTTGCCGAGATGGTGACCGGTTCGGGATGCGGGGCCCGCGTTTTTTCAAAAGCCATTCCGGTGATTCCTGAAGTATTTGAATATGCCGATATGGGCATTGTTCCGGCAGGGGCCTATCGAAACCGTGAGTTCAGGGAATCCATGGTCAAAATCGATACCTCTGTTCATCGTTCGATGATCGATGTTCTGTACGATCCACAGACGTCCGGGGGGTTATTGATCAGCGCGGCCCCGGAATCCGCTGAAAACCTGCTGCGGGAATTGCGGAAAAGCGGCGTTGACCGGGCGGCTGTTATCGGTGAAGTGGTCACAGATCCGAAGGACACGATACTTGTTTTCTGACAGGAGAACCACATGGTTGATTTTTCCCTGAATAAAAAAGATCAGGAGATCATTGATGCGATTCGCAAAAGAGGTTTGGCGGTGAGAAACTACGCCCGGCAATACGATGATGATGAAAAAAGCGTTCCCGATGAATTCCCCGAAGCCAAAGAATTCGACGCCATCTCCGACCTGGTGAGAAACCGGATGGCGCATGAAGGCGCATGTCTGCCGTCGGTGTTTGCCATGCTTTCCACGATCCACCGGTGCTGGGGAGATCCGTTTTTATACTTGAAGAAGCCGCGGTGGAGCATCGGCAATGCCACGCTTGCCGCTGTCGGAACCCAGGCGCAAAAGAAAACATGGGGCGATGTCATGCTGGCCATGGCCAACACGGAACCGGGCTGCGGATCGGATTCCAAGGCCATCCAAACCACGGCCCTTCCGGACGGGGATGAATGGGTGTTAAACGGGGAAAAAATTTTTGTCACCGATGGCATCAGATGCGAAGGAATCGTCATCTGGGCTACCATCGATCCATCGGCGGGCCGGGGGGCAATCAAGGCTTTTCTTGTGCTAAAAGGGGCATCCGGACTGGCGCTTGTCAAAAAGGAAAAAAAAATGGGAATCCGGGCCGGCGATACGGCGGCCTTTGTTTTGAAAAACTGCCGCATCCCCCGTGAAAACCTTCTGGGCGAAGATGAGCGTGTCAAGAAGAACGGCGGGGACTTTAAAGGCCTGATGCAGACCTTCAACATCACCCGGCCGGCGGTGGCCAGCGTGAGCATCGGAGAAGTGCTGGCCTGCTTCGAGTCGGTGGAATCCGAACTGGAAAAAGCCGGAACAGGGGTGGACTGGGAGGCCGGGCCTCAAAAGCGAAGCGCTGTCCAGGAAAAACGCATGGCACTGGAAGCGCTGCTGGAATCCGCCACGCTGACGACGCTGCGGGCGGCTTGGCTCATGGACATGGGAAAACCCAACAATCTCGAATCATCCATCGCCAAAGCCAAATCAGGTGAATTGTCCAGGCGAGGCGCCCAGATGGCGGTGGAACTGTTGGGGGCCATGGGCATAACCCATGACCTTCTGGTAGAAAAATGGTTTCGGGATGCCCGGATCGGGGATATCTATGAAGGAACGGGCGAAATTCAGCGACTGGTCATTGCCCGGGCATTGCTGAATTATACCTCCGCCGATCTGATGTAACAAAAACCCTTCAGTCTTCAGCTTTCAGCCTGACCATCACGGAGGCTGCATGCGCACCCAGGCCTTCGGTCTGTGCCAGCAGGGCGATGTGTCCGGCCTCTTTCATGAAAGCGTCTTTGGAATAGTGGAGGATGCTGGTTTTTTTGATAAAGTGATCAACAGACAAAGCCGAAGAAAATCTCGCGGTTCCCGATGTGGGCAACACATGGTTGGGGCCGGCGATATAATCTCCCACGGGCTCCGGCGTGTATTCTCCCAAAAACACGGCTCCCGCATTGCGGATGCTTCCCATAAATGCATAGGGATCTTTTACATGCAGTTCCAGGTGTTCCGGGGCGATACGGTTGGCCAGCATGACGGCCTGGGTTATGTCGCCGACCTTGATAATGGCGCCGTATCGGTCCAGAGAGGACCGGGCAACGGATTCGCGGGACAGACTTTTTATCTGTTTTTCCACTGCATTGTCAACGGCGCTGGCCATTTCTTCGGAATCAGTTGCCAATATTGCAGAAGCCATGGGGTCATGCTCGGCCTGGGATAACAGGTCCGCTGCCACAAAATCCGGGTGGGCTGAATCATCGGCAAGAACCATGATTTCGCTGGGCCCGGCGATCATGTCGATTCCGACGGTTTGAGAGACGATCTTTTTAGCCAGCGTCACATACATGTTTCCCGGTCCCACAATGACATCCACCTTGGGAATGTGCTGCGTTCCATAAGCCATTGCGCCGATGGCCCAGGCGCTGCCGACCTTGTAGATTGCCTGAACCCCCACTTTTTGGGCCGCCGCCAGGAGGTGGGGGTTGACCGTCCCATCTTCCCGGGGTGGAGTCGTCATGACGATCCGCTTTACGCCGGCGATTTTTGCGGGGATGGCGCCCATCAAAACCGACGACACCAGCGGCGTGGTTCCCCCCCTTGAACCCGGCACGTATATTCCGGCGCTGTCGACCGGGAGAACCATTTGACCCAGAAAAACACCCGGCCTGTCCGTGGAAAACCATGACTTTTGAACCTGCCGTTGATGAAAAGAAGCAATCTGACCGGCAGCCAGGTCCAGGGTGCGCATAAATTTCCGGCTGACGTGTTTAGTGGCCTCCTGAATTTCGGCTTGCGACACCTCAAGATTATCCGTACTGATATTGGGGGAATCAAAACGCCGCGCATATTCGATCAGCGCAGCATCCTTTTTTTTCCTCACCGCTTCAAGAATGCGTTCTACGTATTTGACATCTTTTTTTTTAAAAGCAAAACCCCGGTTCACGATATCGTCGATCCGTTTTTCGGCTGGATCCGAAGGATAGGCATAAATGTGCATGGCGTTTTTCCCCTGAATTGATAATTTTGTCCCTTTTTTATTTTATTTACAGCTCTTTTGTCAACGAAATGCGCCGCCAATTTTAAAAATTAAAAATACCCATTGACAACCGATATTTATTTTACCAAATTATAGCCTTTAAAAATCTCATGAACTAAACTTATCTGTACAAGGAGAACGAAAGATGGAAGAAAACAGAATCTATAATTTTAATGCCGGTCCGGCGGCATTGCCTATCGAAGTGTTGCGGGAAGTCCGGGATTCATTTTTAAATTTCAAGGGCTCGGGCATGTCCATTACTGAAATCAGCCATCGGTCCAAGTGGTTTGATGATGTCATCGACGACGCCGTTATCCGGACCAAAAGGCTTTTAAAACTCGACGACCGGTTTAAGGTGATTTTCATTCAAGGAGGTGCCAGTCTCCAGTTTGCCATGGTTCCTATGAATTTATTGGCCGAAGGGAAATCCGCGGACTATGTGAATACGGGCACCTGGTCCACCAAGGCCATCAAGGAAGCCAAACTGCTGGGAAAATCCGTTCGGGTTGCAGCGTCGTCGGAGGAGAAAAATTTTTCCTTTATCCCCCAAAACATCTCTTTTGACAAGGCTGCGGCGTATGTTCATATCACTTCGAACAACACGATCAAGGGAACCCAGTGGCCCCAATTTCCGGACACGGGCGGGCCTGCCCTGGTAGCGGATATGTCGTCGGACATCCTGTCGCGCGCTTTTGATCCGAACCCGTTTGGCCTGATTTATGCCGGGGCACAGAAAAATATCGGGCCTGCCGGCGTCTGCATGGTCATTGTCCGCGAAGATATGCAGAGCCGGATACCGGACAACATTCCAACCATGTTAAATTACAAAACTTTTATTGAATCAAATTCCATGTACAACACTCCCCCGTGTTTTGCCGTATATATCATCCAATTGGTACTCAAATGGATAGAAGAAGCCGTGGGGGGACTTGAAAACATGGAAAAATTAAATCGCAAAAAAGCCGAAACGCTTTATGCCGTCATTGATTCCGGCGATTTTTACCGGGGAACCGCTGAAAAGGACAGCCGGTCGAAGATGAACGTTACCTTCCGGCTGCCCAACGAGGATCTGGAAAAAACATTTATCGGGGAAGCGACGGCAAAAGGCCTGGGCGGGTTGAAGGGCCATCGGTCAGTCGGCGGGTGCCGGGCGTCTATTTACAATGCCACAACACTTGCCGCCGTGGAGGCCTTATGCGATTTCATGAAAACTTTTGAAAAAAACAACCGGTAATTTGTTGGAATTCAGTAGTCAGAATCCAGAAGTCAGAATAAATAAGGATTTTTCCGTTTTCACATTCTGACTTCTGGCTCCTGAATTCTCTAAATTTATAGGGCTGCCGCCTTTTTCACTTTTCATCGTTTTGCTGAATTTTTAAGGGGTTTGCCCGCCAGATATCTTCATTGTACCCCATTACGGTCCGATCCGAGGAAAACCTGCCCATCCGGGCCACATTCAGGATGGTTTTTTGGGTCCAGGACCGGCTGTCCAGATAAAGGGCGTTTACCTGCTGCTGGCACTGATGATAGGCATCAAAATCAGCCAGAACCAGATATCGGTCTTCGTTTAGCAGCAGATCCATGAGGGGATGGAAAAGGCTTGGGTTTTCAGGGCTGAAAAAGCCTTCCATGATCAGATCGACGGTTTCCTTGAGCAAAGGGTCTTTTTCATAGTATTCACGGGGATTGTAATGGGAATACAGCGACGGGGCTTCCTCGGCTGTGAGACCAAAAATAAAAATATTCTCGTTCCCCACCTCTTCCATGATTTCAATGGTGGCGCCGTCCAGAGTTCCCACGGTCAAGGCTCCATTTAACGCAAATTTCATATTGCCGGTTCCCGACGCTTCATACCCGGCTGTTGAAATCTGCTCAGACAAATCGGATGCCGTAAAGATTTTTTCGGCAAGGGAAACCCGGTAGTTGGGCAGAAAGACAACTTTTATTTTTGAGTTGGTGAAACGATCGCGGTTAAGCATTTCAGCCACGTGACAGATCAGTTGAATGATCTGTTTTGCGGTAAAGTAGCTTGGAGCAGCCTTTCCGCCAAAAAAGAAGGTTCGTGGAACCATATCAAACCCGGTGTTTTTCTTCAGTTTGAGCCAGCAGTACACAATATGGAGAATGTTTAACATCTGGCGCTTATATTCGTGGATTCTTTTAACCTGAACATCAAAAATAGATTGCGGATCAACCTCGACACCGGTGAGGGTGCGGGCGATTTGTGCCAACTGCAATTTATTTTTGAATTTGACATTGCGCCATTTTTCCTGAAAATCCGGATCATCGGCCAGAGGTTCGAGATGACGCAAGTGCCTCAGGTCGGTGATCCACTGGTCTCCGATGGTGGTGCTGATCAACTCGGACAAATGCGGGTTGGCCGCCAAAAGCCAGCGCCGCGGTGTAATGCCGTTGGTCTTATTGATGAAGCGTTCCGGAAACATTTCGTAAAAATCTTTCAGTTCCCTTTCTTTCAACAGATTGCTGTGAATTTTGGCCACGCCGTTTACGGCATGGGAACCCACGATGGCCAGATGCGCCATGCGGACCAGTTTTTCAGGCCCTTCCTCGATGATGGACATTCGACGCATACGATCATCGTCTTTAAGATAAATAACCGCCACATCACGCAAAAAGCGGCGGTTGATTTCATAAATAATCGACAAATGGCGGGGCAAAAGATTCTCAAAAAGAGAAGCCGGCCATTTTTCAAGAGCCTCCGCCAACAGGGTATGGTTGGTGTAGGCACAGGACCGCACGGTGATGTCCCAGGCTTTTTCCCAGTTTAAACCATGATCATCCAAAAGCAGCCGCATCAGCTCGGCAACGGTCAAAGACGGGTGGGTATCGTTCATCTGGATGGCCACTTTATCCGGAAATTCGTCAAAAGAGTCGTGCTTGACCAGATACCGCCGTACAATGTCCTGAAGAGAGCAGGAAACGAAAAAATACTGCTGTTTCAGGCGAAGCTCCTTGCCTTCGAATATCTGATCATTGGGATAAAGCACCTTGGAAATATTTTCGGACAAGTTTTTCTGTTCAACCGCTTTAAGGTAATCGCCATCCTGAAAATACTTAAGGTCAAAGTCCTTGGAGGCCCTGGCCGACCAAAGACGCAGCGTATTCACGGTATTGTTGCCGTATCCGCCGACGGGCGTGTCATAGGCAATGCCGATGACGTCCTGGGTATCGACCCACTCGGTTTTCAGCGTGCAGTCAGGGAGAATAATCTGCTTGACATGCCCGTAAAATTTTACCGTAAGGGTGTATTCCGGCCGGGCAATTTCCCATGGATTGCCGTATTTTAACCAGATTTCGGGCAGCTCCATTTGCCCCAATCCACGGATTTCCTGATCAAAGATGCCGAATTCATATCGAATTCCGTATCCATAGGCCGGGATTTCCAGGGTTGCCATGGAATCCAGGAAACAAGCGGCCAGCCGACCTAAACCCCCATTACCCAGCCCCATGTCAGTTTCCTGTTCAAGCATTTCTTCCAGGTCCAGATTGAGATCTTTCATGGCTTTTACCGTTTCATCATACATGCCCAGGTTAATCAGATTGTTGACCAAAAGCCGGCCCATGAGATACTCGGCACTGAGGTAGTAAACCCGCTTGACATCGTGGTTATAGTACATCTGCTGGGTATTGATCCATCGTTCGATAAGCCGGTCCCGGGCGGCAAGGGCCAAGGATGTATACAAATGCCGGGGCGCAGCCGTGTAATGATCTTTGGAAAGTGAGTATTCCAAATGGTTACAGAAAGAAACCTGGATGCTTTTGGAATCCATGCCCTTGTTGAAGGTTCCCCATTTGCTGAACATTTTGCTATTGAGCATGTTTAGTTCCCTCCTTGGTTATCAAAAAACAGGTAAATACCCTCTAGAACAGGTGTGGGTCAACCCGCATGGCATTGACGCCAGCGCTGATAATTCAAGACGCGGGCATAGGCGTCCATGGCCCGCTCGACACTGGTGAAGACCGGAAGCCCGGCTTCAAAAAATGCGTTGCTTTGCGTCCCCTCGAAACCCGGCATGGCAACCGGTACAATGGGTTTCCCGGCACGCTTTCCGATTTCGCTGAAAATTTGCGCGTAAGTCCGGTTTTCTTCCAACGTCATACCGATCCCTATGATCAATACGGCATCAACGTTTTGATCTTCTGCCGCTGCCCGTGCCGCATGAAATATCGTTTGGCCGTCCATTGCCCCGGTCAGGCCGATATCGATGGGGTTCCGGAAACTGGTCCCGGTTTTAGCGATCAGCGAAAGAAGCGTTGCCTGAGTAGCGGGAGTCAGTTGCGCAAGCCTCAAACCTGCCATACCGCAGGCTTCAGCCGCTGCCACGGCAAAACCACCCGGCCCTGAGATAACAGCCATACGGTTTCCCAGTCGTGCGGTAAAATAGGAAAAGGCCATCATCGTATCCACCCAGGTCTCAAATCCGATCACTGAAATACCTCCGCCCTGGCGGACGGTCGCTTCCCAGATTTTCCGCGAACCGGCCAGTGCCCCCGTGTGAGAGGAAGCCGCCTGACTGCCTTCAGGGGTCAGACCGGCTTTCCAGAGAATCACCGGCTTCTTCAGGGAAACCGATTTCAGGGCACTTAAAAAGGCCTGGCCGTTTTTAACTCCCTCCAGATAGGCGCCGATTAAACGGGTTTCAGGATCACCCCCCAGATACAAGAGGAAATCCATACCGGTAAGGTCACACTCATTACCGAGACTGACGGCCTTGCTGAAGCGAAGCCCTTTGTCGGGTCCCATCCGCCCCAGGATGTTCGCCAGCGAACCGCTGTGTGAAATGATCCCTACGGAACCTGGCTCCCTGGACAGTTCGGGGAAAAAAGACAAGCCGGCTTTGGGAGAATAAAGTCCCATGCAGTTGGGACCGATCAGCCGCATCCCGGAGGATCGGGCGATTTTCACCAGTTCCTTTTCCAGTTCAATCCCTTCAGCGGTTCCGGTCTCTTTATATCCCGCGGTAAAAAGAACCGCGCCTTTTACTCCTTTGGCTGCACATTCTCTTATAACGGAAGAGGATTGTTGATGGGGAACCAAAATGATGGCCAGATCCACAGGGCCGGGAATGTCGGAAACGCACGAATACGCCTTAAGGCCGTCTATTTCACCGGCAGCAGGATTTACGGGGTATAGCTTTCCCGGGTATTTTTGATCCAAAAGCGCCGTCAGAAAAAGTCTTCCGGTTTTCATTCCCCTGGGCACGCCTACAACGGCGATGGATTTCGGGTTGAAAAGCGCGTCGATGTCGGCAAGGTCCAGGGGATTTTCAAGAGTCGAATCATTGCTCATGTCGCTTGTCCATTCGGAAATTGATTTCGGCCGTAAAACCGATCGATTGCCATGTTGCATGTTGCCGATATTTTTGGCGGGATCGGCGAATATACGGGGTGGTGCATGCAAAATTTCCGTCATCTGCTTTGTGTCAAAATATCAGTCATATTGTCAAACAATTTTTTTGCACGGGAGAGGTATAACGGAAAAGAAAGGGCGGATGTATCGAGGGCTTCAGGTATTTTGTTTGGGGTTGCCGCCGGCATGACGGCAGGTCGGGAAACCGCCGAAAAACGGGTGGATTCCTGACCTGTCGACATGCTCAAAGCAGTGCATCGGGTATGAATTAAATTGCGTTAGAAAGTCGTTCCTATCGCTGCGGGATCAAAACGGTTCATGTTCATTGGCCCGTCTGCAGTAACCGTGTCAAGCAGATTGTTGCTCCAAAAAGCGTTTTTCAGATCTGTAAAAGAATCTTCGGCTTGTGTCCAGGCGGGTTGGCCTTGGGCAGTTGCATAATTCAAAACGCCTGTTATCTGGCCTTTCCATAGATTGCCCTGTTTATCGTAGACATGGGAATACATGACATGAAAAATATTTTTTTCAATCCACAGGGTTTTCTTTGATTCCGGATGCCGTGG
>CAYTSY010000016.1:0-19814 GCA_964440555.1 uncultured Desulfobacteraceae bacterium
TTATCCACGGGGTGGCAATTGCATTCATTGATGGCGCCTACGGAAGCCCATCGGGTATGGGCTGAAACCAGGTCCCGGCAGACGGGATACCCGGTCAATAACTGAAGAACGCCATCCGATTGAATCTGGCGCCGCAAATAGGCAACATTATCCCCAAGACAGCCCACTTCAGAGGCGAACTTGTAGACGAGCGCAACGGCTGTGAGCGATTCGCCGTTTTTTGTTTCCACGTGACTCACGCGGAGGCTCTGGTTAACGAGAACATCATCTTTCATCCGGTTTTCATAGCTATCATACAGGTCCCTGTGTTCGGGATCTGACAACCGGACTTTGAATTTGTCAAAGTCCTGGGGTTTAATCCAAAACATCAGGGAAATTCCGGCACTGTCCCGTCCCCTGACTTCGAGCCGGTCAATGCTGTTCAGTACAGCGTTGATTTTCTTGAAAATCAACGTCCGGGCGGCTTGCGGCTTTTGGGGAAAAAGGGATTGAAGTTCTCTGATTTTATCGATGTTATCCAAAACCTCGGATTTTAAGCACCAGGAAACATCTTTTAAGGCTTCCAGCCGTTGCACCATGATCCGGCCCAGGCCGGATTCAACAACTCCCAGTTGCCCTGCCAATGTATCCCCTTCTTTGCCGATAATGTCGTTCAAAAGCCGGCAATGCGCACGAAGATCTTCCTGAAAATGGTCATCGATATAACCCGCGTAGAAGGCGTCATCGGTTTTCAGTGATTGCGCTGCGCCCGCCAGTGCGCCAATGACGTCATCGCCCCCTAAGTAATCCTTCTCCATGGCCGGGGTGTTTTTGACGCATGCTGCAAAACCGTTTTCCTGCACCTTTAAGAGGAGCGTTCCAATCTGTTTGCCGTCTGTTGTTTCCGGCGCGTCTTTTTGCTTTTTCTTATAGGACACGATGCCGGCAAGCCCGCAGCAAAACAACGCGGCGTGCAAAGGAAAAAACACCACCGCGTTTCCCTGAAGCCTCATCGGGAAGCGCCCGAAATAGACGGGCGCTGAAAAAACCTCCCTTATGTTGCGCAGCAGTCTGTGCAAAAAGTCGTAAATGCTTACCAAATTCATGCCTTTCATCCCGGGCTCAACAAAGCTAAAATTGTTTCAGTGCGTTTTCAATTTTTTCAATGCGCAGGGCCACATCGTCTTGTGACCAGGACAGCTTGATCTGCATTGAAATGAGGCGGCGCATGACAGCGTCGGACTGGTTTAAGCAAATCGTTTGATAGTCCGGTGGATTTTGAACCAGCGTGATGGGGAGCCTGGCGGCTGAATGTAAATTTTTCAGATGATCCCATTTCCGGTGGTAATGCCAGTTGTTGTCATACCAGTAAAAGCAGCCGTCCACTCCGGCGCCGGCCAGAAGCGCCGCGGCTTGTCTTGCCCTGTCTTCGTCCGGAAGGAAAAAAGATAAAAAAGTCGCTGAATCGCCGGCTTCATCCGGCAGTTGCCGGAAGGTCACACCGGTGATTTTTTTCATCGCCGACTTGATCGCGTTTTTGTTTTTGCGCTGAACAGCAAGCATTCGGTCCAGCTTTCGCAATTGCGCCAGTCCGACCGCGGCATTTAATTCGCTGATCCGGTAATTCGCGCCCAGAATCGGATGGCCTTCAAGCCCCCTGTCGCCGCCGATATGGTCATGGCCGTGATCGGCAAAGGCATCCGCCGTTTCGTATCGCAGGTTTTCGTCGGTGATGACCCCGCCGCCTTCTCCGCAGGTGACGGTCTTGACCGCATCGAAAGAAAAGCATCCCATCTGACCGAAAGCGCCTAACGCCTTATTATTGAATGTGGCGCCCATGGCCTGGCAGGCGTCTTCGATCAGGATCAGGCTTTTTTGCGTGCAAATATCGGCGATTTCATCGATCCGGGCCATGGCCCCGCACATATGCACCGGCAAAACAGCTTTGGTTTTCGGCGTAATTTTGGCCTTAACCGACTTTGGATCCAGGCAAAGCGTCTCATCGATTTCGGCGAACACCGGAACCGCGCCGGCGCTTAACACCGACTCAAGGGTGGCGATAAATGTAAACGGGGGAACAATGACTTCGTCTGCGGCCCCGACGCCGCACACAGCAAGTGCAATACTCAATGCGGCGGTGCCGCTGGAACACAAAAGCGCATGTTTCACACCTAACCGCTGGGCCAGTTCCCTTTCAAATGTTTTTGCTTTCCAGTGGTTTTTTCGGGCCTGATCAAAACCGAACCGGAACAAAACACCCGTATCCAGAACGTCTGAAACCTCTTTTCTTTCCTCATCGCCAAACCATTCAAATCCCGGCATAACCGTTTCTCCTTTTGTTGTGTTCAGGAGGCCTTGAAAGAATGCTCCTGAACCCGTGTTACATTTTGTTTTGTCGAAAAATAATTTTGAAAATACTGGGTAAAAATCATCCGGGCATACTGGCTGGCCCGGACGCCGATATATTTTTCATGGGCCACAACCACAGAAACCACAATGGGGCTTTCCCCTGACTTCTTCTCCTGGGCATATCCCACAAACCAGTCCAGGCGCGCGTCACGGGCCGCATTGTCTATGGAACCGGTTTTCCCCCCGATGGAAAGCCGGGAAAGAATCTGATCTTTTTGACGGCCGCGAAACGTTTTCATGCAGGTACCCGAAGAAATGGTTCCGGTCATCATCTCTTTAAGAATGCCCGCCGCTTGCTTTGAAATCGTTTGCGCGACCGGATGGGCCTTGCCCGTGTAAATGGTCCGGCCCGCATCGTCTTCGATCCGTTCAATAATAAAGGGTTCCATCAGGGTACCGCCGTTTGTTACCGCCCCGACGATCAATGCGCCGTGAATGGGCGATATGGTGGTTCTCCGGTTGAAGCCGCTGGCAATTTCCGCCAGCGCATACGGTTCGTTTGAAATCAGAATTTCACTTTGCCCCAACGGAAGTTCAAAAGCGATGGGCCGGTTGAAGCCGAACTCCGATGCATATCGTTCCAGAAGGTCCTTTTTCAGAAGGTTCGCCCCGATTTTTCCGAAAACAGGGTTGATCGATTTTGCAAACGCTTCGGAAAACGTGATCCAATTGGCGCTGCGGCTGTCTTGTTCTTTCAACTGCGATTTATACAGCGTATATTTGTTTCCGCTAAAGGAAAGCCGCTTGTTTGCATCAAAATTACAGGATTCAATGGCGGCTGCTGCTGTTACAATTTTAAAAATGCTCGCTGCCGGAAATTGCCCTTGCGCGCAAACATTGTATTTCGGATTCGTCTTGTCCCAGTTCACCATGGATAAAATTTTACCGGTGACCGGATTTAAGATGACAATTCCGACATGTCGGGCGGTTTTCGAATCGATTTTCTGTTGTACAAAGGTCTGAAGCCCGGGATCGATGCTGGTTACCACCCGGTATTTCTTTCCATTGGCCATGGTGTCAAACTGTTTTTCGCTCAAACGGGCAAAGGTATTTTGACCTAAAATGGTCTGAACCTGTTTTTTCCCGGCTAAGGCAACAACAGCAGACGAGGTTTCCGCGCGTTCCGGTTTTTCCTGGAAAAATATCCTGACAGCCGTTGCGCCTTTAGCAACGCCGTAAATGACCGTTAAAAAAACAAGAACCTGAACGGAAAAAGCAGCGTATACCACAAGGCGGCGCTTTCGGTCTGCCCGGCGTTTGAGCTTGATCTGATATTCTCTCCAACCTGTCTTCTGATTCATAGATGAGCTTAGCCGATAGGCGTTCCCGGTTCAACCGGCTTGTCCGGAGCGATCAATGCCGGGCCGGTTTTTGCCCGGATCTTGTCGCTGGCGGCGAGAATCATCCCGTTGGAAAGGATTCCCATCAGCTTGGCAGGCTTGAGATTGGCCACGACGATTACCTGTTTTCCAACCAGCGATTCCGGTGAATAATTTTCGGCGATTCCGGCGATCACCGTACGTTTTTCGCCGATATCCACTTCCAGTTTCAAGAGCTTCTTAGCCCGGGCGACTTTTTCCGCACAGATGACGGTCCCCACCCGAAGATCCACGGCATTCAGGACTTCAATGTCAATCTCGGGCTTGAAATCCGGTTGAACGGTCTCCGTGCCCGACTCTTTTTCCGGAGAAACCCCGTCACCTTGTTTGAGTTCAACCCTGGGGAACAGGGAAATGGCTTTTAAAAGCTGTGTTCCGGGCTTCATCAGATTCCAGGACTTAAGCAATTCAATGGCATAAAACGGGGCCTCCGGATCAAGTCCCAGATGCTTTTGCATCAATTTTGCCGTATCCGGCATCACCGGGTAGATGAGGCCCGACAAAATCCTGAGTCCTTCCAGAAGATTATAAATAACGGCATCAAGCTGCTTCCTGCTGGTTTTCTTTTTGGCCAGTTCCCAGGGCGCCATCACATCGATATATTTGTTCATTCGGCTGACGAATTCCCAGATGGACAAAATGGCTTTGTGAAATTCAAAGCCGTCCATGGCTGATTCAAAACCTGCAACGGCCCGGGCAGCGTCATCGGCCAGGCCGAGCTGGAATTCCTTTTCGATCCGGAAATCGGCTTCCGGCACCACCCCTTTGTAATATTTGTGCGTCATGGCCGATACCCGGCTGAAAAGATTCCCGAAATCGTTGGCCAGATCCGAATTGATGCGTTCCACCAGCGAAACCTCGGAAAAGTTGGCGTCCAGTCCGAAAACCATTTCCCGCAACAGATAAAACCGAAAGGCATCCAGCCCGTAAATTTCTTTCATCTGAAGGGGTTCTACCACATTCCCCAGGCTTTTCGACATTTTGCTCTGGTTGAGGTTCCAGTATCCGTGCACATTGAGATGCCTGAATACGGGTATGCCCGCGGCCTTGAGCATAATGGGCCAGTAAATGCCGTGAGGCTTTAAGATATCCTTGGCTACGACATGCTGGACATGGGGCCAATAGCGATGAAACTGTTCCCCGTCCGGATACCCCAGGGCGGAGACATAGTTGAGCAGGGCGTCAAACCACACATAGGTGACATATTCCGGGTCAAAGGGAAGCGTGATGCCCCATTGGAGCCTTTTTTTGGGCCGTGATATGCACAGATCCTCGAGGGGCTCCCGTAAAAAGGAGAGGACTTCGTTTTTATACCGCTCCGGCCGGATAAAATCCGGATGATCGAGAATCTGGCTGATCAGCCAATCCTGATATCGGCTCATCTTGAAAAAATAGTTGGATTCTCTGATGCGTTCAGGCTCGGTTTCATGGTCCGGACATTTGCCGTCGGAAAGCTCGCGTTCCGTATAAAAACGCTCGCAGCCAAAGCAATAAAGTCCTTCGTATTCGCTGAAATAAATATCGCCGGCATCAAAGATCCCCTGAAGCACCATTTCCACCACGCTGATATGGGTGGGGTCCGTGGTCCGGATAAATTGATCGTATTTAATATTGAGTTCCGGCCATAACTTTTTAAACAGTCCGGAAATCATGTCCGCGTATGCCTTGGGGCTTAAATTTTCATTTTTGGCGGCCCGAACGACCTTATCGCCATGCTCGTCGGTTCCCGTGAGGAAATACGTTTTTGCCCCGCGCATGGCGTTGAACCTGCAGGCAACGTCGGCAACGATGGTCGTGTAAGCGTGCCCCAGGTGGGGCCTGGCATTCACATAATAGATGGGGGTTGTAATGTAAAAAGAAGAGTCCATTCCGTTATTCCTTTTTATCTTCCAAGGCAATTGCATTTTTATCTTCGAGGGTAATCGCATGTAAATCGACTTCTATTTCAGGACCGTCGGTCAGTAAAACGGCAACTTTTTCCTTCAATGGGTTATGCCGCGTCACTTTTCCTTTTCCTTCGGGCGTCATAACGGTTTTCCCCACCTTGGGGTATCCTTTTTTAATTTCCATATAGACGTCGTTTTCAAACGTCAGACAGCACATAAGGCGGCCGCACTGCCCTGAAATTTTTGTGGGGTTGAGAGATAACCCCTGCTCCTTGGCCATACGGATGGAAACCGGACCAAAATTCTCAATAAACAGCGAGCAGCACAAGGGCCTCCCGCAACGCCCCACGCCGCCGCACATCTTGGCATGGTTGCGTATTCCGACCTGACGCATTTCGATTCTTAAGTTGAATTCTTTTACCAGAACTTTCACCAACTGGCGGAAATCGACTCTGCCGTCGGCGGTGAAATAAAAGGTCAGCTTATTGCCTTCAAAGGTATTTTCAACGCTGAAAAGGTTCATTTTCAGCCCCATTTCCTTGATACATCTCACGCACCAGGCATGGGCCTTTTCTTCAACTTCTTTATTTTTTGCCAATTGTTCGAAGTCATCTTCTTTTGCAATCCGGTACACCTTCTTGAGCACCTTCTCATTCGCGTCTTCCTCTGTTTCTTCCAAAAGAACCGGCGGATTCACCACCACTCCGAATCCAAGGCCGTGCTGAGTCTCAACGATGACATGATCCCCCGTCTTCAGCACAAAGGCGCCGCAATCAAAATCATAAATTTTGCCGGACGGTTTGAACCGAACCCCGATTACTTTTTTCATATATCCTCAGCTTGCCGATGCCAGCCTCAACATCAGCGCATCGATGCAAAGCCGTAAATTTAAATTCGATGAAATATCTTTTTGCGTCTGGCTGATCAATTCAATTTTTTTGATAAGATCCAGGGTGTCGCACTGGGGGGATGCACATCGGATCTTATCGGTCAGATCTCTGTGGATGATTTTTTCCGGCTTATATTTCCAAATCACCAGATCCCGCAGCCAGGTCTTTATCACCTCGAGGGAGTCCATGGCCGTTTGTTTGTTTCTGGCCAGGTTTTCAGAAAACGCCATTAAAAAAGACGCCGGCCGTGCCGAAAGCGTTTCCGGCCGCTCCAGTCCCCCGGCAGATATCAGCCAATTTCTACGGCTGATCCAATTGGACCGGCTCATTTTCATCGCCCGGACATAACTTCCACCGGCCATCGCAGAAAGAACCCCGGCGTGAGCTGATTCGATCATGGCATTTTTTTTCAACAATTCCTGCAGATGGGCGTCGGAAATCAAATTGAACCGGATATGCCGGCATCGGGACACCAACGTCGGCAGGAGGTCGGACGTGTCTTTGGCGGTGAGTATTAAAACCGTTCGATGCGGCGGTTCCTCAAGAACCTTGAGTAACGCATTGGCCGCGGAAGGATTCATGGCATTACTTTGTGCGATAATAACGACGCGAACCCTCGCCTCAAACGGTTTTAAGGCGAGAATTTTTATAACCTCCCGAATCCTGTCGATTTTAATGAGCAAACCCGAAGGTTCGACCATCAGCACATCCGGATGCGCGAACGATCTTATTTTTTTACAGGATACGCACAAGCCGCATGGCGCCGTCAAAATCGGCGGATTTTGGATTACCTGATCTTTCTTCAGGGCGATATCTGTTTCGAGCGCATTATCTGCCACGTTTTCCAAACAGTTTGCCGCCATGGCAAATGTCACGGCCGTCATTCGTTTCCCCACCCCTTCTGCGCCCGTAAACAGCAATGCATGCGGGATGGTCTGCTTTTCAAGAAACCGCGTGAGTATGCGTATGGGACGATCCTGGCTTAGTATGGCATCGAACCCGTTCACCGGACTTATAAGTCCACCCGTTCTTTCAGCTCTTTCCCTGCCTTAAAAAACGGGAGCCTTTTGGGTTTGATCATGACCTTTTGGCCGGTTTTGGGATTTCTTCCGGTATAGCTTTTATATTCTTTGACAAAAAAACTGCAAAGCCCGCGGATTTCAACGCGTTCCCCATTTGTCAAAGCATCGGACATGGAGTCGAAAAATATCTGCACCACCTTTGCAGCCTCAGATTTGGATATATTCGATTCAGTCTTCAAGGCGGAGATCAGTTCCAGTTTATTCATTTATCCTCCTCAAATTTATGGATATTTTTTTTGCAATGCCCCCTTTAGTAAACAAAAATTTGTAAGAAGTCAAGTGGTTATCAAAATATTTCCGACAGCGTTTCCACATCTGCGGCGTCGATGTCCACGCCTGCGAACTGGCCAAGAGCCTCGACATGCACAACAATGCGGTTTTTCCCCCGGTATCGGACAAACACGCCGATCACGCCCGTCAGGGGCCCGCGAACTACCATGACACGGTCTCCCTTCTTCAGCTTTGTGCCGGTCAGGATCGGCCCGCCTGCCGACACGATGATCCGGATGGACTCGACCGTACTCTCTGCTACCAGGATCGGCCCGTCCTTGTTTCCGACAAAATGGACGACCCCGGCGGTTTTGACCACATCGAGATAATGGGTTGTGTCAAGATCTGTTTTTACAAACAGATAACCGGGAAACAAGGGGACATCCAGGATTATTTTTCTGTCCCGGCGCTTGCTGGCAATTTTGATTTTGGGCAAAAAGGCCTCAATCGATTTTTTTCTCAGGCCTTCATGAACAACGTTTTCAAACCTGCTTTTGGTATACAAAACATACCAGGCGCGTGTATAATTTCCGGATGTCATTGGCTGCCGATTTCCCCCAGTCCCTTGAAATTGACCATAAATTGAATTTTACGATCGTCTTCTTCATCCTTGAAACGCAGATCCAGGCTGAAACACTGGGCCTCATACAATAGTCCCAGCGTTGTTTCCAGGGTTTTTGCTTCAGAAAGGTTTCGATAATAACCGGCGTATGGGAAAAAGTACTCGCCAAGCGGAAAACCGATATCCGCGCCCAAAGATTCGACGAATTCCTCGGTAAAGCGATAGTCCATATAGAGTCGGCGACCCTCTGCGCTGCTTAACCCAAGCGCGATATTGCGGGCATAAAAATCATCGTCATAGTGATTCCATTGGGCATCCGCCGCAACGAAAAAAAAATCCGCATACGTGAATTCCAGGTCTGCTTCCAGGGGCAAAAAAGGCTGCTTATCCTTTTGATTCCGGTAATCGGCCGGCCGGTTTGCATTGGCTTCGAATATATCGTACCCCTGCTTTAACTCAAACCTCAAGAGAGGATCAATTTGTATGCCTGCAATATCCGGGCTCTTCTTCCCTTTTTGCACCGCCGCAGGTGTTTTGGACCGGGTTGTCCACAGATTCGTCAATACAAAGGAAACCTGGTTTGTCGGGTTCACCCGGTTCGTATCGTCATCAAGATCTTCAAACCATGGGAATTCATCCTGGTTGACTTCAGGGATAAAGTCATAGACGATTTGCGGTAAAACGGCATGTTTTACCGCATCGACCCGCGGCCCGTTGACCGCGTAAATGCGATATGCCTCGGAGCTTAAGTTCAGCCGGGCGTCATAAAGGTATCTGAATTTTGTTTTATCCTTATCCGCCTCCATGGGGTGATCCTGAAACGTATCGATCTGCCAGCCGGTTTCCCGAAATCCCATGGAAGGCTCCAGGCTTAAATACCTGTTGCGATACGCGGGCATGTAAAGTTTGGGGTGAACATCCATCCGGTGCCCTGCACTGCCGTCTTCGCTGTAAAAATACACGTATTCGGAAGCCATGTTCCAATAGAAGGGCGTATCATAAACCTGTTGTCTGAGGGTATCAAACTTCATTTGGGGCAGATTCTGAAGGGTGGCATCATCATTTTCCCACCTGCGGGCCACGATGTCGTCGTACCACTTGACGTCCGTGTTAAAACTGTAAAAAGATCCGGTCTTGACGATATTTAAACGGTTTATACGGGTCGGGTCCTCATAGGCATCCGGCATCCGGCCGAAGTTTTTAAGGTAATACCGGCTCGTCGAAGTGAAGCCTGAATGGCCATCCCGGAACTCGATTAAAAAATCCTGATCACTGACGATATCTGCGTCCAGTTTTGCAGAAAATCCGCTGCCCAGGGCCTGGTCAAGCTTCATTCGCAACCAGTAGCGGTCTGTGTTGGTTCGGGTATGGGCGTCATGGTCATAGCCCCAGTGATCGGTTGATTGAGCCGAACCATTGTCGATTTCACGGTCCTCCAGGAAATCCCACATCATCGTCCCTCTGGACCGGTCGTCAACCACATAACGGTATTCCAGGCCGATTTTGTTTCCCCGTTCAGACATATAATGGTGGTAAAGCGTGACGTCGGAGTTTTGGTTGACGGCCCAGTACAACGGCTGATCATATTCCATCCCCTTGCGCTCGGAAAATCCCATTTTCGGCATCAGAAGCCCGGACTGTCGATCCAATTTCGCCGGAAATACCAGCCATGGCATATAAAAAACAGGTATATGCTTTGCCCACAGCACGCCGTGTGTGACAAAGCCGTAGCCGTTTAAGGTGACATCCACTTTTTCCCCGGTGATTTTCCACGCCGGGGATTGGCCGTCGCAGGTGGTCACCACTGCGTTTTCGATTGTATAGGCGTATCGGGAAGTCTGTTCCACTTTATCGCCGGTGATACGAAAATGGCTTTGCTCCAAAAAAACCTCGCCGTCGTACAGGATGCCGCGGTCCTGCCTTAAGTTGATCTCCATGCGGCCGGCGTTCAAAATGTCTTCGCCGACTTGAAGCACGACATGGCCCTGGGCCGACATTTGCATTGATATCGCATTAAAGGCAATGTGATCAGCAGACAGCGTTTTATCCACCTGCCGGATGACGACATGGCCCGATGCCCTGTATTGCCGGGTTTTTGCGTCATAGGAAACCGTGCCGGCGCTGAGCTGCCATGGAGACTCCGGGTCGCCCGCGAATAATCGGTCATACGGGCTTGCCTCGGCGCCGCAAGCCGGGGCCGGGCCAAACAGAAGAAATAACAATAATAAAAACAGCCCGTAAACCGGTCGCGGGAAAAAACCGGGAGAGAGCCGGACGCCGGTTTTTAAATAGGCGTTGGGGCAGGGCTTTTTTATTTCCAGGGTTCTGATTTTCATATTGTCGCTGACGTGTTTTCCATACGCGTTATAACATCTTGATAAATTATCATATTTTCCATATATAAGAAATATGGTCAAAAAAGCAAGGCATAGTTTTTCTTAGAGCGAATTAAAAAATATACATTTAAAATGATGGAAAGTTACGCTATATATTAAAAATGAAAATTTTACTGACCAATGACGATGGGATTCACGCCGAGGGGTTATGGGCGCTATATGATCTGTTTTCAAAGGACAACTCGGTTTCCGTTGTAGCGCCTGACCGTGAGCGCAGCGCCGTGGGACACGGGATTACGCTGCACCTTCCCCTTCGCGCCTCCCGGGTCCATATCAACGGCAGAGGCCCGTTTTATACCGTAAGCGGCACGCCTGCCGATTGCATCAAACTGAGCCTTCTTGAGCTTTTGGATGAAAAGCCGGATCTCGTGATTTCGGGGATCAATCCCGGCGCCAACGTCAGCGTCAATATTAATTATTCGGGCACGGTTGCCGCTGCAAAAGAAGCCGCGTTATACGGATTAAACGCCATCGCCGTATCCATCGCGGGGCCAAACTCCCGGCATTACGACACAGCGGCCCGGTTCACGGAAAGAGTCGCCGTACAGGTGGCCCGAAACGGTCTGCCGGCGGGCACGTTTTTAAACGTCAATTTGCCCGATATGCCCATGGACAAAATCAGCGGCGTCAGGATCAGCAAACAGGGGGTCGGTTTTTTTGATGAATACTTCAAAAAGCGGGTGGACCCGAGGGACAGGGAATATTACTGGCACGGGTGCGATTCCAAGCCCGCCGGCGGGAACCCGGATATTGATGCCAACGCCCTGTGCGACAATCATATTTCAATTACGCCTATCAAATGCGATATGACCGACTATGGGGCGATGGATGACCTGAAGGCGTGGGAGATTTAATCGTTATGAAAAAAGTCTATGTAAAAGATATTAAGGCCGGGGATTTTTTGGATGATACCTTTATTCTGGCGGAAAAGGTTCTTTCACAGAAAAAAGATGGAAAAAATTATTTGAATGTGAGCGTTTCGGATAAAACCGGCACCCTGAAAGGGGTGATGTGGGATGGTCTGGATGACGTTGTTTTAGCTCTGGTTTCGGGTGATTATGTGAACATCAGAGGAAATGTTTCCGAGTATAAGGGCAATCTCCAACTGGTGGTCAAAAGCATCGCCGGCATTGACGTCCAAAGCGTGAACCCTGTGGATTTTCTGCCGGCCACGATGCGGGATGTGGATCAGATGTTCCATCGGCTGGGGCAATTGGCCGATTCCATATCAAACCCCCATATCAAGGAACTCATGGCAGCCTTTTTCAGGGACCAGGAGATCGTCGGTGCACTTAAAACAGCGCCTGCGGCCAAAAACATGCACCATGCCTATCTGGGAGGATTGCTCGAGCATACCCTGTCCATGGCCCTCCTGGCGGAAAAAATAAGCAGCCATTACGGCGGACTTGACCGGGATTTGCTCATGGCCGGGACAATTTTGCACGATATCGGGAAAATAAGGGAATTGTCCTACAGGACGCATATTGATTATACTGACGAAGGACGGTTTTTAAGCCATATCGTCATCGGCGTTCTCATGGTCCGCGAAAAAATTGCCGCGATCAAGGATTTCCCACTGGAGGCCGAACAGTTGATCGAGCATATGATTATCAGTCACCATGGGGCCAGAGAGTTCGGGTCGCCGGAACCGCCCAAAACCATTGAGGCGGTTTTGCTTCACTACATTGATGAAATCGATGCCCGGGTCAACGGCATCCGGGAATTTGTGGAATCCGAAAACACGAAAGAGAACTGGACGTCGTATCATCGGTTGCTGGAAAGACATTTTTATACAAAAAACCACCAATAGGTTCTTCGCTATTATGTTTATCACCCTTGAAGGCATCGAAGGATCCGGGAAAACCACCCAGATTCCGTATATTGTCGATTTTCTAAATCAAAACGGCAGGGCCTGCGTTGTAACCCGGGAGCCCGGAGGAACACAGATCGGTGAAAAAATCCGGTCCATTCTTCTGGACTCGACCAGTTGCGCCATGGATCCGCTGACGGAACTTCTCTTGTATATGGCCGATCGTGCCCAGCACCTGCACGAACTGGTTTATCCGGCGATTCGTGCAGGCAAAACAGTGGTCTGCGACCGCTTTTTCGATGCAACAGTGGTTTACCAGGGCTATGCCAGGGGGCTTGACGTTGAATGGATTAAAAGTCTGCACCGGCTCATCTTAAACGACATTCGGCCGGACCTGACGCTGCTATTGGATCTTCCTCCTGAAATCGGCCTTTCCCGGGCATGGAAAGCCGTTCATTCAGGGGATCGGACAGCCGGCGAGACGCGTTTTGAACAAGAGGCGATTACGTTTCACCAAAAAGTCCGGGAGGGGTATCTGACGCTTTCCCTGGCAGAACCCGAACGGTTTTCGGTAATCGACGCTTCCCAAACCCAGGAAAATGTCCGCAAGGATATAATAAAGGTATTATCCCGATGAACTTATCGATATTGGACGCCATCGGCAACACGCCTCTGGTAGAAATCAAAAAATTAAATCCCAATCCCCGGGTCAGGCTACTCGCAAAGGTGGAATATTTCAACCCGGGGGGGTCCATTAAAGACAGGGCTGCTCTGTTCATGATCGAAGCCGGTGAGAAATCCGGCGAACTGACTCCGGATAAAACGGTTATTGAAGCTACGAGCGGGAATACGGGTATTGGCCTGGCCCTGGTCTGTTCGGTAAAAAACTACCGGCTGCTGCTGGTGATGTCTGAAGCGGCCAGCGTGGAACGGCAAAAGATTCTCAAAGCCAGGGGCGCCGACATATTGCTGACCCCGGGACATCTGGGCACCGACGGCGCTATTGAAGAAGTGTATCGCCTGGTCCGTGAAAACCCGGAAAAATATTTCATGACCGACCAGTTCAACAACGAGGCCAACTGGCAGGCCCATTATCATTCAACCGCCGGAGAAATATGGCGTCAGACTGACGGCAAGGTCAATGGCGTCGTGGCCACCATGGGCACTACGGGAACACTGATGGGAATATCGAGGCGACTGAAAGAATGTAGTCCGGATATTCAAATTATCGGCGTCGAACCTTATCTGGGCCATAAAATTCAGGGGCTGAAGAATATGAAAGAAGCTTATGTTCCTGAAATTTATGATAAAAAACGTCTTGATCAGGTCGTTAACATCGATGATGAAGATGCCTATGAAACAGCGCGGCAACTGGCCCGGGAAGAAGGGCTTTTCGTGGGGATGAGCAGCGGCGCCGCCATGTTTGCGGCCCTGCTCCAGGTGGAAAAGATGACCGGCGGCACGCTGGTGGTTATTTTGCCCGATGGGGGCGAGCGATATTTGAGCACGCCGCTTTTTGCGGTAAAAGAAAAGGCTGGGCTCAAGCTGTTCAACACCATGGGCCGTAAGAAAGAACCGTTTGAACCGATTCTGCCCGACAAGGTTTCCATTTATTCCTGCGGTCCAACGGTCCATGCGCGAATGAGCTTAGATGAATGCCGGCGGTTTGTTTTTTCAGATTTGCTCTGCCGCTACCTGGATTATCGGGGCTTTTCAGTTACCCATGTGATGAATATCACGGACTTGGATGATAAAACCATCGATGGATCTGAAAAAGCGCATCTGGATGTGAAAACCTTTACGCAACGCCATATCGATGCATTCATGGAAGACATCCGGACCCTGCGCATCAAACCGGCCGATCATTATCCCAGGGCCGGCGACCATGTCGATGATATGGTTGCCCTGGCCCGGAAGCTGGTAGAAAAGGGATATGCCTATGAAAAGCTCAAGTCCCTGTATTTTGATATTTCCCGGTTTTCCGAATATGGACGGCTTTCAGGGATCGATTTGAACAAAATAAGGCTCGGCGCCACCGTTGATCTGGATGAGTATGAGAAAGACAATCCCCGGGACTTTACCCTGTTCAAGCGATCCAGGCTGTCGGAATTGAAACGGGGCATCTTTATCAAAACGGACTGGGGAAATGTCCGGCCCTCCTGGCATATCCAATGCGCTGCCATGTCCATGAAATATCTCGGGGAGACCTTTGACATTCATGCCAGCGGCCGCGAGCTGGTTTTCCCCCACCATGAAAATGAAATCGCCATTGCCCGGGCGGTTACCGGAAAGCCATTGGCCAGGTATTGGCTCCATTGCGACCGGGTTCTTTCGGAAGGGAAAAAAATGGATGAATCCAAGGCCCGAATCACTTTGCCGGATGTTTTACAGATGGGATATTCCGGCAGACAGATCCGCTACTGGCTTCTTGCCGGCCATTACAGAAAACCCCTGACGTTTTCCGAAAATCAGCTCAATGAGGCCGGGCGCGGGTTGCAGCGCATGGACCAGGCGATTGCGGGGCTGATCCGTCTCTCGTTTACCGGATTGAAAGACGATGGAAATCCCTTTGAGGAACTTGATCAGATCCTCTATGACATCCGCCAGGGATTTAATTCCGCCATGGATGATGACCTCAACATATCCGGCGCCCTTGCTTCCGTTTATAAAATCATCCGGCAAATCAATTCCCTTGCTTCGGAAAACCGGATCAATGCCCCGGATGCAGCCAGAATCGTTGATGCATTCCGCCAAATTGACGGGGTATTGCAGATTTTTAGCTTTGAGGACCGGCAGATGATGGATCCGTCTGTTGCCCATCTCATTGAAAAAAGAAACCGCGCGCGGGCAGAAAAAAATTTTGACCTGGCCGATCAAATCCGCGAGCAATTGAAGTCCATGGGCATTGTCTCACTGGACAGGAGTTTAACCCCCTGATGATGCCTATATATTTCCCCTTTACCGGAGTGTCGGCGGCAACAAACGCGCGGCTCTCTGCCTGTTTTGAAAAGGTTGCCGTCTATCAGGCGTTGGGTTGTTACCTGCAAGATAAGGATTCCGTGTGGAAGGATAACGATTTTTTGGAAATCCGGCAACCGGTTGCTGGAGATGAAAAAAAAATTGCGGACGTTATAAAAGACTATAAAAATTGGATCACCCTGCATGAAGATGGGCCTTTGACCTTTTTAAAAGCGCAGAGTACCGGGATTCCCTTTTTTACCGACACATCGGTTTCAAAAATACGATCCGATCTGAAAATGCGGGCATCGTCAAATGCGCCTTCGGGAAACGCTGCACCGCCAACTCCGGATATTGTATTTGCCGCAAGGCTTTTTCTTGCCGTTGCAAAGGAACATGACGATCATTGTTTTGATCTTCTTAAAGACATGGCGGCCCAGGAAAAGATGGAACAGTCGCTATATGACCGGATCAAAGGGGAACCCGGAGATTTGAACCGGCTGTTTCTCCGCCTGACAAAAACCGTTGATGAAGATCCGGGGAACGCCATGACCGAACAAAGACTCAGGGCCTGGGTGGTGCTTTTGCTCCATCACCCATCTCCTCCGGGCGTATTTGTTACGGATAGCGCCGCGGTTATGGACTATCTGGAAAGCCATGGCGCCCGCATGGAAATTGTTTTTTCCATAAAAGGACTGTTGGTCCGCCAAGGCGAAGATGTCGCCGTCCGGGGGTTCAAAAGAGAACTATGGGACGTACTGGATCACCTGGCCGCCCGGTCGGCAATAAACAAAACCGTTCATGCGCCTGCGGCCCCTCCCCTGTCACCCATGGAGGAAACCGTCTCGTTGACGGTTGCTGTTGTCCCCGGTGTGAATTCCCGGGAATATTTCAGCGGCTTTGCACCTCGCAGCGCTGCCGAAGCCCAAACGGGGGGCAACTCCCGATATGCCTCCACGGTTATCTGCCGGGTCAGTTCCCCGTCATTATTTTGAAATCCGGTTCCTGATTTCCGGCTCTTGAGCGGCTGTTCCGATTTGAATCCATTGGTTTAAAAAAAATAATAAGAGGGCTTGACTGCCCCTGGCAATTGGTATAAGGACTTCCCGGTATCACGGTATAAAAAAATGGCCGAAATAATGAAGTGGAATTAATTCCCATACGAAAGGAGGCGCTTTAGATGGCATTTAATCCTATTGTTGATGAAGACAAATGTGAAGGTTGTGAAGAATGTGTGGATGTCTGTCCGGTTGAAGTATTTGAAATGCAAAATGGGAAATCCGTCCCTGTTAATGCAGATGAGTGTTTAGGGTGTGAAAGCTGCGTTGAAGTTTGCGAGGCGAATGCGATCACCATTGAAGAATCATAATTCAGCCGAAAAACCATGTGTCCCCCGGATCCGCATTTAGAGAGCCGGGAGACACATAAAACCATTTTCGGCGATGCCATGCAATTCATGTAAACCATCTTCTTCGTTTATTTCTTTTCCGGCATTTATATTTTTCCGTAAATTTTCTTAAGCGCCATGGGCGGTAATTCGACAATCGGCGAGCTTATTTTTCAACCGCTTTTGGCTGGGCAGGGATCGTCTTTCGGCATCACCCGTTTCATCTGGTCGAAATCCGGTTGCCGTTGCCTGATGTATTGGGGGTGAATGTCGTCGTAGGGGCGAATAATTATTCGCCCCTACACCGGAAATTGTGAACGGCCTCCGCAGGACAACGCCGCTTGCCCCTTACATACATCTTGCGGAGTGCAAAAAACTATGATAGATAAAGCGCTTATGAAACAATATGTTATTGATGAGCTGAGGCCCGGCGAATATGAAAAAATAAAAACATGGCTGGATGAAAATTTTGGCCGGTCCGCCCTTGATGGGATTTATTGGATACCTCTTGAACCGGAATATCTGACCCGTGAGCAAACTGAACACGAGAGTTGTCGCCCCCATTGTTTTGCCGTCGCACTCGAGCAGCATCAATTGGCGTGTGAATTTCTGATCCGTACTCCAAACAGGGTCCGTTGCAGTTGCATGGGTTACGCCGATGAAACCCAACGCGGCCAAATCATACGTTTTGCCGACGCACTGTTTAAGACCTTGAACATCCGGATCTGAAACCATCTGAACACCGTTTGGAGTCCTATGATCAAAACTGTTTTGATTCTTCTTTGGGCGATCCCGGCCACGTTTTTTTTCGGATCAGTGGCGATGCTCGCCGGCTTTTTCAGCAAAACGGGCAATCTTTCCCATAAGGCTGCCATCTGGTGGGCCAAATCCATTTTATTCGTCAGCAACGTAAAAGTCCTCACAAGGGGCGGTTCCAACATCGATCCCAACCGGTCCTATATTTTTATGGCCAACCACCAAAGCAACTTTGATATCCTGGCGCTATTTGCCGGGCTGCCTGTTCAGTTCAGATGGCTCGCCAAAGCGGAACTGTTTAAAATTCCGATTTTTGCCCAGGGCATGCGGGGGTGCGGATACATCAGTATCGACCGGTCCAACCGGGAGTCAGCGTTTCAAAGCATCCGGGAAGCAGCGGAAAAAATTAAAAACGGCGCTTCGGTGATGATTTTTCCGGAAGGTACCCGGAGTCTGGACGGGAAACTTCTGCCCTTTAAAAAAGGCGGGTTTGTGTTGGCCGCGGGCTCCGGCGTTCCCATTGTGCCGATGGTTATCACCGGGTCATTTTCAATCATGCCCAAAAAGCAGTGGAAGGTAATGTCTGGAACCATTTGTTTGGAAATATTGCCCCCTATTGAAAGCACTTCATCGGAGGCACAGGCAAAAGATGAACTCCTGGAAAAGGTACGGAAGGCCATCACAGACACCCTGGCTGCAAAAGAAGGGAAAAACGCGGGATGCTAAAGATTATCCCTTTGGGCGGACTGGGCGAAATCGGCCTCAACATGATGGTTTTCGAGTATAAAAACTCGCTCTTTGTCGTGGACGCGGGTCTGATGTTCCCCGAAGACTACATGCTGGGAGTTGATTATGCCATACCGGATATGGAATATGTGAAGCAGAACAAGTCCAAACTTGCCGGCGTGGTCTTGACCCACGCCCATGAGGATCATATCGGCGCCCTTCCCCATCTGTTGAGAATATCCAACGTACCGGTCTTCGGCACCCCCTTTACTCTGGGCATCGTGCGCCACAAGCTGGAAGAATGCGGCATGCTGGCCAACGCCTCGCTGCATGAAATTTATCCCCGGGAAAAACTGCGAATCGACGAATTCGAACTGGAATTCATACAGGTCGGCCATAGCGTTATCGATGGTTTGGGGATTTGCATCAACACACCGGTCGGACGGATCATTCATACCGGCGATTTCAAAATTAACAATGCCTCCCTTGACGGGCCGGTCACGGATGTCACCCAGTTCGCCCGGTACGGAGAAGAGGGGGTTCTTGCCCTGCTGTCGGATTCCACCAACGTGGAAAAAGAGGGGTATACCAAATCCGCAAAGGAAATCGCTGAAATCCTGGGGAAAAGCATGTCCCAGGCCAAGGGCCGGGTCATCATGGCTCTTTTTGCATCAAACATCTTCCGGATTCAAACCGTCATCAATATTGCCAAAAATCTGGGCAGAAAAGTCATTATTAACGGTCGGAGCATCGAGGTCAGCGTAAATATTGCCCGGAAATTAAATTACATCCGGATTTCAAAAGACGTTGAAATCGACATGGGCCAGATCAAGGATTATCCTGACGACGAAGTCATCCTGATCACCACCGGGAGCCAGGGCGAACCCATGTCGGCACTGGCGCGCATGGCCGATGGGACGCACAAGCAGATTAATGTTAAAGAAGGCGATACCGTGATCCTGTCTTCCAAGTTCATCCCCGGAAATGAAAAAGCCATTGCTAAAATCATCAATACGCTTTACAGGCGTGGTGCGGATGTCATCTATGAAAAAATATCCAATATTCATGTGTCCGGCCATGCGTTCCAGGAAGAATTGAAGCTGATGATCAACCTGACCCGCCCGAAGTATTTCATACCCATTCACGGGGAATACCGGCATTTAATCCTGCATACGCGTCTGGCCGAACAAATGGGGATCGGAAAAGAAAATATATTGCTGGCCGAAAACGGCCAAATCATCGAATTCGACAATAACGGCGGCAAGGTCCGGGGCGCTGTCCCCACCGGCCGGGTGTTTATCGATGGAAAAGGCATCGGCGACGT
>CAYTSY010000016.1:19824-34514 GCA_964440555.1 uncultured Desulfobacteraceae bacterium
TCTCCGCGGTCTGGTCGCCGTCACCATGGCTTTTGATTAGGAAACCGGAATTATTGTGTATGGGCCGGAGGTGATGTCCCGCGGATTCGTATTTCAAACGCAAACCGGGCATTTGATTGATGACGCCCAATGCGTCATTCTGGAAGCCGTTGAGGATATCAGCCCGGGCGTGCCCAACCGGATCGAAAAGATACGGGCACGGCTTCAGAAGGAACTCAAGCAATATTTCTTCTTCACCATCGGGCGGCGGCCGGTGATCCTGCCCTTTATCATGGAAATATAGGCCATGCGAAAAGAGATCGCCGGAATCTGTTTGTTTTTTCTTGTAATCCTAACCCTGATCAGTCTGGTGTCCTACAGTCCTGGTGATCCGTCCATCAACCATGCGGTGGAAACCCGGGACATCCACAACCTCTTCGGGGTCTTCGGTGCGCATATCGCGGGGATTCTCATCGGATTGTTCGGCCTGGGCGCTTTTTGGTTTCCGGTTTTACTGCTGATATTCAGCATTCATTTTTTTGGCCGGCATACGCGCAAAGCCATGGTCTTATCGCTGATTGGAGGTTTTTTTTTAATCATCGCAACCGGCGGCCTGATCAGCCTGAGCGCCAGTGAAATTGTTTTGCTGGAAAACGCCTATTCTTCCGGCGGCCTTATCGGCATACCCATAAGTGCGCTGCTCCTGCGGTATACCCATATGACCGGCGCAACACTGATTTTAAGCGTCATATGGCTGATCGGCCTCATATTGGCTACCGGTTTTTCCATGGTCAATTTCATCAGACGATGCCGGGCGATTGTGCAGATAGCCGTTGACCGGGTCATGACCCTTATGATCAAGTTCCGGGAACGGAAAAAAAAGTCCGTTCGGCTTCAAAAGGCAAAAAAAGAGCTGAAAGTCAAAAAAAAACCTGATATCCAGATCAAACCCGCCACGCCCCATAAAATCACGGCAGCCCCGGTTCTAAAGCAGGAAGTGTTTGATTTTATGAAAAAAAGCACCGGATTCCAATTGCCGCCGGTAAACCTTCTGGATGACCCTGAGCCTCCTGATGCCAACACGGATGACGAAAACCTGAAAATGAAATCCAGACTTCTGGAAAAAAAACTCGATGATTTCGGGGTCAGGGGCGAAGTGGCGGCTGTCCTGCCGGGCCCGGTGATCACGACATTTGAATACAAGCCTGCCCCGGGAATCAAAATCAACAAAGTGGTCAATCTGACCGACGATCTGGCCCTGGCCCTCCGGGCGTTGAGCATCCGGATCGTGGCGCCGATCCCCGGCAAGGACGCTATCGGCATTGAAATTCCCAACAGCGAGCGGGAAACGGTTCGGTTAAAGGAGATCATCGCCACCCATACGTTTGAAAAATCCAAATCCAAACTTACCATCTGCCTGGGCAAGGATATTGTGGGAAACCCGGTGGTGACCGATCTTGACAAAATGCCTCACCTGTTGATCGCCGGCACAACGGGATCAGGGAAAAGCGTGGGGTTGAACACCATGATCTGCAGCCTGCTGTATAAGTCGACTCCAGAGGAAGTCAAGATGATCATGGTCGATCCCAAGCGTATTGAACTTTCGGCCTACGACGGCATTCCCCATCTGATTGCCCCCGTGGTCACCGATGCCAAAAAAGCGACGAACGCCTTGTTTTGGGCCGTAAAGGAAATGGAGCGCCGGTATGCCCTTCTGGCTGAAAAACAGGCCCGTAACATCCGCCAGTTCAACCAGAAAGCAGGCAGGGAAAAACCGGCGGGACCGGATGAAGGTCAAAGCCAGATTTTGCCCTATATCGTCATCATTATCGATGAGTTGGCGGACTTGATGATGGTGGCCTCCCGGGATGTTGAGGTTGCGCTGACGCGGCTGGCGCAGATGGCCCGGGCCGCGGGCATCCATTTGATTCTCGCCACCCAGAGGCCTTCGGTGGACGTATTGACCGGCATCATCAAGGCAAATTTTCAAACCCGGATTTCATTTAAAGTGACATCGAAAACCGATTCCCGAACCATCATCGACGCCAACGGCGCAGAAAATCTGCTGGGAAAAGGCGACATGCTGTTTCTGCCCCCGGGAACATCGAAAATCGAACGGATTCACGGCGCCTATATCTCCGAAGAGGAAGTGGCCCGGATTACGGGATTTTTAAAGGAACAAAAGCCGCCGGAATACAATGCCGCCGTGATTGCGCCGCCGGTCATCAGCGAGGATCAGGGAAACGGGGAGGAAGACCATGATGAGCGATACGACGATGCCGTGGCCCTGGTAACCAAGACCCGCCAGGCCTCCATCTCCATGGTTCAGCGCCACCTGCGCATCGGTTACAACCGGGCCGCCCGGATTATTGAAACCATGGAAAAAGAAGGAATTGTGGGGCCTTCAGACGGTGTAAAGCAACGGGAAGTGCTGGTGAAAAGCTATGAGGAGATGCCGTAGGGAGTTGAAAGTGGAAAGCGGAAAGCGCAAAGTGGAAAGGGGGAGGGTGGACGGGATGGAAATTGATGATCCGTTGATCGATACGATAAAAGGGTTTATGGACAAGGAAGAAGGCCGGTATCTTTATGAAATCGCCAGTGACGCGAGCCGGTTGGGAGCTTGCCTGGAAATTGGAAGTTATTGCGGGAAATCCACTGTTTATTTAGGTCTGGGGTGCAGGAAAAACAACGGCATTCTGTTTTCCGTCGATCACCACAGGGGCTCGGAGGAACAGCAGCCCGGAGAAGAATATTTTGACCCCGACCTTCTGGATGAAAAAACCGGCCGCATCGATACGTTTTCGTTGTTCAGAAAAACAATGGGACAGGCAGGTCTTGAAGACACCGTCGTCCCCCTGGTGTGCCGTTCACAGGTCGCGGCCCGGAAATGGACAACCCCCTTAAGCTTGGTTTTTATCGACGGAGGCCATGCCTATGATACGGTATTTTGCGATTACAGCGCCTGGGCCGGGCATGTTATTCCCGGCGGTTTTCTTTTATTCCACGACATCTTCCCCGATCCTGCCCAGGGTGGACAAGCACCTTACCGCGTCTGGCAGATGGCCGCTGCTTCCGGTCTTTTTCGCGTTCTTCCCCAGTTTAAAACCATCGGCGTGCTTCAGCGCCTCCAATGCGGCGAAGTGTTATAAGTGCGGCCTTGGACAATAGTAACAGTTTTTTAAAAGACTAAACTGATACACGGCCTGAGTTTATTTGCCCTTTTCGGGTTCGGGGCCCGGGACCGGCAATCCAAGACCCGCCAGTTTTTTATCCATTTCGCTGATCTTTTTGCTGACGAGATCCATCTGGATTTCATCTGACTGAAGCGCCTTCGCCTCTTGAAGATACGCCAGGGCGCGCTCAAACCCTTCAGATGTTTCCAGGCCGGCAGCTACCTGCGCCTTATATAAAAGCGCCATGAGGTCAATGACATTTGAGCGGACAAGAATCTCCTTTTTCAGTTCGGGGGTTACGGTAAACGGAGCGGCTGCCTGCAATAGCGACCGGATTTCTTTAAAGTCCGGGGTTCCGGCAATCTCCAATCCCTTGTCCGCCGTATTAAGATGCCAGGCGACGATGGCCGGGAAGATTTCTTTTTTGGAGCCGCTGGTTTTTCCCTTGTCGGTCTGCACCGCATCAGGGATCGTCATGAGCAACACTTTGCCCATGGGCCCGAACCGGCCTTGCCAGACTTCTGTATTTCCGTTCTTGCTCACAAGCCAGTATGTGCCGTGATTTGAGAAGCTCGCGCCCACAACAGCCAATACGAAAAAGGCAACCAGCGCAACTGCCAGCTTCATCATGTTGTCCCGTGGGTCAGAGGCTTTGGCGGCTTTCCCATCGCCATAGGAGACGGTGACCTTCTGGTCCGGCGCCATCCGCTTTAACGGCGGCGTGGGTTTGACAGGCATGGCGGGCTGTTCAATTCTTTGCACCGGGGCAGTTTCCGCAGCTTCAACCGGAACCGGGGCGATAACGGCATTTTCTTCAACCGGCGCCTTTTGCCCGTCGGTTCGAACGTTGGTTGGAACATTGGTTTCAACAGCGGTTTCGACGGCAATTTCAACAGGGCTGGTCAGATCGAATTTTTTAAACAACAGCGCTTTAAACTGTCTTATTTCCGCTTGAATGGCAGCCGGATAAAATGGAGGGGATTCGTACGATGACTGTTTTGTCTCCCGGTTTCCGGGAAATGCATGTTTTTCCGGTTGCCGGTCCGCAAAGTTTTTAAAGATCAGATCCTTGTAAGTGGGTTTTACAGCCTCCGCCTTGGGGATTTCCTTTTTCGGCGATGCGGTTTTCGCTTCGGGTTTGGCTGCGGGTTCAGATTCCACAGCCACAGCAGCGGCACTCTTATTTTCCGGTTGCTTCGCGTCTTCCGGTTTCTTCAGGTTTTTTTTCTTTTTTGAAGTGGACTTGATCAAGCTGTTTTTCCCCATATCAACCCCTTATAAAATATGATATGAAACGTTTTAAATTGCCGGGTTTCGGCAAGACCCATATAAAAGATCGTATCTGTTTTGTAAACAATTTTTTCCCGTGTCTCTGACGCGTTGCGCATGGCAGTTTGCGGGGGTTTTGCCCATGAAACAAAATAATTTCATTCCATTTTGCATTCAAGAGGATACCAAGGCGGCATAGGAGGAAGCGACGCAGGTATACAATATAGTACATCGAGGAGCTGACGACGCAGCCAACGCAGGTAGCGCTTGAATGCAATTTGGAATCAGGAGACGCCGTGGACGCGCACGAAAAAATGGAATATCTCAAGGATATTGTTAAAAATTTTCAAACCCTGATGATCGCATTTTCCGGCGGCGTGGACAGCACCTTTTTACTGGCAGTGTCCCATGCGGTTTTAAAGGAAAACGTGGTTGCCGTCACCGGCGTTTCCCCCATCCATCCGGCACGGGAAACATATCATGCAAAACGCCTGGCAAAGAAATTGGGCATTCTGCACATGGTGCTTGAAACCCGGGAGATGGAGAATGAATATTTCATCCGTAATTCTGTCGACCGGTGCTATGTATGCAAAAAAAACCTTATTCTGGAAATGAAAAAAATTGCTGAAAAAATGCATATCCTGCATATCGCCCACGGGGCCAATGCCGATGATCTTAAGGATTTCAGACCGGGGCTTGCCGCAGCCGAAGAACTGGCCGTTGCCTCGCCGTTGATCGATGCGGGCCTGACAAAAGAAGAAATCCGGCAACTCTCCAGAGAAATGGGGCTTGAAACCTGGGACAAACCGTCTGCACCCTGTCTGGCCACCCGCCTGCCCTATGGTGCGCCCATCACGGTCGAGGTACTGAAAAAAATTGAAGCTGCCGAAAATATTCTCATCGATCATGGCGTGACCTGCTGCCGGGTTCGGCATCACGGGGATACGGCCAGAATTGAAACTGATGAACAGGGCATGGAAATCCTTGTCCGGCCGGACCAGCGGATGGAAATCGCCAAAAAAATAAAAGATGCGGGTTACGGTTTTGTCTCCCTGGATCTGGAAGGATATGTGCAGGGGAAGATGAATATGAGCGGGAAATGGTCAAAGTGGGAAAAGGCCGAAGGCTCGAAATGAAAAGGACTTGGATTTTTATCGGAGAAAAGTATACTATTCATATTTTTCAATTCAATTAGGGAGGTTCAAAATGAAAAATTGTCTGAAACTTGCCGGGATGATAGGGATGCTCGCGATGACGGGATGTGCGCCGGTGATTATCGGCAGCGGCGCCGCCGGGGCATACCGGGTGGCCACCGAGGAAAGGACCTTCGGCAGGATGTGGGATGATTCCAATCTCACCGCGACCATTAAGGCCGAATTAAGCAGTGATCCCATCGTCAATGCCCCGGATGTCGATGTGGATACCGTCGACGGCAATGTGACTTTGTCCGGCGTTGTGACTTCTGAAGAGCAGGTAACCCGGGCCGTGAGAATCGCCGGCAGCTATGAAGGGGTAAAATCCGTGACGAACAACCTTCAGGTCGGTTCAAAAACCATGGGCGACATTATCGGCGATAAGGTGCTGGTTTCCAAAATCAAGGGAAAACTCATGGCTGAACCCGGAATCCGGTCGATGAACATCGATGTGGATGCGCAAAAAGGCGTCGTGACATTAACCGGGGTCGTTTACGATCCGTTGTTAAAGCAAACAATCATCAGAATTGCTCAAGAAACTGCGGGAACCGTACGGGTGGAGGATCGGATACAGGTGAAATAGTACAATGAAATCACGAGTTCATCAAAGTCCTCTGCGATAAAATGGACTTAATTCCCGAATAGTCTTGACTAATCGGGAGTATGAGCTAAAATAGTCACATGGATCGATTTCTTACCCCCTATATTGCGAACGACCTCTTAAGAAAAATCGTGCTTCTTACCGGACCCCGGCAGTCCGGCAAGACAACGCTTGCCCGGATGCTTGTCAAGGATTTCGACTATTTTAATTATGACCTTGCCGAACATCGCGTGGCGCTCATGAAGAAAAGCTGGCGACGTGATTGTGCCCTGGTGATCTTTGACGAACTTCATAAGATGAAGAACTGGAAATCCTGGCTCAAGGGGATCTATGACACGCGTGGACCTGCGCCGCCCATGATGGTGACGGGAAGCGCGCGACTGGATACCGCCCGCAAGATGGGCGATTCCCTCGCCGGCCGGTTTTTTCAGTACCGCCTCCATCCCCTCGACCTGAAGGAGGTCAAGACCCTTATGGCGCCCGTGGAGGCGTTGGACCGGCTGATGCGGTTCGGAGGATTTCCCGAACCGTTTCTGGAAGGCGAAGAAATATTTTACAACCGATGGAAAAAAAGCCATCATGACATCATCCTGCGTCAGGATATTCTGGATCTGGAGAACGTCCGAAGTATCGCCTATCTGGAAACACTCATCGAACTCATGCGCAGCCGTGTGGGCAGTCCGGTCTCCTATAATTCTCTGGCTGGAGATTTGCAGCGCGACCCTAAAACCATTAAACGGTGGCTCGAACTGCTTGAACGGATGTACGTCATTTTCAGAGTCGCGCCTTACCATAAAAATATAGCGCGATCCCTCCTCAAAGAACCGAAATATTATTTTTATGACACCGGCCAAGTCGCAGGCGATGCGGGCAAAAAACTTGAAAACGTGGTCGCTTGCGCTCTCCTGAAAGAGCTTCACTTTCTGGAAGACACACTGGGGAAAAGCTGTACGCTGAACTATCTCAGGGATAAGCAGGGGCGCGAAATCGACTTTCTCATCCTGATTGACAACCGGCCGGTTTTGATGATCGAGGTCAAATGGACCGAGGAGAGTCTGTCCAGGAATTTTGCGGTTTTCTCAAAATATCTTCCTCATACGCCAGGAGTGCAGTTGGTGGGCAAAATCGAACGGGAGAAATCTTTTGAATCAGGGGTTCGCATCATGGACGCAGCCCGCTGGCTCACCGACCTTGTTATCCTGTCGCCATGATCGGAACCTGGAAAAGAGAGCTGGTCGAGGGGGGAATTACAATAATAAATCCGGTTCTGCGCCAAAGTTAATCTCTTTAGCCGGGAAGAGACCAAGACCGTCGCGGAGGTGGATGATGATTTGGGCTCTAAAGATTTGTACGCCAAGGCGATTGAGAAGATTGGAGAGAACTTTTATATTTTACGGTTTACGTCGGTGCCTGCTGAAATAGCGTCTTATTTTCAGGCATTTCGAAGGCATCTCGTACAGGGTGAAGGCAGTTCGTTCTGAGCGAAAAGTGATGTTCAGACAAATTCCGGTACTCAAAACTCGACATTCGAGGCAAATTCAAAATCCAAAATGATCGAAACAAACTTGCAGCATTTGTGTCGTTTTTCTCATCAGGCCATTGGGGTTTGGTAATTGATCCCGTATTTCATACTGGAGAAAAATAATGAACGATACCATACGTAGGTTAGAGGATATCCGCAAAGAAGACACCGCAGTCGCCGGAGGAAAGGGTGCGAATTTAGGAGAGTTGATCGCAAACGGATTCCCGGTTCCCCCCGGCTTTGTGGTTTCAGCACAAGCCTGCCGGGATTTTTTTAAGAGTATTGCGCTCCAGGAATTGATCGAAGATCTGAAAAAAGGCTCTCCGGATGATTATGACAAAAAGTGCATAACCATTCGAAAGCATATTACAGACGCAGAAATGCCGGAATCCTTTAAAGATCCAATTATACAGGCGTATGCGGATCTTGAACGTCAAAGAGGGCATGACATCATATGCGCCGTAAGAAGTTCCGGAACTGCGGAGGATCTGGGTGATGCCAGTTTTGCCGGGCAGCATGCCACGTATTACTATGTTGACAGAAATCATCTGCTTCAGATGATAAAGCATTGCTGGGCATCGCTGTGGAGTGCCGAAGCCGTTTCCTATAGGGATGCTCAGGGCATTGATCATGCTTCAGTGTTCATGGCGGTGGTGGTTCAGGAGATGATTTTATCCGAAATTTCCGGCGTCACGTTTTCGGCAAATCCGGTAACAGGCAATACTGAAGAAATCGTAACGGAATCAAGCTGGGGGATGGGGGCCGCCATTGTAGACGGACGGGTCACGCCGGATCGCTATATTATGGAAAAAAAGACATCTGCGATCATAGAAAAGAGGATTGCGGAAAAGAAATTCATGGTTACGCCACGGATTGAGAAAAATGAAAAAACAAGGCTAAAGGAAGTTCCTCACGATTTGCGTCAAAAAGAGACATTATCAATTGATCAGGTGCGCATGGTCGCAAAATGGGCGATCAAGGCGGAAAAACATTTTCAAAGTCATCAGGATATTGAATGGGCAATCGCTGAAGGGCAATTTTTTATGCTTCAATCACGCCCCATCACCATAATGGGGAAAGATGATGTTTTCCGGGATATTAAAGGAAAATACGTGTTATTCAAGGCCTTTATTGAAAATTTTACCGAGCCGCTGACTCCTCTTACGGTCGATATCCTGGAGACACTCATGCCTCCATCAATCAAGATCATCCAGGGATGGGTTTACATTGATCTTAAGTATGTCAAGCCGTTATTGCCGTTTAAGCTGTCTGATGAAGAAGTCGCGGATCTGGTTTATATGAGTTACGGCAACCGTCCGCCTTCCATGAAACTGTCTGTGTTGAAACTGCCGGGTTGCTGCCTCATTTTTTTCTTTTTGTATCTTCTTATGGGCGTACCCTTAATAAGAAGCAGGAGAATGCCGGATTCTTTTATGGATCAATTCCGGGATTTATGCCGTCAAGTTGAACGGGATCAGTCGCTCGGCCCGGTGGGCTCTATAATCAGGCTTTGGTCCGGGACCCGTTTTTTTGATCCCATCGGCAAAATAGTCATGCTTGTTAATTGGACAACAGCCATGCGATATCCGATTTGGCAGGGGCTGCTTGATAAAATGCTGCATCTCTGGGCGCCGGGTATTCCGGAGGGGTCCGTTGATCTCCTTTATTCGGGATCGGAGGGCGTGCTCTCGGCAGATATGGGCCGTGGGATATGGCTGCTGGCAGCGGAAGCGAAAAAAAATGATATTGTATCTGACATTATCACAAAACAAAAGCCGAATACCATCTTGGATAAATTAAAGTCCGAACCACAGGCTCGCATATTTTTAGAGAACCTGAGTCGGTTTTTATCTAAACACGGCCATCGTGCGATGAAGGAGGTAGAGCTGCAATCCGTCCGTTGGGAAGAAGATCCTTCGCCGGTCATCGGGATGGTGAGAAACTATCTGCTGGTTGATTGCGATCCCACCGAACACGAACAAAAGATAAAACAAATCCGGGAGGAGCTTGAAGCGGATATTTATAAAAAGCTTGAACAATATCCATTGGAACGGACTTTCAGGCTTCGATGGCGCCTGGTGCGGTATGCGAGAGAACGGGCAAAATATTTTACCAAGCAACGTGAAAACTCGAGATTTTATCATATTATGGCATTCTATACGGTCCGTAAAAAAATTCTCGGGATTGAGAAAGACTTAATGCAAACCGGCAAGCTCAAATGTAAAAATGATATTTTTTTTCTTAATAAAGATGAGCTTGGCGATCTTAAAACCGGGAAAATCGATTGGCCGGGCGTGGAGAATGTCGTTCGTGAGCGCCGCATGGCCCATATCCGGCTTTCAAAAATGATTCCACCCAAAATGCTCAATATTGAAGTGAAAGCAAAATCCAAGGGAAAAGAAACGATGGCCGACGGCCGCACAATGCTGACCGGTCAAACCGCATCTCCGGGAGAGTGCACGGGCATCGCCAGAGTGATTATGGATCCTGCAATAGATATGGAACTTAAACCCGGTGAAATTTTAGTCGCGCCTTATACGGACCCTGCCTGGACGCCCTTGTTTCTAACTGCCGGCGCCGCTGTCATTGAGGTCGGCAGCTATCTCTCCCATGCGGGTACCGTCGCCAGAGAGTTTGGCATGCCCTGCGTGGTTGATGTTTCGGATTGCACCCGGCGAATTCATTCCGGGATAGAAATTGAAGTCGACGGTGATCGCGGAGTGGTGCGCCTGTGTTCGGATAAAGGAGGTGAACATGATTTTGCTTAAAGTTTGTGTTTTTGTATTGGGGATATATATGGCAATACGCATGATTGCGGCTTTTTACGGCATCATCGACTACTGGTTTACGATCAAAACAGCTTATCTTAAGGTTCTTCAAAGAATTATCGGATGGGGTATGATCACCGCCGCTCTCATATTGCTTTTCGGCCATTATCGGAAAGCATTTTTATGGGGCATGGCAACTTTTGGAATCATTTATATTTTGACTTTCCTATCCATACGGATACCACTTATAAGAAAAGTCAAGTCCTCCGGAGTCGGGTAGCAGACAAAAGGGCATTTGCTGATATTTAACTCCGGTCGTTCTCAGGGCTTTTTCTGTCTCCTATTTGCAGGGCGCCACAGCGTGTGCCAGGAACGACAAGTACCGGGAGGCGTTTACTGCCCGGTTCCGGGTGCGGTGGATCCGATGCAACTATCGGCGAAAACCAGGTTAAAAAATGCTGAAAATATCAAACTCAAATTTAACTTGACAATGCCGGAGGTTGCGGGTATTGGCAATTCTGAGCATATGCTCATAATGGAGTGAATATGGCGCGACCGAATAAAAAAAGATTCATCGGGTTTAATCCGAATGCCGCTTATTTCAAACCCAGGGGAATTCCCATCCGGAATCTCCGGGAAGTCCATCTCACCATGGATGAATGCGAAGCCATACGGCTTGCCGATCTGCTGAACATGTCCCACGAACAGGCTGGCCGGGAAATGGGGATTTCCAGACCGACTTTCGGGAGAATCGTCGGGCGCGCAAGAAAGATCGTGGCCGATGCGCTGATCAACGGCCTGGCCATAAGAATCGAGGGCGGCCGGTACCCGGTGGACGGCGATTGCCGGATTTTTTTGTGTGAAAATTGCCGGCATCAATGGAAAGAACCTTTTGGTTCGGGACGGCCCAAATACTGCCCCGAATGTAAAGAAGAAAACGTTAATCGCGTGTAATCGTTATAGAGTGGATGAAAAAACCGCATTCGACTGCTTTCAGGATGCAGCATTATTACAGAAAGGATAAAACGCATTATGTCCAAAACGCAGCAGATTATGGATAAGGCCGCCGGGGAACAGCAACAGGCCAAGGATCATCAGGATCAGGAGCTTAAATCTTCTTTATCCAAAATTAAAAACAAAATCATGGTGATGAGCGGAAAAGGCGGGGTAGGGAAAACCAGCACGTCTGTGAATCTTTCCGTGGCCCTGTCCAAAAAAGGGTACAAGGTCGGCATCATGGATGTGGACCTTCACGGCCCGGATGTCCCCAGGATGCTCGGGTTAACCGGCACTCCGGAATTAAGTGAAAACCGAAAATTGATTCCCATTGCGTTTTCGGATAATCTGTCGGCCATTTCCATCGAATGTCTGACGCCCGATAAGGACAATGCCATTATTTGGCGGGGTCCGATCAAATATAGCGCCATTCGCCAGTTCATCGCGGATGTTGAATGGGGAAACCTCGATTTCCTGATCATCGATTCGCCTCCGGGAACCGGAGATGAACCCTTAACCGTGGCCCAAACCATCTCTGACGCCAAGGCCCTGATCGTCACCACGCCCCAGGAGGTTTCTCTGGCCGACGTCAGAAAATCAATTCATTTCTGCAGAACCGTAAAAATGGAAATATGCGGAATGGTTGAAAACATGAGCGGCTTTATTTGCCCCCATTGCAACAACACCGTTGATCTGTTCGGGTCCGGCGGGGGCGAAAAAACCGCATTTGCCGCGGGAATCCCGTTTCTGGGAAAAATTCCCTTTGATCCCCGCGTCGTGGTGTGCGGCGATACCGGCTGTGCGCTCCAGGACACCCATGGCGAATCACCGGTGGCCAAGGCCTTCGCGGAAATCGCCAACAAGGTGGCCAAGTTGGCAAAATAAAAAAAATGAAACCAGTTATCGGTTATCCGGCATCAGATAACAATTAACGGATAACCGATACCGGACAACGGATCAAGGAGGCGCCAATGGAAACCATTCAACTCACCCCGGTTGACAAAGTGGAAGTCATTACCTTAGAGGATAATTACATCGATATCGCGGCCATGGACAGTAACGACATCGTGTCCCGGCCCATGCCTCTGAAGGGAAATGAGCTCAAAAAATCAATTCTGGCCGAACATGGATTTGCAGCCGTTGTCCGGACGACGACGGCAGAAACGACCAGAACCATGATCGTGGATTTCGGCCTATCCCCGGATGTCGCTGCCCGGAATGCGGAAGCCTTAAGTCTGGACCTGTCCCGGGTGGAAGCGGCGGTGCTTTCCCATGGTCATATCGATCATTTCGGCGGTTTGGTTAAAATCGGTGAAATGATTGGGAAAAAAGGCGTTGCGCTGGTTGCCCATCCTTCCGCATTTAAAGCCAACCGATTTTTAATGGCCGGGTCAGGATTCAAGATCATCATGCCCACGCCCGTGGAGGCGGACATCGAAGCGGCCGGGTTCAAAATCGTCAAAAAAAGCGAGCCCTATGCCATGCAGGGAAATGATGTACTGTTTCTGGGTGAAATTCCCCGGCTCTCGGAATTTGAAGAGGGAATGCCCAACGCGTTTTTCGGGCCGGAGGGCGATGAAGAACTGGACCTGCTCGAAGATGATACCGCGGTCGCCATTCATCTTGCCGGCAAAGGTCTTGTCATCCTGTCCGGTTGCGCGCATTCAGGCATCGTCAATACCGTGAACTATGCAAAAGAGGTCACCGGAATTTCAAAACTGCATGCGGTCATCGGCGGATTCCATTTGACCGGCCCCATGTTTGAGCCCATCATTGAAGACACGGTGCTGGCCTTAAAAAAGATGAATCCGGATTATATTGTCCCGACCCATTGCACGGGCCGTAAGGCGATTGCCCGGTTTGAAAAGGAAATGCCCGAAGCCTTTGTTCTCAATATGTCCGGCACCACCCTGACTTTTTCAGCGTAAAAAGGAGGTATAAGATGATTATAGACGACTGGTTGCATGTGATCGCCGGTACATTTATCCTGATTACCCTGGCCCTGGGGACCTGGGTCCATCCCTACTGGTATTTTTTTACGGCCTTTGTCGGCGCAAATCTGGTGCAGAGCGGATTTACAAAAACCTGTCCCATGATGGCCATTCTCAGAAAGCTGGGAGTTCCTGAAAGCCGTAAGCCGTAAACCGTGAATCGTGAATCGTAAATCGTAAGTTGTAAATTGTGAGTCGCAGATAAAAACGATGGACGGCAAACAAGTCGCGAGATAACCATTTTTCGTCCATTCATCACTCATCATTCATCATTCATCATTTCAAGTTGGGGGGCCCCCATGGACAAAAAAACAGTTGAAACCATCATTACGGATTTCATTAAAGCATCTCCTGAAAATTCCTTAAAACTAAAATCCGGAGAACCGGCCTGGGAGGAAGTGATTTTCGGGTACAGCGCCGGCGATGACCCCCTTTATGAAAAGTACAAGGACGTAGTGGGGGAGACGCATTTTACGCCTGAAGAAATTTTTAATCTGACCTTTCCCGAGGATCCGGCAAAGGCCTCAGACCTCACGGTGATCAGTTGGGCGCTGATTCAACGGGAGCCCGTCAAGGAAGACAACCGGAAAGAAAACTTCTACCCCTCCGAGCGGTGGGTCATGGCCCGGTTTCCAGGAGAAAAATTCAACGAACTGCTCCGGCAGCATGTGGCCGATGAACTGGGCAAACATGGCATCCCGGCCGTTGCCCCGATCCTCTCCCCCCATTGGCGGTTTGAACGGTCGGAAAAATATTTTCTCTCCTCCCGGTGGTCCGAACGCCACGCCGCGTATGCCTCCGGTCTGGGCACCTTCGGCCTCTGCGACGGCCTGATCACGGAAAAAGGCAAAGCCCACCGTGTCGGCTCCGTGGTGGCCAAAGTCCGGCTCGAACCGACGCCCCGCCCCTACACGGATCACCATGCCTGGTGTCTGTTCTATGCCACGGGCGACTGCACGGCCTGCACCGAACGCTGCCCTGTGGACGCCATCTCCGAAACCGGTCACGACAAGGCCAAATGCATGGCGCACGCCGCCGGAACCTGCGGTCAGTACGTCAAGGAAAAATGGAATTTCGACGGCTACGGCTGCGGGCTTTGCCAGACTGCCGTCCCTTGCGAAAGCGGGATTCCCAAGGGGATCAAACGGTGATGGACAAGTCCCCCTGGCTCATCTGGTTTTTGCTGGGCATCGGATTC
>CAYTSY010000017.1:0-34371 GCA_964440555.1 uncultured Desulfobacteraceae bacterium
TTTCCGATCTATAGGAGAAGTTTTTTCTTGACAACCGAAGGCCATATAGATGTTATCCACATATGTATGCAAGTTGCCGAAAAAGTTAATATAGTCGAGCTGGAAAGTATGCCTGAATTGATAAGTCAGTACTGCTCCGATACCTACACTTCCTGTTTCTTCCGTGCCGCCCCCGGAGACAGCAGAGTTGCCCCACAGCCCATATGAGATCTTCAGAGGTATATCAAGATCTCCTCCGGGAATCACCTGGTAGTACTGCGGCGTAAAATTGAAATTAATCGTTGCGGCATCATCAGTAACCTCGTCGGCATATCCAAGGGCCCTGTAGGCGGAGCTTCCCTTAAACACGCCTTTAGGGTCATCGACATTACCGTAGGTATTATAGTTGAACTCGCAAATCCAGTTTCCTCCGTCCCACAAGGCCGATGGGTACAGAATCCTCATTAAGTTGAGGACAACATGATACGTATCACCTGAGGAGCCAAGAATATCTCCTTCGTCAGGAAGCACGTCATTGATCGTCGCCATGCCAGGACCCAAAATACTGCCATACGCAAGAGCCACAGGAGAACCCGCCAGGGGCATGTCCTGACGGTATGACACCTCAAACCCGAGGCTCATACCATACAGAATAACAGTCGACAGGCTGGCGCCATAAATCTTTACGCCTGATTTGTAATTTGCATGGTACGTCGTGTCAAAGGTGGCCGTATCCATGTCCGTCGCCATAACGAGCTGAGGCATCCGGTCGGAAGTTTCCCTGTAGTATAGGCCAAAAGTCGTCGACCCGCCCCAAAGACGCAAGGGATTATACTGGGAAGCAATGCCAAAATCGCGATTATCTTCAGCCTCAATATCACGGCCATGATGGATGTATCCCGCAGGTCCAATCATCACCCCGGCACCCTTAAGGGCAACATCAGCGATGCTGAAAAAAGAGCCCTCAAGTGGAAGCCGGTTCCGCTCCCACTCCAGGAAATACTGCCCGGCCATCTGAAACTCCGGGGTCACCTGCGCAACAGCACTGATCATGTTGGTAGGCCGAAAAACCTCCTTGGCCTCAACACCCGGCATCGCTGCGGCCTTTTGCAAATCCAGCGGCATCTGGCCATAATTGATCGAGTTTATGGGATTGATAAGCGCCTGTCCCCAAGAGTAGATGTGACGACCCGCCTTGAGATATATTGGCGACGAACCGGCATCGATCTTGCCAAATAAGAAGGCATCCAGCAGATCTGCATCAGGACCCTTATAATATTTATCAGCCTCATCCGAGAGTGTATTTAATTTTGGGACGCCATTGACCAGATTGTTATAGGTGGCAACAGAATCATTATCGAAATCAGTGTCATATGCCTGGTCGTACCATGCGGCGCCGCTGATGCGGAAACCGTAATTCATCTTGTATACAATGTCAAATTCAGACAAGAGATCCGCACGATTCGACACAATACCTTCGTCAAAATTTCGGTTGCCGTCATCGCCATTGGCATTTAAAGGCGACAGCAGGCCGTCGTCTTGGTCAGCAACACGATTCATCAGCGTATATCTGATTGTATTGTTCCATGTCGCTTTCCAATCATCATTACCAATTGGAATGTCAATAGCCGCCACGTTGCCGACACCCACATAAAGCAGCATCATGGATAAAACCAGCAACCGCATCATTAACAGTCGACCTCCAATAACCAAACCCTTCGATCTCGTTCGCCACACATCCTGAAAAAACCAACCATACCTCCGCATTATGATTCCTCCTTTGTTAATAAATTGATCAGGAATGCTCCCGTCATTAGATGCACTCCTATTGAGAGTGTATCTAATTGCCGTTCACAACATGTTCTATCTCTAATATCGGAAAATCGGGTTTCTGCTTAACGAAATGTGTTGACATGTGGTCGCCGGTACAATAAATTATATCGAGAATTGATTATCAATTATCAATAATCGATTTTGGTGTCAAGCACTATTTTTTCCGTTTTTCAAAATATGAAATCCATGGGAATTGCCCCTTTGATTATTGTTTGGTATTGACGATTAATAAAAATGGCGGGAATAAACGATGCCTGAAGGCGGGCCGGTAAATACAGCGTTTTCGAAACTGCCGCAACTGCCTACCAAACATCTTTCAAAAGGGATATATGCAACAGCAACAGGGTTGACAAGGGTCACTTTTTTTCGGACTGAGGAGAATGATACATATGCCGAAATTTAATTCAGAAAACTTATCCCAGAAAGCAGCGGATATTATCGCCGAGCGAATCATTCGAGAAGAGCTGCAGCCTGGTGAGCGGCTCGTTGAAGTTAAGATTGCCGGGGAACTCGGCGTCAGCCAAGGAACCATTCGGGAAGCGTTCAGGATTCTGGAAAAAAAGATGATAGTAACCATCCTTCCACGAAGGGGAACTACCGTCACCCAGCTTAATAACGATTATGCCGAATCCCTTTATGATATCTTAGCGGCACTCTATGTCATGATGATCCGCAAAGCCATGCTCAAGATGGCCCGTAAGGATAAAAAGGACATTTCTCAAGCTATCGCTAAGGTGAGAGACCGCGCCAAGACTGAAGACGGCGTGGGCTACGGAGACGCTCTCTTTGATGTCCTCAGCCTATTTCTTAGAGTGGCCAACGATCCCCTGCTGCAACATATTATAACGGATCTATGGCAGGTCACACGATGGATCCAGTACAAATTACTTCTTTATAAAAAAAAGGAACGCGTGGATAACGACTATGAACTCAATGTATTGGAGCTTGCTTTAACCAGTGACCCCGATACCACCTCTGAAAAGGTCCGGGAGTACACCCAATACGCCAAAGAGATCACCAAGCAGGCCATCGAGCGCTCATTGGGAAAGGCTACGATGGGAATGGGGAAAAATTAAGAGAAGAATTAAAGCATCCAGGCGCCGATCAGGGAAATCCCCTGGCCGAGAAAAAAGAGCCTGTAGTTACTCGAGGACAAGGTTCTGAATATGCGGCTGAATCCGTTTTGGTCCTTTATTCGGCCATTATCTGTCATCGGTATCGAAACTCAATCAGATCATCAAACGGATACAGACCTTATCGCAGAGTATCCTGTTCATTTCTCAGGCGGCTGCATCAACGCATTCGCCACCGCCATATAGGCCGGCAGGGTGATGGGATCGTTAAACGCATTGGGCGCAACCGGATGGGAGGCATACCGGACAATGACCATCTCCGCCGCCGGATCGACATAAATGCCCTGGCCGTGGATTCCCCGGGCCATAAACACGCCGTGCTCATTGTGGCTGACCCACCACATGTTCCGGTAGGAAAAACCCGGCAGGGTCTTATACCCGGCCTTGGCGAAATTCGCCTTGTCCGCCCCTGCCCGGATGTCCTCAACAACGCTTGGCGGCAGGATTTGTTTTCCATTGAAGAATCCATTGTTGCGCATCATTTCGCCGAAACGGGCCAGATCGCGCAGCGTGGTGTTCAGCCCACCGCCGCCCTGTTCCGTGCCGATGCCGTCCACCTGGAAATAGGCATCGTTTTCGGCTCCCAGCTTGCTCCAGATCGCGGCGGACATCAATTCGGCCAGGGACTTTCCGGACACCCGCCGGATGACCCATGCCAATACTTCCGTATTGACCGTTTTATACGTAAACGCGGCCCCATGCCCCCCCTCTTTTTTCAGGCCGAGAAGAAATGCATAAAATGTATTGGGCCCGGCATAGTCCTTTCCCCGGGGCATCATGAGGCCTGCACGGGCATAATTCCAGACATCGGCATTCGGGTCGCCGTAGTCTTCACTGTATTTCACACCGGTGGTCATATCCATCACCTGCCGCAGGGTCGCGTCTCCAAAGGCGGTGTTTTTAAGTTCCGGTACGTATTTGATCACCAGGGCCTCCGGGTCGATGCTTCCCTCAGCGACAAGCCGGGCCGCGAGAACGCCCACAAATGATTTGGTCACCGACATGGCGACATGGGGGCGATGCGGACCGCCTTCTCCAAAATATTTTTCATACACCACCCTGCCCTTGTGAAGCACCAGGATGCCGTCCGTATAGGTTTTTTTAACTGCATCGGCCCAGGTCAGGGTTTCTCCGGTCATGGTGGTAAAGGATATGGCGTCTAAGTTGCGCTCCGCTTTCGGCAGGCGGAAGACCGGACCATCGCCCCGGCTGACATTGGCCGTGGGAATAAGCTCCCGCATGTGGCTAAAGGCCCAGCGGATATTGGGGTACTGGAATAAACTGCCGTCATCGAAGCGGACCGTTTTATCCGCAGGCGGCGGAAAACCCGCCATGATCCCCAGAGTCCGGGGATCCGTTTTTTCCGGATCCGGCAAAACAGGGAGTTTCTGGTTGCCGGCCGCCAGAGCAACGCATAAGAACACGCCAAAAAGAGCCGAGACAAGACCTAACATCCAACGCATCCCTTTGTTTCTCTTCATATCCCTTGTCCTTTCCAATAACTGAAAAACAACCTGCCCCTTAAATGTTATGCCGGTTACTGATCGGTCTTTCGGTTATTCCAGAACCTCAAGAATCACACGTTTCTTTTTTTTGGCTGAAGCAGCATGCAGGATATCTCTGATGGCTTTGATATTCTGCCCGTTCTTTCCGATTATTTTCCCGAAATCCTGCTTGGCCACTTTAAGTTCAATGATGGTGGTGGCGTGGGCGGACAGTTCGCCAATCTCCATTTCTTCAGGTTTATCAATCATTGCCTCAACAATGCGTTGGATCAGTTCCTTCATGTTTTCTTCCCACCCGGTTGCAGATTTCCTGTCATAACCCGTGAGTTTTTATGAAATTAAATGATCGACAAGCAGTTAGAAACGTGACCGGGATTTTTTAATTTTGATTGAAGGAAAGGGTATCCACCGGTGATCGATGGAATACCCTTTTTTTACTACGGAATTGATTTACGCCAGGGTGACATTTGCCGCTGAAGGGCCTTTCTGGCCCTGCTCAATGTCGAAAGTAACGCGATCGCCTTCATTAAGCGTCTTAAAACCGCTTGCGTTAATGGCTGAATGATGGACGAATACATCCTTTCCGCCATCTTCCTGTTCAATAAACCCAAACCCCTTGGAATTGCTAAACCATTTTACTGTTCCATTTGCCATGTGTGATTCACCTCCTTTCCATTGTTTTTTTTCATGGTTCCAGACCTCAGGTGACCACTCATGACAAATGGATTTTTTCCCCTTAGTACGAAACAATCCCGCCGATAAAAGCGGGCTTTCATGATAGTAAAAAGTTACTACTCGATTTTTTTAATAAAATCAACCTTTAAAAACATATAATGCAAATCGGCGGCAATTTCCATATATTCAATTGATTATTTTGACAGGCTGTAATATTTTTTGGCATGCTCATATGTCTGGCGGCAGGAAATGGAAAAATGACGTTTCTTCTAAATGAAATATTTTACAGCATTCAGGGGGAATCCCTGCATGCCGGCAGGCCCTGCGTTTTTATCAGGCTGGCCGGATGTAACCTGCGGTGTGCGTATTGTGATACCCGGTATGCGTATGAAGGCGGGGTGTCCGTTGATATTGCGGAAATCAAACGGCAGATAATTAAATACCGGTGCCGGCTGGTGGAGGTGACGGGCGGCGAACCCCTGATTCAAAAGGAAACCCCGGAGTTGATCTCAAGCCTGTTGTCCTCCGGGTATGAGGTGATGCTTGAAACCAACGGAACTTTGGATGTGAGCCGGATCGACCGGCGATGCATCAAAATCATGGACATCAAATGCCCGTCAAGCGGTGAAAGCGAAAAAAACCTATCACAGAATCTCTTGTATCTGGACAAGAAGGACCAGATCAAGCTGGTTCTGGCGGATCGGGCGGATTATGAATTTGCCAATAATATGCTTTCACTGATCCCTGAAATAATTCCCGGCGACCATGTGTTGTTTTCGCCCGTCCACGGCAAATTGAGGGCTGAAGACCTGGCCGCGTGGATGCTGGCCGATCACCTTGAGGCCCGGCTCCATCTTCAGCTTCATAAGGTGATCTGGCCGGATGTCGACAGGGGGGTGTGAGAAATGATGAGTGATGAGTTTTGGGTTTTGGGTGGTTTGAATGAATGTTAATATAGATGATCGGGTTGGTGGAAAAGCGGTGGTGCTGGTGAGCGGCGGGCTTGATTCGGCGACGGTCATGGCATTGGCTAAAAAAGAGGGTTTTGAAGTGTATGCGCTGAGTTTTGATTATGGGCAAAGACACGCCCATGAACTTAATGCGGCAAAACGGGTGGCGCTTGCCATGGGCGCTAAACGGCATATCGTCTTTAAAATGGATTTGCGGCAGATCGGCGGATCAGCGCTTACCGATAATATCGACGTGCCCAAAACCGGAGAAGTAAAAGGCACCGGAATCCCCGTCACCTATGTTCCGGCGCGCAATACGATTTTTCTTTCCATTGCCCTGGCCTGGGCCGAAGTACTGGGCTGCGACAACATTTTTATCGGCGTCAATGCGCTGGACTACAGCGGGTATCCTGATTGCAGACCCGAATATATCGCGGCGTTCGCGCATATGGCCAATCTTGCCGTAAAGGCCGCCGTCGAAAAAACGCTGCAAATAAAAATCCAGGCCCCGCTCATTCACCTGACCAAGGCACAGATCATCCAAACCGGAATAATGCTGGGCGTGGATTATTCCATGACCCACAGTTGTTACGATCCGCATCCCGACGGATCGGCCTGCGGATGGTGCGACAGTTGCATTCTCAGAAAAAACGGATTCAAGGCAGTGGGAATACCCGATCCGACCCGGTATGCAAAATGATTATTTTTGAAGGCAAATACAGTTGGTCCGGCAAAAAACAGTCTGAACAGCGTCCGATCAGTTGGTGGGCCGGCGCCTACCGGCTGAAGATCATCGACCTTTCCAGAGCAACCCCCCTATCCAAAGCCGGCGTGTTGATCCTCAAACCTGTTGTTGTCATTGTTTCAGATACCGGAGAAGGCGCATCCGCGACCAACTGTGCGCCGGAGCTGGTCAAAAGCGTTTGCCGTGATTTTAACCTGGATATTAAAAAAATTCTGTGGATCGAATACCACCCCGGACCCCCGCCCCATATGGAAGCGGGCAAATTCAAGGCCGTTACGCGTATTCATGGAGATATGTTATATGAAGTTGCGTGGAGACCGGTTCGGAACGACGAGCTGGAAATGATACGGATCTATTCCCCTGAAGCCGGACATATCCTTAAAAATAAAAAACCCTCGGAAGGAGTTTTTTCATGACCCATGAAGAATACGAATTTGAAGGCTTGGACCCGGAACAGGCCAAAGCCATTTATCATCCGGGTAAAAACCCGGAAACCGACGCCTGGTTCAATGCATTTTTCATCGAAAACCATCTCGATTATTACACCAATCCGGACAGCGCCTCTTCCCCTGAACAAATCCGGTTCATGGTCTATACCGAGGGCGAAGAACGTTACTACCCCTGTTCAGACCGGATGTTCGAAGCGATCATGAACCGCAACAAATCCGCTATACTACAAAAAAAATACAACGAGGTATTTCAAAAAATTCTGTCGCTCATCGACGGCCAGATCGAAGAACCCTGGGAAAAGGACTTTCTCGAGTCCCTGATCATCATCAAGTTCAAACACGAAACACGGGACGAAATCATGATCCCGTCCCGTGTGGAAAAGCGGCTGCTGGGCATGTTCCTCCGCCGGACGCAGATTGCGGACCCGTATGCGGCTGAAAAAAGCCGCCACAACCTGCGGGTCAAAAACGCCCTGTCCTCCGAAGCGTTTCAAAACGCCATCAATAGGGTGGATGCCGCGGACTTTGAAAGCCTGCCGGCCACACTTTCAGAGATCAAAAAACGGGTGGATTACGTTAAGGTGAACCGGCTTATCTCCCTTTGCGTGGAAAACAAGCTGTGGGAAACCGACGAAGCGGCCAATTACACGGCAAATGATTACGAAAAAATATTCTCACGCCCGATTACCGGAAACGGCACGGATCGTTTTTTTCAATTTCTGGACATCCCCAAAACGCAGGAGCCCCTGACAGCCGACGGCAGCCACAAAAAAATTCTATGGCTCGCGGATGAATCCGGGGAAACCATCATCGACCTTCTCATCATCCGGTATCTGGAAAAAATGGGGCATAAGGTCATCATCGCGTTCAAGGACGGCACCTTATACACCAAAGTCGATTTCTTCGATACTCAGGAGGATGAAATTTTAATCAGTGAACTGGAGTCCGTTTACCGAATCAAGGAAAGCAACCTCACGAAAAACGAATTGATTTCCTTGTTGCGAAGTGATCACTACCTGTTTTCAATTTCCGACGGCACAAGGGAAAACGTCAACCTAATTCTGGCGTCCACCACCTTTGCCCGGATCTTTAAAGAAGTGGACGGCGTCATTTCCAGGGGGAGCGACCAGAAACGCCGTTTTTTTGAAACCCATTTTCAATTTACTCAGGATATATACAATATCTCCAGGGATAAAGACGGCTTTTCCCATATCGCTTTCAAGCCCATGCACCCGTCCGTGATCAAATTCTCCCACAAGGAACTGGAAAACAAGGCCCACAAGATCATTGATAAAATGAAATCAGCAAAAAAGCAGGGAATGACGGTAGTATTTTACAGCGGGATCATAGGCTCGATTCCGGGAAAAATAGAAACGGCCAAAAAGATCATGTCCACATTTGTCCAATACTTAAGAAACGAATCCGCCCTGACCTTTATCATCAATCCGTCTGAATATTTCGAATCCGGGATGGATGCCGATGACCTGATGTACATGTGGGAAATCGTTCAGCGAAGCGGATATATCGATATCTGGCGTTTTCAGACATACGAAGATATTGTGGTTTCCTTTAAGCAGATGAAGAAAAAAATACCGCCGGAATGGGTGGGGAAAGATGCGACATACTCAACCGGCTGCACCAAGGAAATGCGCATTGCCTTAGATGTGCAGCAAAGACATCCGGAAATGCAGATCATCGGTCCTTCGCGGGAAAAATTCATGCGGCGCAACGAATACGGCGTAGGCAAATTATACGATCAGCGGCTTGCGGATTCCTGCGCTATTTGATGCTTCAGGTTCGATGCCGGCCAGTGCCATCCAGAAATGGTGGGTTTTGGTTCAGAGCAAGGCCTGAGCGTTTTTGAAACCACAGGAATAGCGTGCTATTTCGAGGATTTCAAAAGAGCGAAAACGCAGCTCTGGGCCAAAAAATGCCGTTTGTGGATGGCACTGGCTACCATTTTACCGGAACCCGCACCGTTTGGCCGGCCTTGTTGTTGAACAGCAGAAAGCCGTTGGCTCTGCCGTAGTCGAAAAGCGCTTTGGTGATTTGGACATCGGCGCGGCAGTAATCAATGATCTGCCGGATTTTTCCCTGCTTCCACCAGCGCAGGACCGCAAGGCCGTCGGCGGTTTTTTCCGCCCCCAGGGTCACCCGGGACAAATGATCCAGAGAAAGCCGGTAGCCCAGGCGTGCATGCACTTCTTCCAGGATGTCGAGGGTGCGAAGGGTTTGAAAGTCAAAGTCCGTGTACCCGGAGAGCACCCGAAAATCAAACTGTTTGATGTTAAACCCGATAAGGAAATCAAACCGCTTCAGGCAGCCGATCAGCTCGTGAACCTGGTCTTCCAGAAATTCGAGATACGCCTCCTTCTGCGAATCATAGAGCACGGCGCAACTGATCCGCATCAGATCGGCCCGATTCCATCCCCCCACCTCCTCGGCGGACCGCTGGGTCTCGATATCCAAAACGCCGAAATAGCCGTCCGCGGCCGGAGGCGGTGGCTCAAGCGGCAGCGACGTTTCAGTCAGCGTTCTTTTTTTCACCCTTATGCTTCTGACGGCTTTGGCAGATCGCCGCTGAACGGGAATTTTTTTATTTTCTTGCGCTTGTTTCACATATTTCGGAAGATTCTGATCCGTTTCCGTGGATTCGTGTTGTTCGGGTTTACCGGCAGCAGCGATGATCCGATCCAGAATAAACAGGGCGGCAACCTTGTCAATGGGCCGGTTTCCGGACCCGCATTTGGGTGAATGCACGCATGAAGGGCATCCATTTTCACAGGGGCATTCGCCGATGACTTTTTGCGTGTACTGCAAAAGATCCCCCGCCCGTTTGAATGCCTGCCGTGTCAGACCCGCGCCTCCGACAGTGCCGTCATAAATAAAAACCGCAGGACCGCCGGCCTGAGGATGACTAACGGTGGAAATGCCGCCCAGATCGTTTCGATCCGTAAGCACGAGAAGCGGAAATATACCGATGGCCGCGTGTTCAACGGCGTGAATCCCGCCCATGAAATGCAAAAATTTGTCTTCCGCTTCCTTTCGTACCTTATCCGGGATGTTGAACCAGAGGCCGTCTGTTTCAAACACAAGAGGCGGGAGATCCAGTTCGATGCGGTTCAATCGCTTTTTGGCATAAATCGCCCATTTATCGTACCCGGTGACCTGCTCGGTAACTTTGAGTCTTCCGGTGCAGACAGTTGTGTCCCATATTTTTTTTTCTTCATAGACTTCCAGGATCTCCGTATCCTTATGCGCCAGAACCCGTGTGTAATAATTTACGTCAAGGCGTGCGGCTTTTACCGTGCGGATTGCAATATCCAGCGTCTCCACTTCAAATGTTTCTCCCATATGCAGGTATATGGCGCCGGGATGGGTTTCTTTAAATGCCCGAAACATATCGATGTCGCCGATATTCAGGCCGGTTTTGGCATTAACGATGGCAAACGGGCGGCCTGAACTCCGAAGATCTACTTCCCGGTGAGGCATTTTCCGCCTGCAAAACCATTCATCGCCGGCAGCGCTTTGCAGCAACTCCCCTTTTTCCCCAAGTTGCGCCAAAATGCGCTGGATCGGTTTCTCAGCGATATACGCCTCGTCTGCATGGAGGGGCAGCTCCGCTGCCGCGCAAACCAAGTGTCTTGACACGATATCGGGATTATAGGGATTGATGACGGCGGCCTCGGGCTCACGCGATATCAGGTCTTCGGGGTACCGCATGAAATATTGATCCAGGGCGTCTTCTCCGGCGATCAGCACCAGGGCGGAATCCTGTCCGCTGCGCCCCACCCTGCCCCCCCGCTGCAACGTTGAAATAACCGTGCCCGGATACCCGGCCAGCAGGCAGAGATCCAGGTCGCCGATATCAATGCCCAGCTCCAGGGCGCTGGTTGAAACCACTGCCAGAAGCTCGCCCGAGGACAACCTGGTTTCGATAGATCTTCTTTCTTCGGGGAGAAAACCGGCGCGATAAGCGCTGATTTTTCCGGAAAATTCACCGGACCGGGTTTGGGACCAGAGGGCAACGAGTTCCGTCATCTTACGGGACTGGGTGTAGACGATGGTTCTCATTTTCCTGTGAAGTGCGGCTTTGAGCAGGCCGATAGCGGTTTGCGCAGCGCCTTCCATTTCCGGGTTGATGAAAACAATATGGCGTTTGCCCTGGGGCGCACCGCTACGGACAATTTCCTTGACCGAAAGACCGGTCAACTGCCCGGCGAGCTCGGACGGATTGGAAATGGTGGCTGAACAGAAAACAAAGGTCGGAGATGCGCCATAGTGCCGGCATATCCGCAGCAGGCGGCGAAATACCTGGGCCATGTGGCTTCCCATGACCCCGCGATACGTATGGACCTCATCCACGACCACAAATTGCAGCCGCATCAAAAAGTCAGCCCACTTGGCGTGATGCGGAAGAAAAGACAAGTGAAGCATCTCCGGGTTGGATAGAATAACGTCCGGCGGATTTTCCCGGATTTTTTTCCGGCGCCAGTCGGAGGTATCCCCGTCATATATGGCCGCGCAAGGCGATGATGTTTTTATCCGGCCGGCAAGACTGCAAAATGATCCGAGCTGATCCTGAGCCAGGGCTTTTAACGGAAAAATATAAAGCGCCCTTGATCCCGGAACCGTTACAATTTTTTCAAGTACCGGCAGATTGTAGATCAGGGTCTTGCCGCTGGCAGTTGGCGTTGCGATCACCGTGTGCTTTCCGGACCGGATCAAATCCATTGCTTTTGCCTGATGGTCGTAGAGGCCGGGAATTTGCATTGATTCCAGTGCGTCGCGCATCTCTCCGGGCCAAGGCATTCCAACGGCGTGATACGCAGGGGATGACTCCGGCAATATCTTGTGAAAGACCACCATGCTTCCCAGTCGCTTGGAGGACTTCAACGCCCCGATATATTCTTCGATCTTTGACACCATCGCGTAATCCGTTCCCCCGTTATCCGTCCTCAGACGATCACCCCGTTGCATGATAAAAGTGCTTTATAAAATAAAAAAACTAGCGTATATGTACCGTTATGCAACATTCATTGCAACACCGGAATACAATTTAAGGAAGACCCTGACGAGTGGACGACCCGCACATAAACAACACATTACTATTCTTGCCCGCCCCTTTTGTTTGCGTACTGAGAAAATCGATCATCGCTTTCAAACGGCGTACGCCGCTTGACGTGCAGCGAATCCTCTTTTTTCGCTTTACCGGCCATGCCGTGGGATTGGCGGGACTGCCGGGACGGAAGGACGCCGCATCATGATCGGACAACTGATGACATTGATTTTTCTGCTGATTATGTCGGCTTTTTTTTCCGCCTCCGAAACCGCGCTGTTTTCCATCAGCAGGGCAAAAGCCAGGCATCTGGCAAAATCCGATGATAAAACCAACAAACTGATCCATCATATGAAACAAAATCCCCACAAGCTGCTCTCCACGATCCTTGTGGGAAACAACATGGTCAATATCGGGGCCTCGGCCCTGGCCACATCCATGGCCTTTGACTTTTTCCCCGATCACGCCGTCGGATTGACTACGGGAATCATGACCTTTTTGATACTGGTTTTCGGTGAGGTATTCCCCAAGTCCCTGGCCACGCGAAACAATATCATGATTTCCAAAATCGTGGTTTATCCCATATACTGGATGACCATTGTGTTTTTCCCCGTGATCCTCATGCTCAATTTTATTCCGAAACTCACAGGAAAAAACAAAAAAACGCCTACGGCTACGGAAGCGGAGCTGCTCACCTTTGTCGAAGTCGTGGAAGAGGAAGGGGAAATCAACGAAGAAGAAGTGGAAATGATCCACAATATTTTTGAGCTGGACGACACCAGCGCTTCCGAGATCATGACCCCGAGGGCCGATATGTTCGTGATCCATGCGGATCACCCTCTGGATCTGGATGCGATATTGCAATCCGGTTATTCGCGGATCCCCGTTATCGAAGACGACATGGATCATGTAGTAGGCGTCGTCAACATCAAAGATTTATTTCTTCATTATGCCGCTTCCGGAAAAGATGTCGATATTCGGGAAGTCATGAATTCCCCCTTTTTTGTTCCGGAAAATATAAAGCTCGACATCTTGCTCCATGAGTTCAAGGTCAGGAAAAACCATATGGCCATTGTGATCGACGAGCATGGCGGCGTGGCCGGGCTCATCACCCTTGAGGATGCACTGGAAGAACTGGTGGGTGAAATTATCGATGAATCCGACCGGGAAGAACCCTTGATCCAGCCGGCAGGCGAAAACGAGTGGGTCGTTTTAGGCAAAACGGAAATCGAAGAGGTCAATGATTTTTTTCAAATGGACATTCCGGATACGGAAGAGTACGACACGTTCTCCGGCTACATCATGAAGCTCACGGATCGTATCCCCGATGAAATGGACGAGATTGTCATCGGGCCGTATCTGATCATCGTCAAGGAAAAAGAGGGAAACCGCATCAATAAATATCTTGTCCGGAAAATGGAAGCGGCCCCTGGTCCTGAAGAAGTGCCGGGTGCCGGGGAAGCCCCGGCATCGGCATAAAACTATTCCTTATCATTCGTACTGGCTGAAGTCCACTCCGCGCTGCCGTCCTCTTTCCCTGAACCACATCACTTCATCGGATGGCGGCGCCACGATTTCCGAGGCTTCCTTGCGGTGCAGGCTGATCGCGCCGACAGGGCATGTGGTAACGCACAGTCCGCAACCGATGCACTTTTCCTGAATGACTTCAGAGGCATCAGCGTCTGCTTCAATGGCGTTGACCTGGCACCGCTCATCGGCGCAGGTTCCGCAAGCCGTGCACAGGTCGGGATCAATCGCTGCATAATAATGGGAATTGACCACGGTAGCGGCGGGAATACCCAACTGCGTAATGCCACGCAAGACCCCGCAGCAACATCCGCAGCAGTTGCAGATAAAAAACCGCCCGCTTTGAAAATTGTTGGTCATGTGCACCAGTCCGGCGTCCTCGGCTTTTTTTAAAATCGCTTTGGCCTCATCCCGGGTAATGGCACGGCCCGTGGGGGAATTGTCAAAAACCCCCGGAACCGGCGCAAAAGCCATGCAGACCTCAAGAGGTTTATCGCACCGGTTGTCCAGTATCCCCTGCTCTTTTTTGCAGATGCACTCCATCACCATAAAGGACTGACTTTCGTCCAGCAGCGTGGAAACCCGCTCATAGGGCAATGCTTCCGAGTTGGACAAAACCTCAGTTTCAATAGGAAGGGTCTGCATCATCTGCGGCGTGGCGCCGAAAAACTGCTTGCCGTAAACCGGCATGAATTCTTCGTTCATCTCCACGAATTCCCGATCCAGACGCTTAAGCTGGAACTCGTAAATCCCGAACGCCCAGGGAACCATCTTGAACAGGTTCGTCCCCCCTAAATCCACTGCAAACAGTTGGCCTCTTTCCCTCATGCGAAGCAGCTTTTTTTCCAGACCTTCCAGGGTTCGTCCAGTCCGTTCCGCAATTTGTTCCGCGGTTTCAAAGGAAAGCCGTAAGTCGCAAAACAGCTCGGCCTCGTCCGGATCAAAGATTTTTTTCAGCAACTTGATCTCCACACCGGTTTCCGTTGCGGGAAATCCGTTGGGAAGGGTGTCCAATACTTTTGCCAATTTCAAATACGCGGGGTCTACAGCAGATGAGTCGCTCATGTTGTGGGGGTCTCCTTGTTTCAGGGGTGTTTGACTGATGATTCGCCGATTCCTAAAATTCAGAAATAAACTACCAATGGCTTATGCGGATCAGTTATTAGACCGGTCGTCTACAGATGTCAACATATTTTTCCTGAAAATACATACCCGTTCAGCCTGCTGAAATTGACGGTGCATAGGTTCCGCGTTTTTTAAATGTAAAAGTACAGAGGAACTTGCACTCGCCAGCCAACAATGATAAAAAGCGAAGCAACATAAATGCTCCCATCAAAACGCCGGCGCTTGCCCGCGTTGAATTCCATTGCCGGTCAATAAGGACACAGATGATGACGGAAAAAATCAAGGTATTAATGGTTGATGATGAGGAACGGTTCTGCAAAACAACGGCAAAAATTCTGGAAACCAGAAATATGTCTGTCTGCACCATAACAAAAGGAGAGGATGCGGTCGCGGAGCTGGAAAAAAGCCATTATGATGTTGTTCTGCTCGATCTCAAAATGTCGGGAATATCCGGAGTGGAGACACTGGAACGGATAAAAAAATTGGAGTATCCGGCAGAGGTAATTATTCTTTCCGGGCATGCCTCCGCAGATATCGCCGTGCAGACCATGCATCTCGATGCCTTTGATTACCTGCTCAAACCCTGCGACCCGGAGGAACTCATCGTCAAAATTCTCCAGGCTTATGAACGCGTCTGTCAAAAGAAACCCGGAACAAGAAACCTGTTAAAACCTGAAGACTGACGACTTCGTAAAAAGTCGAATTTTCCACCACGAAGGCCACGAAGAGCACGAAGGAGTAAAAAAATATATAATATTTTCAGCTTCGCGTGCTTCGTGCTCTTCGTGGTTTATTAAAAATCAGGCATGTTGACGACTTTTTACGAGACCATCAGTTTTAAAAGGTTAGCCTTTCCTGATACGGGGTTATCGTCAGCACGGCTTTATTTTGTAGTCCTCATTTAAAAAACATTCGGAAAGCTGGGCTACGCTTTGTTCCGTCTTCATCAGCATGTCCATCTGCCGTGTAAAGATCAGCAATCTTCCGAGTTGATCAAGCTTTTGGGAAATAATGTCCATGGGTTGCTTTGAGAACCGGGCCGTTACGCGATCCCCGTGGACCTCAACCAGAAACTCCATGGATTGCAGCACCTGTTGAATCAGCCTGGCTCTCCGGCTTCGGCGGAGGTAATCTGCGGCCCCTCCCATGAACGAAAAATTAATATAATTCATATTGGCCACGGGACTGCAATAGGCATCCAGAATGCTGTAATGATAACCGACCCGTGAGCTGAAGTTCAAATATTTGTCTGAAATAATGGCATAGCTTTTTTCACCGAACCGTTGGCCGCCGTTGCCCGGAGGAGACAGCATCTGTTCGCTCATCACGGAAAAAAAACCTTTCAAGTCCACCGGTTTGGGTTCGCCTTTCGCAAGGCCCTCATGCATCATCCCTGTCAAAATCGCCTTAAAAGGAGCAGAAGCCACCTCTTCAATGGTTATTCTTTGTTTTTCTGCTTTAGCTCCGGGCAGATTTTGAAGTCCTTCACCCAGGTCGATCACGTACAGGTCAATAGGCAGGGAAGCGCTCAATTTAACGGATAATGTCCCATAATCGGTCGTAAAGTCACTTATTTTAAACATTTCAGAATACGTGCGTTCATGGATGAAGCGCATAATGTCGTGAACCGTCCGGCAATTCTCCGGTAAAAATGCAGGCGAATGCGGATCTGTCAGGTTTAACGGATTAATGTATTCCGAAATAAGCTTCAATATCTTATACACGGGCGTGTACGTATGGGAAAAATCCTTTTGAGTCCGCGTTTCCAGGAGTTCCCTCACTTGCCCCTGATATACGCGTCCGGCAGTTGCATCCACCGTAATCAAATCATCTTTTTTGATCAGGGAGGTGGCGCCCTTGAGGTTTAACACGGTCGGCACACGAAATTCCCGGGAAAGAGAGGCCATGTGCCCGGTTATGCTTCCGGAATTGACGATAATAGCGGAGGCTTTTTGCATGACCATGACATAAGAAGGCGATGCCTGAGCCGCCACCAGGACAGCACCCTCGGGGAAATACTTTAAATCACTTTCACTGCGAACCGGGAAGGCCGGTCCAGACCCTGCACCAGGGCAGGCCGTTGCGCCATTCTCCAGGAGAACAACATAACCGGGCACTTTTGGGAGGGAAGCAGCGTTTGATTTATTGCCTTCCACACGGAGCGGACGGGCCTGCAAAATGATTGCCTGACCGTTTGTATCGATTGCCCATGCAATATCCTGGGGACGCTCGTAATGGTTTTCAAGTCTGACTGCATATCCGGCAAGCAGGGCCGCTTGTTCGGGACTTACGCAAGCCTGATTTTGAAGTTCCTTTTCCACGGATTGTTCCGCGACAAATCCATCCGGCAGAAGTCCCATCCGCTTGGGCTTATTGGCAATCTCAGTCGATATGAGAGGATGCCCCGGTTCCCGGCTCACTTTGTAGATATCGGGGGTCGCCATGCCGTCAACCACGGAAGTCCCAAGTCCCCAGAGTGCATTGATCAGGATGTTCTTATCCAGAGCGTCATATGGGCTTGCGGTATAAATTACCCCGCTGGCCCTGGCCTGGACCATCTCCAGACAGCCGACGCCCATGTCGGCTTCCCCAAACGGGATGCCCATATACAGCAGATAAAAAATCGCCCGTGGCGTAAAAAGGCTTGCCAGAACCCGCAGGTATTCTTTTATGATCAGATCCGGCGGCACATTGAGAACAGTGAGATACTGTCCGGCAAAGGACAGATCCGAGTCTTCGCCGATGGCGCTGCTGCGGAGCGCAACATGAATTCGTTTTCCCTCACCCACAAAGCGGTCATATGCATTCAAAATCGCCTGTTCAACAGGTTCTGGAACAGCGGCCTGCATGAAAAGTCTTTGAATGTTTTCGCTGACCTGATGAATGGTTTCCGGGTCTTCCGTATTGATGGCCATTTTTTGCATCCTGATCTCATCAATCAGATCATTAGCGCTGACGATCGCTTGAAATGCGGCAGTCGTAATGGCAAAACCTTTCGGTATCGGAATATGGAGCCGGCTGGTCAATTCGCCGAGGTTGGCGTTCTTTCCTCCGGCGGCATGCACCATTTCCTTGTTGAGATCAGAATAAGGCAGCACAAATTCCGACGTTGCCGGAACGGTTTTCTGCTCAAGCTGGACTGTAATGACCCCGATTATCTGATCGAGTGTCTGCGCAAAAGATGGATAAGAATGCCCTGATAATTGCTCAAAGCTTTTGATGATCCGCGCCGTATGAAAGATCACCCGGGAGGTTTGCGACCGGATGTAGGCCACTGAGAAAACTCGGTTCTCCCCAAGCTTTTCTTCGAAATCGGATATTATTTTAAGGAGTTCCGAATTAGATTCCAGGATGGATTTAAAGTTGAAATATTTTTTTTTAAAAATATCGGTAACCGAAGTTCCGGAAGCAGACCGGCTGCGCTTTTTTTTAAACAGTGAAAGCAGTCTCTGCCACATAATCCCTCATTGAAGAAGAATCCGGAAGCCGGAAATCAGAAATCAGAATCCAGAATGATCGGAAAGTTAAATAAAAGCCAATAAAAAAGCAACGGCTTTATGCGACGGCGTGCCCCCCGGTTAAGGCATACATCCAAAAAAAAGATCCCCGGGATCGGATGGTTTCACTGCTGCGGCAGCATCACCGGCCGTTGCCCCAGCCCCGGAAGAAGTTTCAGGAGTGCGGAGCCGTTTGATGGTCATTTTCGCAATAACCAGCGTCGGCACGCACATAACGGCAAAACTTTTGATAAACGTCGGCGTCAGGTTTTCCGGAGTTTGCTGACTTGCCAGATACATGCTGATGCATACTTCCGCGATTAATAACATATCCGTGATGATCACGGCAACTTTTTGTCTCATATTCATAAAGCTTCTCCGTTTTAGGCAGGGGTGATAGTTGATTGGTTGACGGTTTAAAGATGACGGCATCGTAAAAAGTCATATTTTCACCACGAAGGACACGAAGATCACGAAGGGGAATAAAAATATATAATATTTTCAGCTTCGTGTACTTCGTGCTCTTCGTGGTTTATAAAAATATAGGCATAATGGCGAGTTTTTACGAGACTATCAAAGATTAAACCCAAATAAATCCGGAATAGCCAACCATTACCCTTCACCCTTCAACTTTCAACTTTCAACTTTATACTTTCAACTTATTTCTTAAAAATATCCGTTTTGCTGACATTCATAAATCTCAAGGACTTGCCGGGTTCTTTATAATAAACCCGAACTTCATCCCCCATCTTCCAGGTGTCCGGCGGCATGGAGAAATATTCATCCGGAACCGAAAATGTCAAAAGTGTTTTATTCTTTTCCAGATAGAGTTCAATGGTCTTGTTCGGCTGGTCAATAATTGGAAACTCCCTGATTTTTTTAGTTGCCGGGTCATACACCAGGGGGTCCTTGGAATCCGCCTTTTTTTGTTCAATAAGCGTATAGGGCACTGTTGCGAGCTCATTTAAATGGCTGACAAAAATAACGGCCTCTTTTTTGTCCAGATCGATTTTCAGCAATTTGCCTGCTTTTGGCGCCGGCCCTGTTTCATGGGGGTCGGCGGGCAGTTTATAGGAAACAGGCGGCAGGCCGGTATAGTCCGGTTTTTTTGTATCCGGACTCTTATCACGGATCATGACGATTGTCTTTTCATTTTTATCATAAGCGATCACCCTTCCCTGGTCAACCGTGCCGAAGTCCGTGCATCCGGCTGCCGCGAGCATAAATCCAAGGATGATTAAACCCATATATCTGCGCATGTTCTTCCTCCTTATACGATTGGTCGAAAACAATTAACGTGATGATTGTTTTTTGGCGGCAAGTTCCGCTTTTGCACCTTTTAACATCTGAACAAAGATGTAAACGGACATTGAAAACACCAGTCCCAGGATCAAGGCCGTGGCGCTTCCGTCAAATAGGCCCCTGTATGCGGGGATGCCTTTGGCGAGAAGCTTTAACACAATCGAAATGGCGCAACCGATAACGGCAAGGCCGAAAACAACCCGTATGCCGTACCCTTTGATGTATTTGGTCGCAACTGTTCCCACCTGGGCGCCGATGGAAGCGCCGACCAGCATGATGATGGCCGCAACCAATTCCGTCCGGCCCTTGAATGTATAAGTCGCTGCGCCGTAAAGGCCGGAAATCATCACTTCAAACAGATCCGTCCCAACAGCCACATGCGTCGGACACCCGATCAGATAAATGAGGGCCGGCATACGGATCAGACCGCCGCCGATGCCCAGAATCCCGGCCAGCCATCCGGTGAAAAAACTCACCGCGATCGGCAGCCATGCCGAACAATAAACGCCCGCCTCCTTGAAATGGATCATGGGGGGAATTTTTATCTTGTGAAGTGTTTTATGCCACTCGATACCCGTGGCCAGTTTATCTTCGTCCTGACCGGCCAGTTTTGCCTCTCTTTCCTTTCGCTTTTTCTTGGCCACATCGGCAAAGACCAGCCAGGCGATTCCCGCCAGCAGGAAAAGATACAGATACCGCACCACGACCTCAACATTCCCCAGCCTTTCAAGCCACATGACCATCTGGGCGCCCACCTCAAATCCGACAATGGTGCCCACAAGCATGATAAAACCCAGCTTGTAGTCAACATTTCCGAATTTGCCGTGGCGCATGGTGGCGATCAAGGATTTTCCCGCCATGTGCGCGATATCGGTACCAATGGCAAACGCCATGGGAAACCCCAAAATATTCAACCCGGGAGTGACCATCCAGGCCCCGCCCATTCCAAAAAACCCGCCGATAATTCCGACCCCGACCCCTAAAATGAGCAACCCCGGCCAAAAGATTTCTACTCCGGCTATCGGCATGAGAACATACAACCAATCCATAGACTACCTCCTTGTATAAAAAACCTGTTGATGGTGATCAGTGTTCCGCCAGTTCGCGTGATTTGAGGTCAATGCCGATATGGGACATGACCACGTCCGCCAGCACGCCGAAGAGCACGCCGATTATCGGAATCAGAGCTACGGTCAGCAACATGAAATACACATGACTTTCATTATAGAGATTCCCCCACCAGCCCATTATTCCGGTAAGTTTCCGGGTATCCGCCACAATTACTATCGCCGCCGCCTTTTCTCCAGCGGCCCATAGCAGACCCGGCCAGAAGACCGCAGTCATGACCATGAGCTTTACCAAAATTTTATGAATCGTTTGAACCATAATGCCTCCTCGCTCTCCCCCATTCGAATTTTGTTAATGAAAATGAAGCTCCACTTCCTGCTAAAAAGGTGAGAGCAAACCTTATGCCAATATCCGACGCACTTTTACATGACCATATAAATTTGATATCATTTGATTTTATCAATCTTATGAAAATCATTCCCGGCACAGAGGGAAAAGTAGCCGTCGATTTTTTTTACAGATTGTAAAATGATAAAGGCTTTTAAACAAAATTACCCCATAAGCGATCAAAATGCCGGTTGACAAGGCTGCCGATCGTTCTATAGTGTCCATCCGGAAGCGGCATCTTTTGGCCCGGGGCCGCGTTTTCACTTTTTTGAAATCCTCACATCAGGCCAATGTAAAAAATGAAGATTGGTTCATTAACTATAGATAATATTTTGGTTTTTGCACCAATGGCGGGCATCACCAATCTGCCGTTGCGGCTTCTTGCCAAACAAGCGGGGTGCGGACTGGTCTGTTCCGAGATGATCAGCGCAAAGGGCCTGGTGCAAAATGCCGTTAAAACCGTAAAAATGCTCGACAGCGCTCCCGGAGAAAAGCCCCTGTCGGTTCAGATATTCGGCGCCGAGCCGCATGTCATGGCGGATGCCGCTGCCCGGGTGGAAGCTTCGGGTGCTGATATTGTCGATATCAATTTCGGATGTTCCGTAAAAAAAGTGGTGAAAACAGGCGCCGGGGCAGCCCTGATGAAAGATCCTGTCCGGTCCACTGAAATATTGAAAGCCGTCCGGGAATCGGTGAAAATTCCCCTGACCATCAAAATCCGATCCGGATGGGACAGTTCCGGAGATCAGGCGATACGGCTTTCACGGATCGCTCAAGACCACGGCGTGGATGCGGTGACCCTGCACCCAAGGACCGCCCAACAGGGATTTACGGGAAAGGCCGACTGGCCCTTGATTGCACGGGTAAAAGCAGTGCTCGCCATACCGGTCATCGGCAACGGGGATGTCCGAAATGCGAAAGATGCCCGGGACATGATCGTGCAAACCGGATGCGATGCCGTCATGATCGGACGGGCCGCCATCGGCGACCCGGATATTTTTCTGCGAATCAACTCCGGCTTAAGCGGCCGCGTGATTCCGGATCCCACGTATTGCCAGCGGTTTGACCTCATGAGGCGATACGTTGAAGCCTCTTTTGCTTATCTGGGCGATAAACAGGCGGCTTTCATGATGCGGGGACGGCTGGGCTGGTTTACAAAAGGATTGCCCCACGGGAGTCATTTCCGCGGCGCCACCCGGTATATTTCAAGCCTGGAAGAAGCCCTGAAATCCCTTTCAGACTATGAACAACTTCTAAAAACAACAGGAGACGGATTATGAAGGAAATGAAGTTCAACGGCCGAATGATTCCCCGCATTTTTTTCGGGCGCGGCGCAGTTCAAAACATCGGAGATGAAATCAAAGCCCTTAACGGCGGCACTGTCCTTTTGGTGTGCGACGCCGCACTGAGCGCTTTGGGCATAACCGATCAGATTAAATGCCTTATCGAAAAAAGCGGCCTGGTTGCGGTGGTGTTTGATCAAACCGAACCCGAACCCACCCTGGAAACTGCGGATGCCTGCGCGAAGGCCGGCCGTGACGGCAAATGCGATTTTGTGGTTGGCGTAGGCGGCGGCAGCGCGATGGACACGGCAAAAGCAGCCGCGGTGCTGTTGACGAACCCTGGCCCGGCAAAAGATTATCAGGGTCAGAATCTGGTCAAACATCCGGGCGTCAATGCCATTATGGTTCCCACCACCGCCGGAACCGGCAGCGAAGTCACCGGCGTCGCCGTATTCATCAACCGTGAAAAACAATTAAAGCTGGGAATCAACACCCCCTATGTCATTCCGTCACTGGCCCTTCTTGACCCGGAATTGACCGTCTCCCTGCCGCCTGCCGTGACCGCATCTACAGGCATGGATGCGCTTACCCACGCGGTCGAATCGTATATTTCGAAAAGCGCCACGCCGTTAAGCGAAATATTTTCATTAAAAGCCTTTGAGTGCATTGCCAAAAACCTGAAAAAAGCGGTTGAAAACGGCAAGGATATTGAGGCCCGAAGCCAGATGCTTTTTGGAAGCTGCATGGCCGGTCTTGCCATTTTAAACGGCGGCGTCTGTCCGGCCCATGCCATCAGCTATCCCATGAGCGTATTTCATGGGATTCCGCACGGCGTGGGATGCGGGATATTGCTGGTTGAACAAAACAAGGGCCATGCCGGAGATAAAATCTCCCGGCTCTGGGAAATCGCCGGAGGTGAAAAGACAGCCTCGCCGGATCAGGCTTTCGACCGGTTTGTAGATTTTCTGGATGATCTGGTCATCTCCACAGGCTTGAACAATGCCTTGAAAAAACACAGTCTGACGCCTGAGGACATAGACCATCTGGCTGAAAAAACCATGGCGCTGACCGGCGTCATCGCCAACAATCCCGCGCCTTTTTCCAGCAGCGACGCCAAACGGATACTGGAAAAAATCGTGATAGTCTCGTAAAAAGTTGCCATTATGCCTGAATTTTTATAAACCACGAAGTACACGAGGCTGAAAATATTATATATTCTTATACCCCTTCGTGATCTTCGTGTCCTTCGTGGTGAAAATTTGACTTTTTACGACGCCGTCAAACGTGAACCGTAACGAGTTAAATGTTGCACGTCCGGCCCCTCGCCTTCTCGTCACGATTTACGATTCACGGCTCTTTCGCCTCCAGGCCACCACCCGCGACATGGCCATGGCCAATCCGTCCAGGGAATGAAAAACAGGAAACCCGGCAGCCACGGCGGCTGCCTGCACGGTTAAAAATTCTTCCATCCCCGGCAGGTCTCCCGGGGGCCGCAAGGCCAATAAAATGGGTTTATCCATCGTTTTTTTCGCATTGATCAGGGATTCGGCCAGTTTCTGGGGATACCTGTCAGAGATAAACCGGTTGATCCCCCACCGGCTGATCGGGTGGAACCCCATGTGATAAAACATCATGTGGATATCAGGTACTTTTCCGATAATGGGCATTGCAGCGGAAATCGCCGCAGGAGAAGCCATGTTCGGCGTATCCAGCGGATTGCTGAAGATGCTGCCATCCACGGGGAGCACGTTTTTAAGTTCATCCTGGGCTTCTTCGCTCAGTTGGGGCAGGCATAGTCCATATTTTTCCATCAGATCCCCGGCCAGAACGCTGGGTCCTCCCCCGGCGCCGATCATGGCAATGCCCGTCCCCCCAGGCAAGGGGTCCGAAAAACATAAGGCCGTAAGCACATCGATCATTTCATCCAGATCATTCACCTGGATGGCATTGGCCTGGCGGCACAGTGCATCGAAAACGGCGATCGAGGTCGTCATACTGGCCGTATGGCCAAAGGCCGCGCGTTTACCTGCTTCGGTTCTGCCGCCTTTATAGATCACCACGGGTTTTCTCGCGGCCGCCTCTTTCAGTACCCGGGCGAACCGTTTCCCGTCTTTTACTCCCTCGATGTAGGCGGCAATGATTTTCGTATCAGGATCTTCCGTGAAATATTCCAGCATTTCGATTTCATTGACATCAAGACCGTTGCCGTAGCTGACCACCTTGCTGAACCGCAGCCCCCGGGAATCGCCGAATTGGACGATATTATTGGCATGCCCGCCGCTCTGGCTGATAAAGGCGATCGATCCCGGCTCATAGGACACACCGCTGATATTCACTAGCTTGCTTTTGGGGACAAAAGTTCCCACACAATTCGGACCGATGATGCGAAAACCGCCGGCCCTGGCTTTTCTGAGCATTTCCTGTTCCAGATCAACCCGATGGGCAATGCCGCTTTCGCTGAACCCGGCTGTAAAAAACTGGACGGCCCGAACCTTCTTGACCGCGCAATCATCAAGCAAACTCAAAACAGCGGTTGCCGGAATGCTCACCACTACATAATCCACAACGCCGGGCACGCTGGCCAGATCCGGATAGCAGGGGAGCCCGAAAATTTCCTTATATTTTGGATTGATGGGGTAAACCGCCGGGCAGCCTGCCTCAATAAGGGCCATCGTCACGCCTTCGGCAAATCCCATCCTCCCTGATCCGGACACGCCGACCACGGCAACACCTCTGGGCGAAAATACTTCTTCCAATGAAACTACTGGTTTTTCAATTCCATGCATCATCATGATCCATCTTTCCGCATTGACGTAAAATCGCGACAAGTCTGCTGCCTGCTTCCATCGTTATCCCCGGTTTAAGTCCTGTTTCATTTTTGACGGCGTCGTAAAAAGTCTGATTTTCACCACGAAGGACACGAAGAGCACGAAAGGGCATAAGAATATATAATATTTTCAGCTTCGTGTACTTCGTGCTCTTCGTGGTTTATAAAAATTTAGGCATAATGGCGACTTTTTACGGGGCCATCATTTTTGAAAGATCAATTTTCCGTTTTTCAGCATCTGTGTTTTGGCGAAAAAAGATAGCTGTGTGGCCGATAATGCCGCAGACCTGACAATTGTTTTTCTTTTCGATGAATTCGACAATCTCTTTTTTTTGGTTCTTTTCCTTGAATTCAACGAACTTCACCTTGATCAGCTCATGGGTTTGGAAGGCGTCCTCCAGAGCCGAGACCAGGGAGTCGGTGGTCCCTTTCTGGCCGACGAACACCACGGGTTTCAACGAATGGGCCAATCCTCTTAAATATTTTTTCTGGGCGCCGGTTAAGGGTATTAAGTGCATAAAAGTTTTGAGTTATGGGTTATGGGTTATGGGTGTCGGAAACAATAACAGGGGATTAATCCACCCTGAACAACTCGCCGTTTTGCTGTTTTTCCTTTAAGAAAGCGGCGATTTCTTCCGCCCCTTCGGCCACCCGGGTGATGCATTTTTTATTTTCCCCGGTGATGTAAAAGGTCATGGCCTGATTCAGATCCGTGAAATCCACGCCTGTGAGTTCCCTGCACGAGTGCGAACCGAGCCTCCGGCTCAAACGCGAAACCAGTTCATGAGCCGGTCCGATGATGGGAATCAACCCTTCCAGCCCTTCTTCAAGGTTTTCCCTGCCCATCAGCAATCCTAAAACCATCAGACCACCGACATGAATTCCGCAGGTCAAAGACGACATCATCCCGCCGTGAAGAGCCCCGGCCGCCCGAACAACCATGGGATCATGGATTTTAAATTCTTCCATGAACGCAACCAGGATGCTCTGTGCGCAGCTCTCATGCTTTTCCATGATTTCATTGGCCCTTTGTTTTACCCGGGCCGCCCAGTCTTCCGATTCCGGCAAATTTATTTCCCGAACCATTTCACCCTCCTGTGTTTGGGCGTTATGCAATCAAACGCGTTTCTCCTCCGTGCGGATTTGATTGTTTTTTATATGCTTTTCATTTCATAATGCAACTGAAAAATCAGGCGGAAGACAGAACATCGGATTATGTAAGCGTTTTTTAATTGACACGCAATGCGATATTTGGAATAGCTCGTGTCCATGGTCGGATCACAACATGCAAAATTCAAAAAAAGAATGGTCCGGTTCGTGGGGTTATCCGCTTTGATTTTGCTGGCCGCGGGAACTTTTCTGAATATCTGGCTTGGTCGTATTTCTCGGGAAAACGCGAACGATCAATTCAACAACATGCAACTGGTAGTAGCCCGCGACATAAAATACTGGGTTGAAAGACAGTTTGGTTTTCTTGAAAAAGAACTGCTTCTGGTTGCCAGAAATATTGAAGGCGCCGCATCGGAACCGCAGACGATTTACCACACCCTGCTGCCCTGTTTTGAGCGGGTTATGGAACTGGGCGTCGGTAAAATTGAACTCTTCGACAAAAACAAGCATTTGAAATATGCGTTCTTCCCTTACCGGGAACAAGTGGAGGCCGTAAAGGCGGATTTCCCTGCTTCCGAAAAAAGAAGGGGTTCGGCTGACAACGGGAAAGCCATTTTCATTTCGCAGCCTTTTCTCAACGGCCCTGAAATGCATCTCACGCTACGCATGGCGCTCAAGCATCCGGAATATGACGGTTTGGCCTTTGAGCTCAATCTCTCCTGGTTTCTGTCTCCGTTTCTGAAAAATATCCGCTCTGGAAATACCGGCTACGCGTGGGTTATTGACGCACAAGGCCGTTTTTTATACCATCCTCAGCCCTCTTTCATCGGTCAGAGTGCCTTTGAGGCCCGCCAGGGGATAGACCCGATTATCTCTTATCAGCAGATAAACGCCATCCAAAGGGATAAAATGCTCAAGGGGATGGAAGGTACAGGTTCCTATCATTCGGCCTGGCATCGGGGAATTACGGGCAAGATTGAAAAACTGATTGCTTACAGCCCGGTAGTCATCTCCGATGTTCCGGCCCAGACCTGGTCGGTGGCGGTGGTCGCCCCTGTCTTTGAAATCGAGAATGCCGTACGCAAAATTCAACGCTGGCAGGTGATTCTGCAAGTTCTGCTGCTGGTGGCGATTCTGATGACCGGCGGCGCTGTTTTATTTTATGAGTTCCGGTGGTCCGGCCGGCTGGAAAAGATGGTGGAAGACAGAACCATTGCCTTGAAACGATCGGAAGAAAATTACCGGTGCCTTATTGAAAGCGCGGAGGATTTCATTTTCACGCTGGATCAGGAGGGAAAACTGCTCTCCGTAAACAGTTTCACGGCAGCTTGTTTTGGAAGTTGCCCGGAAGATCTGACCGGCCGCGGGGTCGACTGTCTTTTTACCCGGGAGGTTGCCGAACGCCAGAAAAAAATTGTCAAAGCGGTTTACGACAATGGCAAAAGCGTCCGGGATGAGTTTGAGCTGAAAGTGGGGGACTCGGAGATCTGGTTAGGCGCAAACTTCATGCCCCTTAAAAATGAATCGGGGCAGATGAGCGCCGTACTTTGCATTGCCCGGGATATTACCGAAAATAAAAAGCTTGAGCATTTTCTGGTCAATACCGCAAAGCTGGCCTCTCTGGGCACCCTGGCGGCGGGCGTAGCCCATGAAATAAACAACCCCCTGGGGGTAATATTGGGATTTTGTGATTTACTGGTGCGTAAGAAGACACCGGGCACCCAGGAGTACGAGGACCTTAAAATCATCGAACGCCAGGGGCTGCATTGCAAACAGATTGTTGAAAACCTTCTCAGTTTTGCACGCGTCGGCCAAGAGACCACATCGTACACGGACTTAAACGCCTGTTTGCAGGAGATCATCAAGGTCGTCAGCCACAGTCTTGAAATGAAGTCCATCGACCTTCACATCGACCTGGCGGAAAACCTGCCGATGGTCATCGGCGACGACCGGCAACTGCAGCAGGTATTTTTAAATCTGATTAACAATGCCGCCGCCGCCATGCCGGATGGCGGCGCCCTGGCCATTCAAACCTATTCGGCTGCCGGTGGGGAAAAAGCCGCCGCCCGGATCCGGGACCAGGGCTCAGGAATCGCGCCCGAGAACATTGATCATATATTCGAACCTTTCTTTACAACCAAACCCGAGGGCGAAGGCACCGGGCTGGGGCTGTTCGTCAGTTACGGGATAATCAACAAATTCGGCGGCACGATTTCGTGCGAAAGCCATACCAGTGAATCAAAATATAAGCCCAGAGGTACGGTTTTTACGGTAGAGTTGCTCACACCCAAGGAGGGGAAAAATGCCGGGCAGGATACTGATAGTAGATGATGAACCCGATATGCTGCTGCTTCTGAAGCGAATTATTTCGGAAGACAGCGACCATAAGGCGGTCACGGAGTCCGACACGCGAAAAGCGCTTGCACTTTTCAGTCAGGAATCTTTTGATATGGTAATCACGGATTTAAAAATGCCTAAAATGGACGGCGTAAAGCTGTTGGAGGCATTGAAAGAAATTCATCCCGATATACCGGTTGTCATCATGACCGCCTATGCCACCATTGAGACTGCCATTGAAGCAACCCGCAAGGGTGCTTATGACTACATCACAAAGCCGTTTCGCCGCGAACGAATACTGATGGCAGTGGACAAAGCGATGAAATGGCAGGCCATCCTTCAGGAAAATCAGGCCTTGCGCGACGCGCTGGCTGAAAAAAAAGGGTTTGCCGCCCTTGTGGGGTCCGGCCCCGCCATGCAATCGATTTTCGACCGTATCCGGCAGGTAGCGCCCTCCATGGGAACGGTGCTGATCACCGGTCCCAGTGGAACAGGCAAGGAACTGGTGGCCCGGGCCATACACCAAAACAGTTCAAGAAGCGCGCGCAAGATGGTAACCATCAATTGTACGGCCATTCCGGAGAATGTTCTTGAAAGTGAACTGTTCGGACACGTCAAGGGTTCCTTTACCGGCGCATGGAAAGATAAAAAGGGGCTGGTCGAAGCGGCTCACGAAAGCACGTTGTTCCTGGATGAAATCGGAGATCTGAGCCCCACACTTCAGATAAAACTTCTCAGGCTTCTTCAGGAAAGCGAATACAAACCCGTGGGCAGTGTAACCACGCGCAAAGCGGACCTGCGCTTCATTGCCGCCACCAATCACGACCTGAAGACGGATATTGAAGCCAGGCGCTTTCGCGAAGACTTATATTACCGTCTGAACGTCATCCGATTTGACCTTCCCCCCCTCAAGGATCGCCGTGAGGACATCCCCTTGCTGTGCTATCATTTTCTGGAAAAATATTCACGTCTCAATCAAAAAACAATCCGGAACATATCCCCGTCGGCGCTTCAGACGCTCGTGACGCTTGACTTCCCGGGCAATGTCAGAGAGCTGGAGAACATCATCGAGAGAGCGGTCATCTTCTGCCGCGGGGACACCCTCACGACCCCCGATCTTTTTCTGGACCATTCTCAAAAACCTCTGTTTGTAGAGCTCAGTCCCGAAATTGCCCAACTCCCCTTTAAGGAAGCCAAAGACCGCATGCTGGACATCTTTCATCGGCAGTATGTTGAAGTTCTGCTGCAGGAGCATAAAGGCAACGTCAGCCGGGCCGCTGAAAAAGCGGGGATTCAGCGTCAGTATTTTCACCGGTTAATGAAGGAGGCCGGGATTGAAGCCGAAGGATTTAAACAAGACGCGGAATAACAATCCCAACTCATTTTTTGCCGGTTTATTTTCATTCGCGGGAGGACCCCAACCCGGGTCACGATCATTGGATCGGGCTGCGGAGTCCTAAATGCATTAAGGCCTCATTCAGCCGTATGTGGCCGATCAGCCTGCCGCCGGCGATAACGGCGATCGCCGTCAGATCGTTTTTCAGCATCAACTCAACGGCGCGCATAACCGAATCGGACATGCTTACCGCCGGGGAATCCGCTATCCCCTCAATGGGCGGGTGTACAATTTCCCACACCTTTTTTGATTGAGTCAGTTTCATAGCGCATCATTGTTTCGGGCAGCATCCCATAACCGATCACATAAACCCCATCTTAACCTGTAATTTCTGTTTTTTTTGCTGCAACAAAAATGCCAAAACAGCTTTACCCCGTGAAATAACGGCCATAAAAACCCTGTCAGTTGTCAGAAGCCAACAGAAAGAATGGGTTCCGGATGCCGGATCAAGTCCGGCACGACGATTTGAGAACTCTATTATAAGATTTTTTCCTATATTCTGATTTCCGACTTCTGACTTCTGACTTCTGACTTTATACCATTTGTCCTCTGGCAGAGGTCGTTGCCTCGAAGATGTGTCCACCCGTGGTTGTCGGAATAGCCTCCTGGGGGTTTTAATATTTTTCCATCACCAACAATTTCTCCAAAAAAACATGGGGTTGTATCCCATCACAATTTTATTCAGGCTTTGGCATATATTTTGTTATTCAATTTGTCATGCTGATGAAATGCAAAACACACTTGGAGGATCGAGTGGGACGAGCCGTTTGGATATCGACAGGGAAAGACAGTGAACGGAATTTGGATAATCGGCGCTTTCGCGCTTTCATGAAAGTAGGGAATCAATCAACACTATAAGGAGGCTGTTTATGGAAAAAAACGAAAAAAAGATGGGCTGGGAAGTCGCCCGGGATCTTGAAGCCCAAAAGACGACAATTATGGAGCGGATGATACCGGAATGGCAGCACGTCAAGGCGGCCATAGGCGGAATCGTGGTATTTTTCCTTCTCTTTTTGGTCGGCATCTGGCTGGCCGGAAATCCTTTTGAGGCAACGGTACGGATGCCTTCCCCCTATGTGGTGGCCCATGGGCTGACCGGAAACGAGTGGTCAATCGTCTGGAGCGTGGTGCTGATGGCGGCCTTTTTCGAGTTCATGGATGCGTCGGCAGGCATGGGTTTCGGCACGGCCCTGACGCCGTTGTTGCTCATGGTCGGATTTGACCCCAAACAAATCGTCCCGGTCGTCATGATCCAGCAGGGCGCCGCCGGACTCGTGGGCGCTTTCCTGCACCGTGAGTTCGAAAATGTCGAATGGAAATTCAAACCCATGAGCGAGACCATCAAGCTGGCCTGGATTATTGTCATCAGCGGCGTGGTCTTCAATATTCTGGCCATTGTCGGCGTTTACGGAATATTCAATATTGACAAGCTTTGGATCAAAGCCTATGTGGCCGTACTGCTGCTCATGATGGGCGCCGTCTCGCTGTTCCAATCCAAGAAGGATCGGCCATACAGACCCGGCAAGATGGTTCTCTGGGCTTCCCTGGCCGGTTTCAACAAAGGCGTGGGCGGCGGCGGTTACGGCCCCGTGGTTACGATCGGCGGACTCCTCGCCGGCGTGCCGGTCAAAAGTATGCTGGCCGTTACAGCCATCAGCGAAGGCGCGGTCAGTACGACGTCTGTACTGGTCTGGGCAATCATGCTGGGCTCCGGGGTGACCATAGACTACATTTTACTGCCCAGTTTTATGCTTGCAACCATGTTCTCGGCAGTGGCGGCACCGTATATGACTCGTATATTTCCGGAAAAATTATGGAAAATCGTGGTACCGGCGTATTGCCTGTGCCTGACGGCCTACGCCTTCTGGAAGATCATTCCCGACATTTTAAAGCGACTGGCCGAATGATCAGGCAGTAAAAATCAACGGAAATCAACAGGACAGGCCGGGTTGCGCCAGTCACGGAACCCGGCCATACCCTTATAACCAAAAAAAATTGCGAGGCCTGATGATGAAAGAGGCGCACGTTAATCAAAACCAAGGCCGATTCATGCCCCGGCGCGGGTTTGTTCAGAATCGGCTGCAGAACTTCGGGGTGACCATGGTAGTCATGGGAGCCAGTTTCGGCTTGTACTACCAGGGACTTTTCGGCGGGGTTTCCGGCCCGCTCCAGCCGGAGCGGATCGGCGACCGGCTGGCGGCCATGGGATTTTCCGACCGGCATCTGCTGGCGATGCTTTTATCGTTTATGGTCATTGCCATCACCTGGAACTGGGTATATAATGCTTTTAATCGGCTTTTCGGCAAACCCGTCATTTGTGTTAAAAAAGGTACGGTCAGCCACTTCATGTGGGCGATGTGGCTTACGTTCAGCGCCATCGTGCTCTACCTGAGTTGAAATGGTTATGGGCACCACTTCTTTTCTGCATTGACTTTATGGCGGGTTCGATGTCAGAATCAAACGACGTTTTTAATATGGCCGAAGGAGTCGATCACATGCAATCCATTCATGTCCTTCTGGTGGACGACGAAGAACGCTTTGTGCTCAACCTTGCCAGGCTTCTGAAAACGCGTAACTTCGACGTCTCCACAGCTTTGGACGGCCTGCAGGCCTTGGACCTGTTGTCTTCCCTTGCGGACATCGCCGTTGTTATTCTGGATGTGCGCATGCCCGGCATGGACGGCATTGAAACCCTTCAACGCATTAAAGCGCTTAATCCCGACATCGAGGTCATTATGCTGACCGGTCAGGCGAGTTTGGAAGACGGGATTCAGGCCATACGTCAGGGCGCTTTTGATTATCTTCAGAAACCGTGTGATATCGAAGAACTGGAAGCCAAGATAACGGCCGCATTAAGCGTGGGGCAAATCAAGCGGCATCCGATCCTGTGGCCCCGTTCCATGGCCGGTGAAATCATCTTGTCGGGATTTGTGCCCCTGCTTCCGGAGGACACCCTTGACCGGGCCCTGGCGATATTCAACCGTTACCGCAACGGAGAAGGCGCCCGAATATTGTTTGTGGCCGATGACCGCCGGCGCATTCAGGGAATGATCGGCAAGCGAGACCTGATCGGCGCGGTGGAGAAAGAACGCCGCAGCGAAAATATGACCTGGGAATGGGTCCGGGAGCATCCACAGTACTTGCCGCATATCCCGGTGAGCCGGATTATGACCCGTGAAGTTCAGACCGTCTCCCCCGAGACGCCCCTTGTTGAAACCGCCCGGCTGATGTTGCTTCACCATTACGACAGCATGCCCGTTGTCTCAGAGGGAGCCGTGCTGGGCATTATCCGTCTGCGGGACGTGCTGCAGTACTTGCAGGCGGTTGATACAGAAAATACAGCGCGTTAAGGAGATGAAGCCGTGGTTCTTCAAGGCCTGTTTTTGAGAAAACGCCTGCGTAACGATTATCCTTATTATCGTCAGGTATGGATAAGGGCAGTCCTGACCTTGCTGACGGCTTCGCTTATCCCCTTGATGATGATCGGCGGCGGAGTCTTCACCTATACCTTTGATAAGTCCGAATCCCATACCCTGGACACGTTGCGCGAGCAGGAGAGCAAGGATCCACATGCCATCGACGCCTTCCTGGCCGAGCGCGAGAACCATCTGAACCGCGCCCGCCTTGCCGTAATCATAACGTTTTTCGGGGGGGCCATTCTTATCGCAGCCGCCGTGCTATTGACCACCCGCAAGCTGATCGAATTGCTGGAAGTCAAAGGTCATACCCTCAGGGTTCTGGACAAACAGTTGCGACGGACCAGCTATCTCTCTTCCTCCATGGAATTATCGATGGGATTTTTCGAAGAAATCAAAGATATCCTGTCCAACATCGACGTGTCGGTACAATGGCTGGTGAGTCACGATCTGGCCAAAGAAGCCCCAGATTTAAAAGAGACGCTTTTCCAGATTGCCCGTGAGGCTTCGCGTGGACATGTGCTGATGGATAAGTTTGCCGTGTTTGTGCGCCCGGAAGACCCTATTGTCGCCGTAATCCGGATCAACGAATTGCTGAACGATCTGCTGTCGTTTCTTGATAAGGAGCTTAAACGGCGCAATATCCTCATCATCCGCGACTATCAGACCCCGCTGCCCCATTTGCGCAGCGACCGGGGCAAGCTGAGACAGATTTTTCAAAATTTGATACTCAATGCCATTTCGGCCCTTGAAAAAGGAGGCCAAATC
>CAYTSY010000018.1:0-8050 GCA_964440555.1 uncultured Desulfobacteraceae bacterium
TTCAGGTTGTGAAACAGAGCTTATCACATTGTCCAGTTTTTGGGGACCACCGCATTGTACCATACTGCGGAAGTCAAGTATCGCTCATGCCTATTCAAAAACCAGTGCGACTAGCCATGGCCCATATGGTCGGAGCCGTAGGGGTGTGGTTGATGCGTGGTCAAAATCCATAAGCCGTATTCCCGAGCTTCCCTCAAAACGTTGATTGCCTTAAAAACCTCGAATTGCGAAAACCGGCAAATTAAAAAATAATTCATTCCTAACATTTATCGAAAGAATCCTCTTTAAATATTCTTTACGGTATTTTTATGAGGTCTGTAGCCCAAGCTCTTCTTCAGAATTGAATATTTACACAGGAGGAATAAAATGCATAGCTCATGCTTCAGGAAGATTCGGATGGCAGTTTTGAGTCTGGCCGTTCTGGGAATGTTAGGGGCAAGTGTTTTTTCCATAAGAAGCCATGCCGGCATCATAACCATGGCCCAGCTTAATGATTTCTCCGACCGGGCCAAGGTAACGATGACGGACTTCAAACACAACTGGAACACTGGGCTTTATACAGGTACGGTTAACATCAAAAACGTCCATACCTCTCTTATCGAGGGGACTCTGGTAGTGGCCCTTAACCAACTGACAAACGGGGTCTCACAGACCAACGCGGATGGCCTCATTAATGGGGATCCCTATACCCTCGTATTCGGAGGACTCAATGCAAACGATACGGTCACGGTAAGGGTATCTTTCATCAACCCCGGCAACGCAGCAATCTTCTTTACCCCGGTGGTCTATCAGTTGATCAACGGCGCCGTCAACGCCCGTGCCATGCGTGCCCTGTCCCGGCCGTTCACCATCGCAGCCATCCCCGATACCCAGTTCTATGCCAGAGACGGCCTTGTTGAGTTTGAAAAACAGGTCGAGTGGGTTCTTGCAAATGCCTCCGATTGGAACATCGGCTTTGTCGTACACCTGGGCGATATTGTTGATGACGGCGATGATGAGGATCAGTGGGCCAACGCCATGGATGCTTTAGATCCTCTTTTGGACCAGAGCGATTTGCCGTTTTTCATCATCCGAGGTAACCATGACGAGCCGGCCTTCTACCTCGACAACATTCCCCCGGAATCCATGCAGGGCAAGCATTGGTTCATTGACGCCGATCCGACGGGCATGACTCAGGCCCAGGTGTTCCGGGTCGAGGATGCATGCATCCTGCATATCGGCTTCCAGAACGATCCCACCGCCAGTGAGCTTGCCTGGGCCAATGCCCTGCTCGCCAGGCCTGAGATTGAAGGGCTGCCGGTGATCGTTTCCACACACGACTATATTGACGGAGGCGGGCAGAGCCCGGCCGGCCGATATATCTGGAAAAAATTCATCAGGAAAAACCCCATGGTATTCATGGTTCTCAACGGCCACTCCTCGACCGAGTACGCTTTGGTCAGCCGCAATGCTGAAAACCTGCCCGTGTACCAGTTGCTTTCGGACTACCAAGGAGGCAACGGTTTGATGCGGCTCGTGACCATAGACCCGAACCGCTCGAAGATATTCGTCAGAACATTCTCTCCCTTCTTCCGGATTGAGGAAGATAGACCCGCGGATTTAAACTACTTCGAGACCGACAGCAACAGCCAGTTCGAATATGACGTCAATATCAGAGAGCGTCTTGCCTTCGATACCGCCTTTCACTTTGACGACACATCCTTGCAGCCGTTGCTGACAAAACGAGATTTCATGCAAACCGGAAGGGGATATTCGCAAGGCTTTCAAAACCAGCCTCAATCTGCGATAAGGAATGCTTTGCCCACCCTGAAAGAGGGCCTCCGGATCAGCGAAAATGACGCGGATTCAAATTTTGGCCGTTAGTGTTATAGTGAATAGGACAAAGATGCCCCCCGCAGGCAAATTTATGGGCTATGTGGAGCTTTCTTTGTTTCAATAATAATGGAATTCGTTATCGCTGAATGCGTCGGGTTATCCTCATCCGCTTCAAATTAAATATTTTTCTTTATGACGAAAAATGAAATTTCAGCCCCGGTCACCCGGCTGCGGCCAAAGTACAGGAAAACGCCGAGCCACAATGCCTGGAGCGACAAAATGACGGCCGGATTCCACAGAGCTTTAACCCCCTGCCAGAGAACGGGCAGATCCGGCCGGGTTTCATCAAACACCAGGGAAATGACAACCGCATAAGGAATCAGGGAAAGACTCATCACCTGGTAGGCGGATATTTTGCCTTTGCCCCGGTAATCCGCCCGAAAAAATTCGGAAACAAAACGCCATGCCTGGGAGAAGATTAACGTCGTCAAAAACGCAGCCGTGGAATGGCCGCCAAGGAAAAGAAAAATTCCGGTCAATCCGAAAACTCCGAAAAGGAGTGAGGTTGCGGCCTGAACGGGGAGCGTGTTGCTGCCGTCGAGCCCGTGGGCATAAGCGATTTTTTTTGTTTTCCCCGAAAACACAATGCTTTTGCCGAAAAAAATTCGCCGGACAAGGGGATGAACCTCGGAAATCGCCTTGCCGTAACAGCAGCCGAAACTGAGACAGGCCAAGCGCCCCAGGCTTTCGCCGAAAATATAGGCAATGGAGACGGCGGCGAGACCATTGATCACGGGCAGATGATTTCCGATTCCCCCGACGCCTGATGCTTCTGCCAGCCAGATAATCCATGGAATGCAAATGACGCCGGCAAATGAAGCGCCGCCCACCGTAAACGTGCTGCTCTTTTTTTCGACAACGCCGGCGATGATTCTCGCGGCCGGGAGGCAGACGGCAAACAGGGGCGCCAGAATAACAAATACCGCAAAAGGGGCAATGCCGTATGCGCCCAGCAACACCAGGGCCAACGCAGTTGCGAGGGTATAGGCAACCGCATTGTAGAAGCCGTACCATGTCAGATTTCGGCCCTCCCACCGCCCGTCTCCCATTTTTCGGACCGGCACGGAACCGATAATCTGCCACTCCTCCCCGGGCAGATTCCTAAAGCCCCAAGCCATGAGGATCGCCATCAGTATGGCCAGCACCATTAAAAAAACATAATTCAGGATCACATCCACCTCCCGGAAGACACCCTGCACCGCATCAGGATCGCTTTCCCGCAATCGTGGATCGAACCGCCACACCGGTTTCCACCAGCGGTCTTCCAAAACCCTCGGAAAATCGGCTTTTGGCAAAGCCATGGTTCATGTTCAAAACAATATCCGGGCAAAATTCCACCTTATCCTTCTCGAAAATCAGAACATCCAGCGAGCTTCCCGGCCGATAGAGGCTTTTGGGCGCTCCTTTTTTTAACAACATGCCGCCTGCAATTTTTTTCGGCCCGTCATACCGGGTATCGCTGTAACACTGGACAATGTCGCCGATCATCAGGGCCGCAACTTCGATCATGGCCACCCGCCCGACGCGGGTTCCGCCGTCGATATCGGTATCGATGACCGTGATCACCCGCTTGTTTTTTGAAAACGGCGTTGCCATGGCGATTACCGCGGCCGGGTTGCAAGAGTGATAAGCCCCGTCGATTTCGTAAATATCGAGTACTTTTCCGGAAACAGGGACATGGTTGTAATGATATTTATCCGGCGTTAATCTGAAAACGGCAAAATCCCCGTTTGAAAAAGTATCGAGCCAGCAGGTTTTTTCCGGACCGATGAGCTCATTGAATTGAAAAAATTTTTCTTTTATGAAAAGCGGGGAACCGTTTTCAAAAGACCCTGCCAACATTTTTGAATCCGCCGGTGAAACAACCGCATGCGCATCGTCGGTCATGGGCCGCGTTTCCAAGTATCTGATTTTTCTTTCAAAAACTTTTTTAGGCGTATCGAGTTGATGGCCCGGATCGACGCATTCGGAAAGGTCGATGCCGAGCTGCCGGATAATTTGTCTGGCCCGACAGGCTTTCAATACGGCGGGCGGGTCGTAGACCAGACAACTTAAAAAATCACAGGATCGTGAAGACGTCAGGGCCTTAAACAAAACACCCGCGTTTTCGCGGACATGACTGTAAATGCCGCGGATCAGGCGGTCGGCATAAAGCTTTTCCGTTACCACCGCTGATGAGTTTCGATCAATATACTGGTGAATCATCCGGTCTTTTCATACCCCTTCGTTTTACCGCTTCAATATCACGGTGGATGGTCAACAATGTCAGGTGGATCAGCTTCCGAACGGCTTCTTCGCTGATGGTTTCGTTTATGATCCTGTCTTTCACCGATCTTAGAAAGTCTTTCGGGTTTTTACCGTCCAGGATTGAAAACAGCGCCTTGTTGTATTTGCCTTCGCGCCAGGTCTGCCATGAGTCGAGGCAAATAAAGTCCTCTTCCAGCACTTCAAAAGCCTCCTGCATGCAGGCAATCCGTAAATCCCCGCGATAATACCTTTCCGCCGCCGTGTTGAATTCACGGCCGTTTAATCTGAATGGTGATCCTGCGCCGGCAGTATTTAAAATGCCGCTGGTGAGTTTTGCGGCGGCGGATTGTCCCTTGAAATCATAAATCCGGTTCTTCAGATCCGCCATCGTCTCTTTCATGTCCATCATTTCGATCAGGTCCGCGGCTCGGGTCTCCAGAATTTCTATAAGCGCCTTGCAATAGTCCTGCTGTAGAACGCGCCAGTATCCACCGTATCGTCGGCTCCGGCGGACATTTTTCGTCTTGTTCACGATTTCGGCTAAAAAGCGGTTGGACGTATCGGTTTTGATGTAGAACGTGGGAATGCCGATGGCGGCCCCGAAAAAAATTTGTCTCCGTTCGCTCTCCAGGAAAGGATCGTCGGGAATGGTCTTATGGGTTGCAGTTTGCTGCAATATGCATTTATAGGCAAATGCGGTGATCAGGCATTGAAGGTTGGCGGCCTGAGCCAGATCGGTCTTTATTCCGGCAAACTGGCTGTAATGGCGTCCTTCAAATCCGGAAAACCCCATGGCCTCAAATTCCCGGAGCCGATAGAAAAGATACAGAGACATGGAGGCATCAAAGATTCCCAGATCGGAAAGATCCTTTTTCAGCGAAGCGGCGCTGTCCAGTCTTCCGTTTAAGGCCGGGCTTTCATCCGTGCTCATCAGGCAGACCAGATAATCGATCAACCGGAAGTCATTTATAAAATCGCCCTTCAGGCACAGCAGCCTGCCGGCGTTCCGATCCAGCCATTCCGGCCCGAACGGGGTTATGGGCCGGCTGAGAAAACTCAGGTGGGCCTTTTTCTTCCATCTTCGCCAGATCATCCGAAGATGGGTAAAATCCAGCTCATGCGGTAAAAATCCCAGGGCTTTCTCAGGGTGAAAATCATTGAAATCCATCCGGTACGGGGCGCCGCTGTAAGTCCCGACAAACAGCGGAAGAAAATGTTCGATGATCTTGATGGCCAAATCCCCGAAAAATTTTTCATCTGCCGGTGCAAACCCCGATTTTGCATCGCTCAAAAGGCCGGTAAGTTTCCGGCTGCCCAGACTGATATGGGTTCCATTATTGGTCAGGCTGGTATTTGAGGTTCCGGCCAGGGTCACTAAATTGTTCGTGATAATGCCCGCCTGCTTTAACTTGACTACCGCATTGAGCTGGCTTCTTGACAGGACCTGATGACAGAGCACCATGTACCGGTATTTGTCCTCGCCTCTGTCCCACCCGGAAAGGCAGGGACTCATGAACAGTTCCCGGTAGAAGCTGTCCGAAATCAAATCGTTGAGCATCTTTTGCCGGATCGGGGTGTTCGGAGCGAAATACATCATGGCCCGCTGGCCGTTTTCTTTGAGTTTGAATTTTCGGTTGGCGTAAATCATGAGAAACTGGCTGAGGATAAAACGCTTGAGCGTTTCTCTGGCAATACCCTTGCCCCCCTGGAACTGCCCGTCAAAAGGAACAGGCGTAAAGGAAAAGGTTTCCGGACTGGTGTTGTCGTTTGAAAAATGCCGCATCACCCGGTTGCCGGTTTCTGTTGCCATGGCATGGGAATATGACGGGCATGCGGCATCGGCCAGGGCGAGCTTGAGGAGATAGCTCACCGGAATACGAACGTGTTCAATTCCCTTTGCAATAAAGGAAAACCGGTGCGTGTCCCCCCGCTTTGGTCCCAGCGGGCGGGTTTTATCCGCTGCGATATCCTCGTTGAAAAGGCGGTTTGCAGTTGCACTTAAGAGCGATCGGGGAAATCTTACCCAACTGTTTTCCCAGACATTTCCGGGGTTGTTCTCCAGGTAGGCGTCCAGTGCAAAGACATGCTTCTTCGAAGTGTCGCCGGTAGCGGACCGTTTCCGGATATTTTTGTAATAATTTGAGTCATTGATGAAGATCGGCAAATCAACCGAGTCCCTGTCTCCTGTCACAACCGTTTGCAATTCATTTTCCACCCCGACGGTTGCATCGTTTAAGGAAAAAGGGATCGATTCGAGGAACCGGTTTGAGAAATTTTCCGGCATTCCCAAAAGGCTTAAGATGTTTTTCAACCTGTCTCCGGCGTTTTGCGCATGACGGTCGGTGCGAATCAATGTTAGATTGGAGGCCGTGGCTGACACAGGCATATGATCGCTTGCCCCTTTAATGAAAAGGTTGATTTTTGTAACAACAGATAATTCGCCGTCATTAGAAAAATATGAGTGATCCGTTAAAATTTGAAGAGGCAAATTGACGTTATCGCAGATTTCATGTGCAAAGGCTTGAAGTTGCATACCGATGGGAATTGCATCTAATGATCCGATCTTAACAGGGCATATGCAAAACAGTCATTGCTTGACAGGGCGTCTCAAAATATTTTAAAAAATACCAGTCGCTCAGTATCAGTGTCCACCTGAAAACAACCGGGGATGTATTATAAAAAGAGGCTTTATTATGAATAAAGACAATTTGCTGCAAATCGATTCCATCATACACGCCAAATCCGTTGCCATTGTCGGGGCCTCCGGCAGTCCGGGCAAGGTCGGCAGAATGTTTATGGACCGCTATATTGAAGCGGGATGTGAAACCATCTATCCGATCAATCCCCGAGAGGACGAGATTCTCGGGTATAAGGCCTATCCCGGCGTGACCGATATCCCCGCCCCGGTTGATCTGGTCCATATTCTGCTGCCGCCCAAAGCCGTGGCCGGTGTGATAAAAGAATGCATTCACAAAGGCGTGAAAGGGGTGATTGTCACTTCAGCCGGCTTTGGATTGGAAGGCGAGGACGGGAAAAAACAGGAACAGGCCCTTGTCCGCATGGCCAGGGAAAACAACGTGCGGATTATCGGCCCCAATTGCCTGGGCATCTACTGCCCTGAAACCCACCTTCCCTTTCCCCTGGGACCGTCCATGAACAAGGGAGATATCGGCATCGTCACCCAGAGCGGTTCGTTTGCCGACCTGCTCACCAAAATCGCCACGGAAAACGGCGTGTACTTCAGCAAGGCCATCAGTTCCGGCAATGAATCGGATCTCAATGCAGTGGACTTTCTGGAATATCTGGGAGCTGACCCGGACACCCGGATCATTCTGGCCTATATCGAAGGGATCAGGCAGGGCCGGCGGTTCTACGCCACGGCTAAGACAATTTCCAAAAGAAAGCCGATCCTGGCCTGGAAATGCGGGGCGTCAAAAGCCGGAGCCCGGGCCGCAGCCTCCCATACCGGGGCCATGGCCGGTGCAACGGATGTCTGGAAAGGGGTTTTCAACGGATCGGGAATCATTTCGGTCAACAGCCTTGAAGAGGCCCTGGACTGCCTCTACATGTTCGACAGTCAACCCCTTCCCAACGGGAAACGGGTGGCTGTCGTCACCGGACCGGGCGGGCCCGCGGTGGGGACGGTGGACGCCTGCTGTGAACTCGGCCTGGAAGTGCCGGAATTGCAGAAAGAGACCGAGGAAAAGATAAAGGCCATTATTCCGCCGTTCGGCTCCAGTCCCCAAAACCCGGTTGACTTGAGCATCGCGGCCATTGAAATGCCGGAAATGTATGGAGACGTGATCAAACTGGTGGACAAGGACGACAACATTGACATGATCATCGTCATCGGTCTGGGCGGTGAAAAATTTTGCCGGACAATCATCGATGCGGCAAAAGAGATTCAAAAACCAATTGCCCTGGCAAC
>CAYTSY010000018.1:8060-12466 GCA_964440555.1 uncultured Desulfobacteraceae bacterium
CAACGATTCATCCTCTGGAATCCGTTGCAAAGGACTGCAAAACCCTGCTGGGAAACGGCATCCCGGTGTATACGGATCCCGGGCGATGTGCAAGCGCACTGGCAAAGCTGGCCGGTTACGGCGAATATCGGCGGATCTGCGAACAGCGCATGAAAGACGCTAAATAATGACCTCCTTCTGCTTGAGCGCCTCAATCTCCTCCCAGGAAAATTCGCCCAGATCCATCAGCACCTCCTCGGTGTTCTGGCCCAGGGCCGGGGCTTCGCATTTCACTTTCCCCGGGGTTTCACTGAGTTGAACAGCCAGCCCCAGGGCTTTTGAGGGGCCGAAGACCTCATGGGGCGTGTCGATGATATAGTCGTTGGCCTTGACCTGGGGATCGTTTTCGAGATCCGGGGTCCGCTGGACCGGCGTGCAGATCACGTCGCCGGTGTCTTTTAATATCTTCGTCCATTCCCTTGCGGTCCTGGTTTTGAAGATATCGTCCATGATCGAAATCAGCTCGGCGGCATTCTCCATCCGGGTCAGGATGCTGTCGAACTTCGGGTCTTTTTCCAGATGTTCGATGCTCAGCGCTTTGCAGACAATGGGCCATTTCTCGTCGGGAACGAGATTGCCCAGCATGATCCAGGTGCCGTCCTTGCACGGGTAATGGTTCCACAGGGGGTTCCGGGCCTTTTCCCGTTCGGTCTTGAGATATCCGGATAAATCCTGTTGATGGTACAACTGCATGCCGATGGTCAGCCCCTGGAGCGTCATCATGCTCCCGAGATGAGACACATCCACCTGCTGTCCCACGCCAAACCGCTCGCGGGCCACAACGGCCGCCAAAATGCCGTAAGCCGTCATGATCCCGCCCATCTGGTCGGCGATGGCGCCGCCAACGGTCAACGGCGGGGATGCCGGTCCGCCCAGCATGGTCATGATCCCGCACCGGGCAAGTCCGACCATGTCAAAAGCCGGCTCCGCGGCCTCCGGTCCCTTGGGCCCGTATCCGGATGCGGCCGCATAAATCAGCCTGGGATTATATGCCTTGAGCGTTTGAAAGTCGAGCTTCAGGTTTTCTGGAACGCCCTGCCTGAAATTATGAACAAAAACATCCGCCTTTTTCACCAGCCGGTAAATGATCTCCCTGCCTTCTTTTTTGGACAGATCCACGGCAATGCTTTCTTTTCCCCGGTTGTTGACTTCAAAATAGGCGGCCCGCTCTTCCGGCAGTTCCGCAAGCCCCGGGAATTTCAGGTACCGGCCCCCGTCCCCGGTGAGCCGGTGTTCGATTTTGATCACCCTGGCGCCGAGGTCGGCCAGCATGGCCGTTGCCCAAGGCCCCATCTGCCACTGGGTCCAGTCCAGAACAAGAATTCCTTCCAACGGTGCTGTCATGTGTTTTTTCCCTTTTCCTGGTCAAGAGGTTACAGTCCAAAATGGTTTTTCAAAAGATGGCGACGATTGGAACCCGGTCTTAAGCGACTGCCGGATGAACTGAATACAGCAACAATTTTTTCATACCATGAATCCGGTTGATTAGTCACGGATTTTCAGGATCGCCGGGCTTCATCCCGTCTTTCCAGACCTTTTGATATTGACAGGGTCATTCCAACATGTTCTTATTTCACACGATTTGCCATCATTTCCGGCAAATCATACCTGTTTTTGAGTCTCTAGACCAGTTTTTCAATTTTACCAAACCTCTGACCTGATATTGACACAGAGAAAATCTGCCCGAAAATCCAGCAATATCTAATAAATATCAGGTCAAATTGGCCTGTGAATAAAGGGTTGGCCTTAAAATTGTTCTTGAAAATTGTACCCGAATTGGCTATACATAGGCTATACACGGTGCATATATGGAGGTGTGTAATGCTTGCAAAAATTCAAAAATGGGGAAATAGCCAGGGACTTCGTATTTCCAAGAACCTGCTCTCCGATGCGCAGCTTGATGTCGGCGATGAGGTAGATATTGTTGTAAAAGATGGCGTTATGGTCGTGGCGCCGGCTAAAAGGATACGCGGCCGCCATAGCCTTAAGGATCTTGTGGCACGTATTCCTGAAAGCTACCAACCCGGTGAAGTTGATTGGGGCGAGAAAGTTGGCAAGGAGGTTTGGTAGATGGCGGTCTATATCCCAAAACAAGGCGACATCATCGCGATCACATTTGATCCGCAATCTGGTCATGAGCAGAAAGGACGACGCCCCGCATATGTTGTCAGCAAAGACCTGTTCAACCGAAGCACCGGATTGGCAATTGTGTGTCCAATAACAAATACAGACCGCGCCTTCCCCTTTCATGTGCCTATCCCAAAAGACAGTGGGTTGACGGGGTTTATAATGGTTGAGCAGGTTAAATCAGTCGATTTTCGAGCTCGTCACGCCAAACGTATTGAACAAGGAAAGGATAAATTGCTTTCAGACGTGCTTTCTATAATAGACGCTTGCATTTACTGATCGGCCAATCGGGTAGCCGGGAATTTTTCTCCCCCAGCCCCACACCACCCGGCATGCGGGTCCGCACCGGGCGTTAAATTACCGGACCGTAGTTGGGTTATGACCTGCATGGAGTTTATTTTTGCTCCAATCTCTTACGCAAAAGGAAAACCAGAATGAATCTTAAAAACAAGGTTGTCGTGGTAACAGGCGCCGGTTTCCCAAACGGCATAGGTGCCGGTATTGCACGCTGTTTTGCCAATGAGAAGGCCAGGGTCATTATAACCGACCTCAAAGGCGGGCCTCTGGATGAAACCGTTGCCGCCATAGGAGGCGACGTTAAAGGAATGGTCGCGGATGCCTCCAGTCAGCAGGCTATGGGCGAGGCAGCAGACCAGATCATCAGGCAGTATGGCTGCATAGATGTGCTGGTCAATAACGCCGGCGTCGGCGATCCTCAGCCGCCGGTCGATCTGCCGAACGGACAGATCCTTGATCCGGTCATGAGCGACCAGGTCTGGGATATGCAGTTCGTGTCCAATCTTCGAACGACCTTTGCGTCCTCTGTTGCAGTTTCCACAAAAATGAAAGACGGTGGCAGTATCGTCAATATCGCCTCCATCGCGGGTCTTGGGCCGTCCGTCGCCCTGCCTGCCTATGGGGCCGCAAAAGCCGGAGTCATTCATCTGACGAAGACGCACGCCAGCCAGTTTGCGCCGCGGCGAATACGCGTCAATTGCATCTGCCCGGGACTGCTGTGGACAAGAGCCTGGGAGATGCTGACGGCCAGGATGAAGGAAAATGATCCAAACCTTGCCGCTGTGCCCCAGCGCCAGATTTTTGAAGGCGTCGTTGCCCAGTTGACGCCCCTGGGCGGGGAGCAGACACCCGAGGATATCGGCAATCTCGCCGTATTCCTGGCCTCGGATAAAGCCCGGATGATTACCGGCGCGGTGGTAGCGGTGGACGGCGGGATTTCGCTCTGATTTTGCTTTAAATGTAACTATTCAGCGGAATTTATTCGTTATGCTTCCATATGTTTGCGGAACTCCGGATCATAAACTTTGGTAAGAGCTTTACCAACATGGCTTAATTGACCGCCAGGCTGTCAAGTACTTTTTTACTTCTCTTGTTTTTTTCGCTGAATAGTTACGGCATTTCTACATCAGATCCGACGACCCGTAGTTCAATATCGCCCGGGCTGTCACCAGACGGTTTATTTCACCGGTGCCTTCGTAGATATCGGTAATCCGGGCGTCGCGGTACCATTTTTCAACAAGCTGGTCATGCGTGATGCCCATGGCGCCCAACAGCTCAATGGCCAGCTTGGCGCCGTTTCGGCATACATCGCCGCCTTTTGCCTTTGAAATCGATGACTCCAGATTGTTGGGTTTTCCTTTATCCATCAGCCAGACCGCCCGAAAAGTCGTCAGCACGGCAGCCTCGATCTGGGATTCGATTTCGATCATTTTCTGCTGGGTAGCGCTGCGCTTTTGGGGCCCGCACTCCCAGTCCACAGTCACGCCTTCCTTTTCCAGCGCCTCCACGGCAAAGTCATAGCAGGCCATAGCAGCGCCGGTTCCGGTTGCGGCAACCATGGGCCGGGTGATGTTGAACGTCTTCATCAGGCCTTTGAACCCGCCGCCGCCGGTTTTTATCCCCTCGTCGCCGCCGAGCAGGTTTCCCCGGGGGACGCGGCAGTTTTTCAACACAAAAGCAGCCGTGTCGCTGGCACGGATTCCCATTTTCTTTTCTTTGCTGGAAAGCTCGAAACCGGGAGCCCCTTTATCCACCACAAACGCCTTGATGGCGCCCCGGCCTTTGGTTTTATCCAGCGTGGCCCAGACCACAACGGCTTCACACCGGATGCCGCTGGTCACAAAAATTTTCTCGCCGTTTAACACCCATTCATTTCCGTCCAGCACAGCGGTCGTTTCAATGGCCTTTGAGTCCGAACCGCACCCCGGCTCGGTATTGGCCAT
>CAYTSY010000018.1:12476-26519 GCA_964440555.1 uncultured Desulfobacteraceae bacterium
TTTGTTTCTGCTCCTCGGTTCCCGCGGCAGCCAGGGACGCGTTCCCCAGACCAAAGGGATAGGTTTTCAAGGTCATCATGGAATCGCCCCAGGATTGGTGAAGGTCGGCCAGAATCCCGAACACCGTGGGGCTGCATGCGCCTTGGGCCTTGACGCGTTCCATCATCATCAGAGGAAGATGGGCAAAGTCCTTCGCCTCCGGGAATTCCCCGGGCGGCAGTTCTTCTTCATGATCATCGTAATAACGGGCATATTTGCGAACCACAAGGCCCTGCTTGCGAATTGTTTCCACGATTTCCTGATCTTTTTCATTCAAGCTGAAGTCAACCATTATTGCTCCTCCATTTTTCCGTCAGGTGATTAGGCGGCAGACATTTAGCCTATGCGGCAACAACGCCTTCCAATACGGTCAGGGTTCTGGCATTTCTCAGCCACATTTCAACCGGAAAATCCCGGATATACCCGTGACCTCCGAAAATCTGAACCCCATCGTCGGCGATCTTAACGGCACGTCCGTCCACATAATGCTTGGCCAGCGTCGCGGCCCTGGCCGCGTCTGCACCCTGCGTAAGTTGGCTCGCCGCTTTCCAGACCATCCAGCGCATGGCATCTGTCTCAATGCACATATCGGCAAGGTAGAAGGCGATAATCTGTTTTTTGGCAATGGGCTCATCAAAGGCGATCCGTCCTTTGGCGTACGGGATGGCATAATCCATTACCGCGCGGGACAATCCCACGCACAAGGCGCTGTTGCCGACCCGGATGCTGCTGATCAGCCTTCGGCCGTCGATGCCTTTTTCACCCCCCAGGCGATCATCGGCGGGAACCACGCAATCGGTAAATGTCAACGTGGAAGAAGGCAAAGACCGCAGCCCCATGGTTTGTTCCTTTTCCGGGTGGATGACAAGTCCCCGGGCGTCTCTTTTCACGATAAATGCGCCGATGTGCGACAGTCCTGTTTCAGTGCCGGTTTTCGCGATGACCATAAAATGATGGGCCGTGCTTCCAAAGGGGACCAACCGCTTTGTGCCGTTAATAACCCAGTCATTTCCTTTTTTTTGCGCCGTGGTCGACATGTCGGTGGGATCAAAGGTAAACAAGGGCTCCTGAAGGGCCATGGCGGCCGGTTCAAATTTTTCTCCCGCATAGAGCGGCAGATATTTTCTTTTCTGGTTTTCCGTACCGAAATCGATCAGCGGGTGGATAAACGTTGTCGGCGCCATAATCGCCGCTGCCAGGGAAGCGCACCCATACGCCAGTTCCTCGCACACCAGAACATTGGTTACCGAAGAGCGACCCATTCCGATCCCGCCATACGCCTCGGGGACCGCCGCATTCGCCAGACCGATTTCCCAGGCCTTGTTCAGAACTTTCAGGGGGATCTCCCCCGCTTCATCGCAATCCCTGGCAATATCCCTGAGCTCCTTTGCAGCAAATTCCTTCGCACTGTTGAGAACCAGTTCCTGTTCTTTTGTCAATTCAAAAGAAATCATCCGCACCTCCCCATTTTTTTGGTCAAAGTATTTTAATTACTCCCGCGATCAACGTCGCCTTTGGCCTTTGGCCTTTTTCATCTTACTTCGTCATGCTGACTACATAATATCCAAATTGCCCTCTTTTAATCAGCAACTGAACCGGCTGCCCGGTTTTAACCTTTTTGATCTCACTCCCAAACCCTTCAATGGTGGTCACCGGGTTTCGATTGACTTCCTTGATGATATCCCCGCGTAGGATCCCGGCACTTTCGGCCTTTTTTCCGGCCTCGGCATCAAGAACCAAAATGACTTGTTCATCTTCGGCAATACGATATCGGGCTCTGGTCTCCGGCGTCAGAGCTTCCAACTTCATTCCAAAACCTTCTTCAGCGCCCGGCATTCCATGCTCTGCGTTAATGTCCGATTCGTCTCTTTTGGAGAGCGTTACAGAAACGTTTTTTTTCTTCCCGTCCCGAATCAGATCAATTGAAACGCGCCGGCCCACCGGCGTGTTAGCGATGCGCATGGACAGTTCCTTCGGCGTCAGGACCGGTTTACCGTCCACCGCTGTGATGACGTCTTTGGCCTTAATTCCGGCTTCATCCGCGGGACCTTTTGTGTAGGTCTGGGTCACGAGAACGCCTTTTTGTTCCTTGATGCTGTAGTACTGGGCCAACTCGGGCGTCATCTCCTGGATGCCGACACCCAGCCATCCCCGGGTGACCTCGCCGCTTTCCTTGAGCTGCGTGATGATCCCTTTTGCCATGTTAATGGGGATAGCAAAGCCGATGCCTTGGCCCTGGGCGATGATGGCCGTGTTGATTCCCACCACCCGTCCCTGTAAGTCGAGCAAGGGACCGCCGCTGTTGCCGGGGTTGATGGAAGCGTCGGTCTGAATAAAGTCGTCATAAGGTCCTGAACCGATGGTGCGCCCCTTGGCGCTTACAATACCGGCAGTCACTGTTTGTTCCAATCCAAAAGGACTGCCGATGGCGGCAACCCAACTGCCCACTTTCAGGTCTTCCGAATCTCCAAAAGGCAAGGGTTGAAGTGATCCCGACGACGGGATTTTAATCAGGGCAATATCGGTATTGGGATCGGATCCGACGACTTTTCCGTCGTATTCCTTGTCATCAAAGAGCTTCACCTTGATCTGATCCGCACCCTCAACCACATGATTGTTGGTTACGATGTACCCTTCCGTGTCGATAATGAACCCGGATCCCAGACTCCTTTGCTTGAAGTCCTGTTCCGGCTGGTTTCTGAAAAAAGGAGCAAACTCCTCGAACGGATTGCCCTGCCCGAAAGGCGATTCAAAAAAATGACGAAACACCCTGCCGCCACCCTTAATGGTTTTAACCGTCCGGATATTGACGACCGACGGTTTGGCTTTTTCGGCCAGCTCACTGAAATTCCCCGGAATCATCAGCGTCTCGGATGATGAAGAAGCGTTTGAACAGGCCGGAGCCAGATAAATAAGCAGCCCGGCCACAAGGAACAAGGACAATAATCGTGTACATAGTGTGTTGTGTTTCATGATAAAAACCCTCCTGCAATCTGCATTTAAAAGTTGACCAGCCAATTCGGCCCAAGCCTTTGTCCATTTTTTAAATCGCAGTATACACAGGGCAGCTAACCGCAGGATGACGGCAACATTACCATTTGGCAATATTTTGATTTACGGCAGTTCTGCCGGGAAAAGAGCGCCATGGCGGATTCCATAACGCCGGTCAAGCCATCCTGTGGGCATGAAATAATTTCTCCGGATCGGAAGCGTAAACATCCAGATCCCTTATCAGCCCGTCTTCAAGATTGTAAATCCATCCGTGAACAGCCAGTTCCTGACCGGCCTTCCATGCATTCTGAACGATGGTCGTATGGCAGATATTGGCGACCTGCTCGATCACGTTGAGCTCGCACAGCAAATCAAATCTTTCTTTTTCACTTTCGATGGCATCGATCTGCGTATGATACAGGCGGTAGACGTCTTTTATATGCCGCAGCCAGTTGTCGATCAGGCCGTGAGCATTTTTCTCAATCGCGGCCTTGATGCCGCCGCATCCATAGTGACCGCAGACAATGATGTGTTTGATTTTCAAAACTTCAACGGCGTATTGAATGACGGAGAGACAGTTTAAATCCGTGTGAATCACCACATTGGCGATGTTGCGGTGGACAAAGAGCTCTCCCGGGGCCAGGCCCACTATTTCACTGGCCGGGACCCGGCTGTCTGAACATCCGATCCATAGATACTGCGGGTTCTGGCGCTTTGAGAGCCTTGAAAAAAAATCCGGATTGGTTTTCTTTATTTTTTCCGCCCATTGTCTGTTGTTATCGAATAGACTTTCCAACATGTTCATATGAATCACTTTCCATGGTTTATTACGTTCACTGTTATACCGGGTGTCCATTAACACGCCGGGCGCGAGTTCGTCAATAAGGGAAAAAAAGCGCACACAGCGGCTTAAAGCGGCCGATGCGCCGGGGATTCAAATTCGTGCATGCGTCGGTGCAGGCGATTGGCACGGAGACAGAAAGACTCGATCTTGGCGGATATCAATTGCGGAAAAGGCGATCCGTCGCTTTCGATGGATAAAAAAGGCAGCTCGTCCATATCGTTTAAAAGGTTTTTCAGTTGCTTGTTTTTCGGTTCAATGGACAGCTTCACCTTGCGGTTCATGGTTTCGCTTAAAATCGCCTCCGATAACCGGGTCGGCATGCAGCCGAAAGGGCCGATGGAAATCACGCCGCAGGCGTGGGAGGCCACTTCCGTCAATGCGCTGCCCACCGTGAGGACGGCTTCTCCGCCCAACGTCGGGGAGATATAGCGCGCGCCGTTTTTCATGATGGTTTTTACAGTGGCTGCTGAGTTGTGTATCAGTCCGGATTGTGCCAGAATCGATTTGATTTTTGATTCATAGACGGTTTTGAATCGGTTTTTTATAAAAACACCCAGCTTCTTTTTCGGGGTAAAGACTTCACCGGACAGTCCTTTTAATGCCAGAGCATCCAGATAATACAGCCATTCCGCAACAGGCGCGCACCGAACGGCAAAGCCTTTTCCGGCTAACTGTTCGGTAATGTACTGCCGGGATATGCCGTCCCTTCTGACAAAGATTTCACCGATCAGTCCAATAACCGGGACTTCTTCGGCTGATTTTTTCAAAGGAATTTTCCGGAGTTGGAATGAAACCGATTTCAGGCAGCTTAGAAGAAACCCAAAATTTCCGGTTTCAAGGGCCTTGACAACCTGTTGCCAGGCATCATCAAAAACAGCCATGGCATCTTGCGGTTTGTTTGCATTGGCCAAAAGCATGGAACGGATGTCCTCCATGGCATCGGATGTCACCACGGCCCACCAGATTCTTTTTTCAAAACCGTTTCCCAGCCCCGCATAGGTATTTTCCGAAGTCAGGGAAAAAAGGGCCACATCCGGTATTCTCATCTTTTGAATCAGATCATTCATAAATACCGAATATTGGCCGAAACGGCAGGGGCCGGAGGTGGTCGGCATAAAGTAAACCAGGACTTCGTTTTCTTTCTTTTGATGCTGCACGTAGTTAAGTAATGACCCGGTAGTCAGGATCAGCGGCAGGCATTCCTTGCAGGAAGTATTGGCCCTGCCCAATTTGAGAATGGCTTCATCCGCCGGCGGGTGGGCCGATGCCTGGTACCCGGCGCCCCGGAATACAGCGGCCAGAGACTCCGTGGCGATTTTGCCCATGGACGGAAAAAGGATGGTAACGTGACTGTCGGTTATAGGCAATATTTTACCGGAAGAAGTTTTGATTTTCATCGCTTTGTTCTCCGAAAGAATCCGGGCAGGAGAATAAGCGTTTATTTTTGGGATTGAAAGGCGTTTGGCCGTAATCCGGCGGTATGCAGAAACGATATCCTGAAAAGCTTCAATTCGGGTTTCCAGACCCGCATCGGCCGTATGACTGTCCAATTCGAGAGTCAGGGAAGGTTTTTGCTCCATGATATCCCTGAAGTAGCCGATCAAAAAAGAATCCGGCCCACAGGAAAAGTTGGTGATATACGTGCCGAAGAGCTGGGGATGGCGTTTGACCATCCGGGCGGCCTTCATCAGCCGCTGTCCAACGCCCCAGTACATGTGACGTTTGGATTCTTCTTCATCGAAATCCAAAAAATCAAAAGGGATGACGTTGACGCCGCGGGACGCCAGTTTATGGGGGATGCCCATGTGCGCCTCTTCGACAAACGCATTGTAGGATCTTCCAAACAGAACAACCATGATTTTTTCCGGGTCATCCTCCAAAGACGAAACCATTTGCCGTCCGATGGCCTTCATTTCGGCAAAGCACCGGGTTTGCTGTTCAAGGGCCGTTTGAAATGCCCTCTTGGCTTCTCTGGAATCGATTCCCAATGAGCGGGCCGCCTCCACTAAAGATGTTTGGGCGGCCCAATCCCCCTGTGTCAGATCAAGAAGCGGCGTGATGATCCGGGTTCCCCGTTTTTTCAGTTCGTCGAGTTTATTTTTAAAGGTAGTTTGTAAATAGAATGTCTCTCCCTGGACAAAAGGGCATACCTGGGAGGTAAAATCGGCGATATGGGTGGGCAACGCTTTGAAATAGGGCAAAAAGATAACATCCGGAGGCTCTTTGGATTCCAGCAGGGTGTGAAAAAAACCATGGGCCAGCTCGGCGGGATAACAAAAGGCCGCATTTCTTTGATCGATCCCCTTTTGAGATAAAAAATCGGGCACAACCGGCGTAAAGCCCAACTGACCGAAGAAATGGGAGTACAAAGGGGAATACGTGTTGACCATAAAGCTCCGATTAAAACCGATGCGCCCTCTTTTCCCGGCCTGCTGATGGGTAACCGGTGAATACCCGTATTTTTCAAAGATCAACCGGCGCCGGACCCGCACCATATCCAGGTTTTCAACATCAAACCGGATGGAACGCCTAAGGTTGTAATAGCGATTGCACGCGCCACCAAAAGGATATACCCGGTTTTCGATCATAATTCTGGCAATGCTGCAGCGGCGGTCGCATTTTTCCTTCCCCCCCTTGCAGATAAACGCGTCTTTATAGGTTACTTCCCGGCAGGCCAGGATATCGAGATCAAAGACTTTTTTTTCAATAAAGCCTAATTCGATTCTTTTGTTGACTTCCAGGGCCACGCCGAAGGCGCCCATGAGCCCGGGTTCCGGAGGAACGATGATGGGCTTGCCGATTAAGGCGGCCATGGCCGCGGGAACGGCACGGTTGTAGCATACCCCGCCCTGCATAAAAACTTTTTGCCCCACCGGCCGGTTTCCTTTAACCCGGTTGGCGTAATTCATACAGATAGAATACACCAGGCCTGCCACGATGTCTTCATGCCGGGCCCCTTCATGAATGGCGTTTTTGATGTCTGAGGCGATGAAAGCGGCGCATTGATCGTTAAAGTTTGGTGGATTTTCACCGGTCAGGGCGATGTCCCCGATGTCCTCCATTTTAACCCCCAGGCTTTCGAAGGCCGATTCTTCGAGAAAGGAGCCGGTTCCTGCTGAACATGCCTCATTCATGGCGTAATCCGCGGGCACGGAGTTGACGATATAGGTGTACTTCGCGTCCTGGCCTCCGATTTCCAGAATGGTATCCACTTTTGGATCAAAGAAAACCGCAGCCGTGGCATGGGCGATAATTTCATTGATGATGCCGTCGGTCAAGGCATGCAGACCGGCGATCTGGCGGCCGGACCCGCAAATCCCCAAACCGGTGATGGCAATATCTTTGGGATCGATGTGCTTTGTTACCTGGTCAAGGATGGCGCCATAGCACTTTCTGGAAGCGCCCACCGGATCACCGTCGGTCCGCAAGTAAACCGATGCGAGAATCGCATTGTCATGGTTTCTCAGCAAAACCGCTTTTGTCGTGGTTGAGCCCACATCCAATCCCAGGGTACAGATATCGTTTTTGCGAACAATGTCTTTGCCCATGGTTTTGAAGTCAACCATGGACAAAAAGTTCTTCAAGGGAGGGAGGGTATCGAAGATACCGCATTGGGAAGTAAAAAGCGGGCTTCCGCCTTTATATTCCGGTGTCGGGTTTTCCACGGCCCATAACGCAGCGCCAAGGGCTTCAAAATAGGGAGCTTCTTTGGGCATGATCAGACCGGGAATTTCCTCGCGAAGATATTGCATCATGACGCGGTTATGCGTCGTTCCGCCGGTGACCATGATATCGCGCCGATCCACCTTTTTTAAGAGTTCAAGTATTTTGTTGGCCATCATCCGGCAAAGTCCGGCAGTCACCTGGGACTTGGGAACGCCTTTGTTTGTGGCATGCGTGCAATCGGACTTGCAAAACACGCTGCATCGTCCGGAAACATGATAAGGCGTTTCATCAACAGCCCAGCGTCCGGCTTCCTCTAAAGTCGCATTCATTCGCCGCAGTTGCTGGAGAAAGAACTCACCGGTCCCCGATGCGCATTTGTTTCCGGTAATGACATTGGAAATCCTTCCCTGGCGGTTCAGCACGTACACCATAAACGTCTCTCCCCCTGCGGAAACGATGGCGGGGCAGTTCATATGAGGCGGACGGACATAGTGATAGGCATATTCGACGGCTTCGGGTTCGGAGATGGCCGTGAAATTGACGAAATCCTTGAACCTGCGGCCGGTGGCGACGATTTTATCAAAATCTTCCAGGTTCAGGGGCGCCAGGGCATCGGACAGCACTTTTCTAGGGTTGCCTTCATGGGTAATCGTCCAGGCATTGGCAACCAGCGGCCTGTTTTCGGAAGCCATATCATCTGGTTTGTTTATCGTCAGATGAACCATGGAAACGGTAGAGGCGCCGAGGCATATACCCAGAATATGCTGGACCTGATGACTTTGATATGATCGGCTTTCCATTGTTTTCTTCCTCTTGGGCCGGGATAAAACGGTTGATAAATCTTGAGGAAACACTCCCGAACATTACGGGTATTGGGCGCTTCAGACTATACAAGCGCCCCTGTATCGACTGGCGAGAGGCTCCATCAAGCCGTTTCGATCCGCTTTCAATGCCAGGGGAAGAAAATCAAGGATGTCCTGGGCGGTCATCCCATCTTTTCCTTTATCTGCGGCCGCCAAATCTCCTGCCAGACCGTGGATATGCACCCCTTTTCTTACAGCGTCTTCAAGCCCGAGTCCCAAAGTATGCATGGCGGCAATGGTTCCGGTCAATACATCGCCGGCGCCGGCAGTAGCCATTCCGCTGTTGCCGCTTAAATTAACAAAAACTTTCCCATCCGGCGATCCAATAAGCGAATGGGGGCCCTTTAAAACAATGAAGGCGTTTAAGCTCCGGGCAGTTTGCTGAACGATATCAATTTTGTTGTTTTCGATTTCGATTGTGTCCGTCAGGGTGATTCTTGCCATTTCACCCGGATGCGGGGTCAGGATGGTAGGCGCTGTCCGTTGCCTGATAATGTCAAGATCTTTGCAGATCGCGGTAATCCCGTCCCCGTCGATCAACAGCGGCTTTCTGATTTCCCGGGCCAACTCCCTTGAAAGACTTTGGGTCTCTTCATTTAAAGACAGGCCGGGGCCCAAAATGACCATATCCATTTGGTCCGCAACTGCCAACAGATTTTTTTTATTTTTCAGAGAGAGGCTTCCGGCATCGGTTTCTTCCTGGGAAAGAAATACGATTTCGCTTCCTTTTGCCGCAATAAACGGCGTAATGGACCCGGGAGCCGCCAGACGGGAATATCCGCCGCCGGCTTTTAAAAAGGAAAACGCGGAAAAATAAGGTGCGCCGAAATATCCTGCGGCCCCCCCAATACACAGCAGGTTCCCGAAATCACCCTTGTGGAAGCAGGGATTGCGCTCCGGCAGCGCGATCGGATCATTGGTCTCGACATCGAAATCCCGGTACAGGGAAGGCGGAAAACAAATATGGGAAACGGAGAGCCTGCCGCAGTGATCGAATCCGGGATAAAGCAGATTTCCGATTTTGGGAAGGCCAAAGGCAATGGTGAAGTCTGCCTTAACGGCAGCGCCCATGACTTTTCCGGTATCGCCGTTGATCCCTGACGGGATGTCCACGCTGAAAACCGTTTTTGCGGCGGCATTGACAAGGATGATCATGTCCCTGAACAGCCCCGTGATATTTTTCGTTAACCCGGTCCCCAGCAGTGCGTCGACCACTGCATCGCAGTGAAAGATATCGGACTTGATGGATTCGACGCAATCAATTGCGGCAATATCCAGTGCGAGCCGCTCAAGGATGGCCAAATTTACAGCAGCCGGCCCCTGATACTTTTCCCGCGGCCCGGCAAGAAAGATTTTGACGCGGCCGCCATTGGAGTGAAGTTTTCTCGCAATGACAAATCCGTCGCCGCCGTTGTTTCCGGGTCCGCAAAACACAACAAATCTTTTCCCGGCAATCCCCAGTTCGTTTTGAATGACCGTGCAGACGGCCAGCCCGGCATTTTCCATCAGAATCTCATCCGAGATTCCGAATTGCCGGATCGCAGCTTGATCCAGTTGCCTCATTTCGGAAACCCGACTTATTTTCATAACATGCCGATCTCCTTGCTAATTTTTCCTTTAGGTCGGGTTTCTTTATCCGACGCCTGACAGAAAAGCGGAATGGATCCTTTTGTCGGGATGTGAATCCCGACCTACGATAAAAACGACGGTCTGCTTTAAGCCGATCAATATATTTTCAGCCGGCGCCCTTTAGCCTGTCTTCCGGGCTCAGGGCGTATACACCGGCATGCCCATCAGCGGCCAGATGAACCCTACGGCAAGACCGATGACGACCATCAGAATAATACTCATCGGAACCCCGTACATGAAAAACTCACCTGCCGTAAACTGCTTGGAATCATAGGCAATGGCATTGGGCGCCGCTCCGACGAGAAGTATAAACGGCATGCCCGCGGTTGCCAGGGAGGCAAAGGTAATGACCTCGGGGGCCACATGGAGATACGGCGCGATGACCAGGGCTACGGGAAGCGAAATGGCAATGGCGGCCACGTTCATGATGAAGTTCGTCATGATCAGAACGAAAAATGCGATACTTAAAATAAAGATGAATCCCGGGGCGCTTTTAAACATGACCAGCCAGTTAACGGCCAGCCATTTGGCAGCCCCGGTTGCCCAGAGACAAATCCCAATGCTCATGGCCCCGGCAAAAAGAAAAATGATGTTCAGCGGTACGGATTCAAGGTCTTCGATGCCCATGATGCCGGTGATAAAAAACAAAAGCGTTGAAATTAAAATAATGGCAGTCTTGTCGATGGGCGCCAGGGCCGGAATAAATGACCGCATGCTCAATGTCAGAATACAGACCCCGACAATCACCGCCGCCAGAATTTCATTCCGGGTCAAAGGCCCCGATTGACTGCTCAACTGAATCGCTTTTTCCCGCAGCCCCGGAATGGTTTTCTTTTCCGGTTTTAAAAAAACCATGATGAAACCCCAAATCAAAAAAACCATGAGCCAGCCGACAGGGGCCATAAAGTAGGTCAACGTTAAAAAGGAGATGTCCATATTGAGGCCTTTTTTAAGCCCTTCCGCCAGCATTTCATGGTAAAAGCCGATGGCGACGGCAGCCCGGGCCGATCCCAGAAGGGTGATGATGCTTCCCGCGCCGGCAATATAGGCCATCCCGATGAAAAGCCCTTTGCCGAACTTCGTGGGTTTATCGTCCTCGGTGTAAAGTGCATAAATAGACAGAAGCAGGGGATAAATCGTCGCCGCCACCGCAGTATGGGCCATGATATGCGTCAATGCGGCGGTGATCACAAAACAGCCCAAAAGGATCATGCTGGTTCTCTCTCCCACGATGATCAGCATTTTATAGGCCATCCGTTTCGTCAGACCGGTTTTGGTGAATACCATGCCGATCATCAGGGAAGCGAAGATGAACATGACCGAGGGGTCCATGAAATCGTTGAACGCGGCCTTTGCCGGGCGGATCAAAAACAATGCCTGAATAACGCCGATGGTGATGCTGGTCACGCCGATGGGGAGTACTTCAAACACCCACCAGGTGCCGGCCAGCAAAAATAAAGCCAGCGCGCCTTTTGATTCCTTGCTCAGCGGAAAATGTTGTCCCATGGGGTCAACCGCATCCGACCAGGGTGGAGAATAATAGACAACGGCAAAAAGGAGGATGCCGATAGTCAGAAACAGGTATTTTTTCCAGTCAAAACGCTTTTCATCTACAGCATATTCCACATTTTCTTCCATATAAATCAAGCCTCCATTTACGCTTATACCTTTTTCAACAGCGCCATTTAACGGGATACCCCATTTATCTTAATGTAATGACTCAAATACATTCACAACTTCAGAAAACACATCGGTGAGCCGGAGTATGCCGACAATCTCCTTGGCATGGGTGACCAGCAGAGACTGATGGTGACCCAGCAACAGTTGATTGATGGCGACGGAGAGACTTGCGGTCTCCTCCACATATTCTCCTTCGGTCGGCGCATACATGATTTCCCTGACGTTGAGTTTGGCCGCGGCTTTGCAGGTTTCCTCCATGGATTTTTCCCAAAGCTGGAACTGGTTCATCATGGTTTTCATGAACCTCGGGCTGAATCCGAAGCGGGACAGCCCATGCCGGGCCAGGGGATTGCTTTCTCCCATCTGGCCGTATTTGGGTTCCAGAGCTCTTAACACATCCAACTGACTGACTTTTCCGATAATCTTGTTATTCTTGTCATAGACCAGAATTGCCCGGTGCCGGTCCCGGCTCTGATCGAACTCTTTCTGGGCCTTTTTCAGGGCTTTGACCGCCTCGATCAGCGTGGCGTCCTCGGATACTGTGGCATACTCGGAAAGCGGAACCATCAGATCCTTTACAGTTTTGGAATTCACGTTACCCCTCCTTTTATATATATACTAAAAGTTGAAAGTTGAAAGAAAACAGCTAACAGACATTTAAACACGCCTTTTTGATATGGCCGATCAGGGTTTCCAGTTCAACCGGCTTTTCCATGTACGCAAAAGCACCGTTATCGAGGGCGTTCTGTTTATCCAGGTCGGAGCCATGCCCGGTGATCATGACAACCTGTACTTCCGGGTGCATTTTTTTAACGGCTTTTAATACGGCCATCCCATCGATGCCCGGCATTCTCAGATCCAAAACCATGACGTCATACGTGTTTTCCCGTATCATTCTAAGGGCTTGTTCACCATCAGGCGCAACCCGGGAATTAAACCCCCGCATCTGAATACGCTCTGAAAGCGTGGCCACATATTCTTCTTCATCATCGACTAAAAGTATGTTTATCGGATCCATATCCATTCTTTGCGTTAAAATGACTTTAATCCCCAAAATATCCGACGCGCTTTAGCCTTCAGGCTGTCCTTGCAGCAATCAGGAAACGCTTTTTTCAAATCGTTCTTATATTTAAATTAAAAACAAGAAGCAAAAGAAAAAAACAAATTTTTAAGTCCTGCCGCCATGTGCAGGCAGAGATATGCGGCTTGCATCTGACGGAGAATATGTTTGCCCCCGCAACGGTCTTATCGATCCGGCAAAGCCCGGGGCCGTATTGAAGATAACCGGGAAACCCGGTCGCTTCTGTTGACTTTCTATGATTTCTATTTTATTTTAGCGGCACATTTCACAAGCGACATGCAATATCAGTCTGTAATTTTACTGAAAAAGAAGGGCGGAAGCCATGGAATACGCAATCCGGGAATCGGACACCGACAGCATTCTGGCGCAGCTCCTAAGACTTATTATCGACATGCCTCCGGATAAAAGGGAGGAATTGCTGCGCCGGTTGCAGACAGAGGCATTTGAAGAGGAATCGCCGGAAGTACGCGAGGAAAAAAGGAAATTTTATTATAAACCGGTGAGCTTTGATTTTGAAAATTACACCTACACGGGAATGATCAAGGACATCAGTTTGACCGGAATGTTTATCGAAACTGTAGAATCGTTTAAAATCGGCCAACTGATTATGGTCAACATCCCGGATACCAGTACCAACGGGCATGTCCGCATGGCGGCAGAAATAATCAGAACTCTGCCTGACGGAATCGGCGTCAGGTTCATTTCCAAAACCAAAGGATATGCCGGTTGAAATACGCCCTGACCATCAATCGTCGATCCGGCAAATGCTGTAACGATTCATGGCCGACATCCTGCTGATTCAACCCCCGATCAGGGATTTTTACCTTACCGCAAAACGGACGATTCCTTATGGGCTGGCTTGCATTGCCGGTGCATTGATCCGGGAAGGATTTGACGTTGCGCTTTTCGACGCTTTGGCAACGGACAAAGTCAAAGTTCTGGAATGGCCGGAGGAAATGAATTATCTGGAACCGTATTACGGAAAAGAGGATATTTCTCCTTTTGGCCTGTTCAGCCGGTATGCCCATTACGGATACGCCTTTGACCACATCGGTAAGATTGCCAAAGATTCCGGGGCATTTTTAATCGGTGTTTCGTCTTTGTTCACCGCGTATGCCGATGAAGCTCTGGAAACCGCCCGCGTTGTCAGGAGATATTGCCCCAACGCCCAACTGGTTTTGGGCGGTCACCATCCCACGGTACTTCCTGAAGAAGCTTTACGTTGCCAGGCGGTGGACTTCATTATCCGC
>CAYTSY010000018.1:26529-34312 GCA_964440555.1 uncultured Desulfobacteraceae bacterium
AAGTCTCCATGCCGCTTCTGGCCAAAGCGATTCAAAACCGCATGCCGTTGGATTCGGTTCCGGGCATCGGTTATCGTACAGGAGAAAACCGGTTTTATATCCGGCAGCCGGCCATAATGGACACTGTCGATGCTTACCCTCTGCCGGCTGATCATCTTGTCCGAAATTCTTTCTATAGACGGAAAAATAAAAGAAGCATCGTCATCACAGCCAGCCGGGGATGCCTGATGAAATGCTCCTACTGTTCGCTGGGCGGGTCATCCCCGATCCGGTACAGAAGAAGGTCCGTGGCTTCCGTCATGCAAGAGATTGAACGTGCGGCATCTGCTGATGACCTCGGATTTATCGATTTTGAGGATGAAAACCTGTCTATGGACAAAGGCTGGTTTATGACCCTTCTGCGGGAACTGTCGATTCGTTTGCATGGGTGTAAGGTCGAACTCAGGGCCATGAACGGGCTGTTTCCGCCGTCCCTGGATGAGGAAATGATCGCGGCCATGAAAAATGCCGGATTTGAAAGCTTAAACCTGTCTCTGTGCTCAACTGTAAAGCGGCAACTGGCCCGGTTTCTGCGGCCCGATGCAACCGAAGCATTTGAAAAAGCCCTGGGGTGGGCAGGAAAATACCAGCTTGACGCCGTCGGATACATCATTGCCGGAGCGCCGGATCAGCACGCCGGGGATACGGTTTTGGATCTGTTGTTTCTGGCGCGTCAACGGGTCCTGGCAGGGCTGTCTGTTTTTTATCCATCGCCAGGCAGCCAGGATTATGAAAAGTGTGTCCTCTTGGGGCTGTTGCCGGTAAACCGGTCCCTGATGCGGTCCTCTGCAATTCCCATATCCCATACCACAAGCCGGCAACAATCTATCACCCTTTTGCGGCTGGCCAGGATATTGAATTTCATGAAATCCCTTATAGACCGCGGAGAGGAAGCGGTTTTGCCTGAACCCGTCGGCAATCCCTCCGGCATTTCGTTTTTGGATCGCGATGCGTGGGGCAGGCGTTTATTGAACGGGTTTCTTTACGATGGAAAAATTCGGGGTCTGACAAAAAGCGGTGAAATTTATGAACACTGCATCTCGGAACCATTGGCCCACAAATTTATCCACGGACTTAAATCCGGCGCTGTGAAGGGATACAAAAACTGATTTAAAGGGTTACATTTTGATCGGTTTAAAATTTTGAACTTTTGTTTCATGCAGTTAATTTATATTATAACAATGAGTTATATTTTATATGGATTTTTATGGTTCAAAAACATGAACTATCGTCGGTTTCACCATGACCGGCGGGCACACGGGCCAATCGACTTCAATAGGCTTCCATCATTTATAACTTACTGATAATAAAATACATAATATATATTTTAGATTTTTTTATAACAATATGGGCATTTGGCAATCAAATTGCATTAACATAAAGCGAAACCAAAAATATTTCTTCATCTTTTTTCTCCTCTCCAAGCTTAACCGGCCCTAGGCCGGTTAAGCTTTTTTTATGTGAGGCATTTTCTTGAGTTTAAGGAGATTGATACACACGATGAGCGACAACGATTTTGATTTCTGGCAACATCATTCCACTTGAAACGCTGCCGACACATGAAATCCATTGCGCGGAACTTTGCCGTGGGGGCCTTTTACCTTGCCCTGGCAAGCTATCAAAAAGCCAGGACGCCCAAAAGACAGGCAGGCTGAACGATAAAAGCCATTTTTTCTGATTGTGGTTGTAACTTTAAATCAAAATATATTATATATGACGCCCACGTATTATGTATTTAAAAAGTATTAGCGAGGAATTTATTTTCTATCTCACAGGAAAAAAATTATCGGCAAGGAGAATAAAATGCTTAACGATCGAACAAAAAGTACCTTTCTTATCGTCAATATGGTTATGATTTCACTTATTGTTCCCCAAACCGCTTTTGCCTATATAGATCCTGGCACAGGAAGCTATGTTCTTCAGGTACTTATCGGTGTGGCGTTTGGCGCATGGTTTTCGATAAAGGTTTTCGGTGCAAAAATAAAAGCGTTCCTGAACCGGATTTTTTCAAAGGACCCCAAAAAATGACATCGGACAACGGCATTCTCGGCAGCTCATTCCGTGACCCCAGCGGATTTGTATTTCAAAAAGACGGCGCCATTTACCGTCAGGTAAACCTCTCTTACAAAGAGGAATACGACTTGTTGATGGAATCGGGCCTTTACGAGGCGCTTTCCTCATCCGGCTCCCTGATTTCCCATTCCGAATCCGATATAGCGCCGGAGATTCCAGGGATCGCGTATAAAATCCTGATGCCTGCTCCGGTCGGATTTGTGTCTTATCCATACGAATGGTGCTTTTCTCAATTGCAGGACGCGGCGTTGAAAACCCTTGAAATTCAGCGCAAGTGCATGGACTTTGGTCTTTCACTGAAAGACTGTTCCGCCTACAATATCCAATTCATGAATGGAAAGCCGGTTTTTATCGACACCCTTTCCTTTGAAAAATACCGGGAAGGCATGCCATGGGTGGCTTATCAGCAATTTTGTCGGCATTTTCTCGCGCCCCTGGCCTTGATATCCCATACGGATATCCGATTGAGCCAGGCCTTCCGCGTGCATCTCGATGGTATTCCTTTAGATCTTGCCAGCGCCCTTCTGCCGTTTTCAACAAAGCTGAAACTGCCCATATTCATTCACCTCCACATGCACGCCAAAGCCCAGAAGCGTTATGAAGGCGTCGCTTCTAAAAAATCCACGCTTCCGATGAGCCGGCGATCTTTTATGGGGATATTGGACAGTCTTGAAAAATGCGTTGAAAAACTGCGTTGGGCCCCGGGGCAAACCCAATGGGGCGATTATTACGGCAAGACAAATTATGACGATGCGTCTTTTGATCAGAAAAAAAATATCGTGGCATCTTTTACAGATCGTATAAATCCGTCGTGCGCCTGGGATTTGGGCGCCAACACAGGCGTATTCAGCAGGATTGTCGCCGAAAGAAAAGTCCCGACCCTTTCCTTTGACATGGACCCTGTCGCCGTTGAAAAAAATTACCGGGAATGTACCGCCGCCGGCGAAACCCGTATTCTTCCGCTTTTAATGGATTTGACCAATCCGAGCCCCGGCATCGGCTGGCGCAATGCGGAACGCATGTCTTTTATGGAGCGGCGGTCTGAAAACATGCTGGTCATGGCGCTGGCCTTGATTCATCACCTGGCAATTTCCAATAACCTGCCGTTTGAAAAAATAGCTTCATTTTTCAGTGAGTTATGCAGATTTCTCATCATTGAATTTGTACCCAAGGACGACTCCCAGGTCAAAAGAATGCTGACCACCCGAGAGGACATTTTTACCCATTACCATCAGGACGGCTTTGAAAGCGCCTTTACGCGCTTTTTTTCTTTTTTTGAGAAAGTGGAAATTGCCGGTCTGGGACGCGTCCTGTACCTGATGGAAAAGGTTCCCGGTGAATAATCCAAAAGAAGTATCGATGTTTTTGACACCCCAGGAAAAGGAGACAGCGGCTTGAACGCATCCGACAGGAATAATGTCGCATGGACTCATTGGGCTGCGCTGTGGACGGTTTCAGCGCTGGTGGGATTTTCATACGTATTGATGGAATGGATCTTTTTTGCCACCAAGCCGTCCTTTATGAGCACCCTTGCGTTTTGGGATAAATTCAGGATTCTGATGATTGCACCGGCGCTCTTTATCCTCGCGTGTACCGCAGTCATCAGCCTCCTGTGGGGCGCCGGTCAAATGACCGCAAGGCAGGGCGTCCGGATTTTTCTGATTCGGTCGGCCCGGATTGCCCCGGCCATTATTTTTGGGGCGATGCTTTTCCTCCTTCTGGACAATTTCACCTATACTCTTTGGGGTTTCGGCATCCAATCCGTCAGAGGCCCATGGCGGGGCCTGTATTTTCTGATTTTTCTTTTCCTAACGGGATGGGGGTATTATGTCTGCGGTAAAATCGAAACCAGGCTGGTTATGAAAAACCGGGCGGGTCGAGCAGGTCTAATTGCCGCTGTTTTTACAGGCATTTTTATGGTTTTTCTTTTATCGGCCGCGGATTTTTCCATTTTACAGAAGGTGGGCGCAGAGACGGGGACCTTGCGGCTGGAGAAATTGCCCAATCTTCTGCTGATCACCTGCGATGGGTTAAGTGCAGATCATCTGTCCGCTTACGGATATGCGAGGGATACCACGCCGTTTATCGGCCGGTATTGCCGGGACAAAGCTCTTTTTTGCGAAAACGCCTTCCCCAATGCGGCCAATACCAGCGGATCCATCGCATCGATGCTCACGGGGAAAGGGACGGCAAAGATCAGGATTTATTACCCGCCTGAAATCCTTACGGGTAAAGATGCCTATGAACATTTGCCGGGGATCCTGAGGCGGTACGGATATTTCAATATCGATATCAGCATCCGGCAGTTCGCCGACGCCAATGACCTGAATATGCGTAATTCTTTTGATGTTGCCAATGACCGGAAGTCTTCCTATGTTAAATTGCAGACCTTTTCCCAGGCCCTTTTCGGCCAGACTGCCGGCTATTTCCTTGAACAGACCCTTGAACGTTTCCAAAATCGGTTGCTGTATTCCGCCGGCCTGACCGATTATGTCTCTTCCTACGACGAAGTGATGGGCAGAGATAAATCCAAAGACTTGAACGACGCTCCCCGCATGGACCTGATGTTGTCCTCTATTCGGGCACCCCGCAAACAGCCGTTTTTTGTGCATGCGCATTTTCTGGGTACGCACGGCGCACTGTTTTACCCCAAAACCCAGGTTTTTTCCCGGGGACAGAAACAGACCGGGATGTGGATGAACGATTTTTACGATGACGCCATCCTGGAATTCGACCGGAACATGGAAAAAATCATCGAAACCCTGGAAGCCGAAGGAAAACTTAACAACACCATTATCGTGATCGGATCCGATCATGCAACACAATACCAGTCCGGCATACGCATTCCGCTGATGTTTTTTTTCCCCAACGGCGCTCACGCGGGCCGTATCCGCGCCAACGTGCAAAATCTGGACATCGCTCCCACTTTGCTGGATTATCTGGAAATCCCCAAGCCGGACTGGATGACAGGCCGCTCGCTCCTGAACCCGGAACTGGATCGTTTTTTCCCGATCTTCAGCACGGAGGTCAATCGGGACAGGGTAAAGACATGGATATGGATGGTGGATGATTCCAAAAGCATACCCCCTTTTTACAGTCTGGGAAATATTGCGGTAAACATCTGCAACAAGGTATTTCGCCTTTACGTTGACAAGTTCGAATATACCGTATCAACGGCTCAGGGCCACACGGATCCCTGCCCGGAGGATCAAGTTCCATCAGATGCTGAGGTTAAAAAGATTTTGTTTGACCATCTCGAACAAAATGACTATGATATATCTTCACTCAAGGTATGGGATCAAACATTTAACAAAGGAAGCTAACGCGTGGATGTAGATCTGGTTTCAATCTCCTTCGTAGACGGCTATTTGTACTGCAAATATCAGGGGGGTCTAAACAGCGATGAAAATGCCAAAAACAACATTGATTCCATTTTTCACTATTGCCGGAAACACGCCTGCCTGAAAATCCTGATGGACTGTCTGGATGTCGATTATAAGGATCTCAGTTTAACCGACGAACACTCGCTGGCGGTTTCCATCTCTTCCACCTACCCCAATCATTTCAAGATTGTCATACTGACCCGGGACATACCGGACAGGCCCAATAGACACCTCGAAAATGTCTGCAACAACCGGGGCGTTAATCTGAGGGTTTTCTTTGAGCAGGAGCGCGAAGAAGCGGTTCTATGGCTGAAAAGTTTTTCCTGAGAGCACATTTTCGCAAAATGCCCAGCCTCCCATTTTCAGGGTCCGTAATATTTTTTGTACCAGGATACAAAATTAAAAATGCCGGTTTCAATGGAAGTCTCGGGTCTGAAGCCGACGTCTTCGACCAAATCCTCAATGTCCGCATAGGTCGCGGGCACATCGCCCGGCTGCATCCCAAGAAACTCCTTTTTTGCCGCCACCCCGAGGATATTGTATATCTTATAAGGGCAATTGGAGGTGCCGGGATCGGGATGGAGTGCATCCCATTTGGAGTTGGGCGCAGGCAGTTTTGCCATGACCCGGAACACTCCCTCCACAATATCGTCGATATACGTAAAATCCCGCCTCATTTGGCCATTGTTAAAAATTTGTATGGGTTTTTGGTTTAAAATCGCCTCAGTAAATAAAAAAAGCGCCATATCGGGGCGGCCCCACGGGCCATAAACCGTAAAGAACCGAAGCCCGGTACAGTGCAGCCCATATAAATGGCTGTATGCATGCGCCATAAGTTCGTTGGACTTTTTTGTGGCGGCATAAAGGGAGACCGGATGGTCAACGTTATCATGAACGGAGAAAGGCATTTTCCTGTTGGCACCGTAAACCGAACTCGAGGATGCAAAAACCAGATGTTTGACATGATGATTGCGGCAGCCTTCGAGCACATTCAGTGTTCCAACCAAATTTGAGTCAATATAAGCGCGTGGATTTTTGATTGAATACCGGACTCCGGCCTGAGCCGCAAGGTGTACGACCACATCAAAGGTGTTTTCCCTGAAAAGCGTTTCCATGCCGGCCGTATCCGACAAGTCCAGATGGCAAAAGGTAAAATCTTTATAATCGATCAGTCGCCCAAGCCGGGCCTTTTTTAGACTCACATCATAATAGGGGTTTAAGTTATCCATTCCCACAACGTTAATCCCCTTTTCCAAGAGGTATTTGGACAAGTGATAACCAATAAATCCAGCCGCTCCGGTGACCAGCACGGTTTCCATTTTCATTTCATTTACTCTCGTTTGAAGATGATTCTCATAATTTACCGCTTTTCTCCGATATAAGAAGAATGAATGCCTTGACTTTATTCATTAATCAACCTAAATTTTCAGGAAATCCGGCTTATTTTGTTTTTTTATCCACCACAGGGGGATTGCATTGAACCAGGAACTGATCAATTCCATCCAGGCACTTTCAGAAAAGAAATATTTTCCGGACAATACGCCCTATCTGGGGCTTGGCGCTCAGGCTATTCTTCTGATTTCGGGAAAGCACAATATTTCAATTCGTGACGCAGAAATAGCCGCCTTGGGGGAGAATATCATACCCGAACGCTATGTTCGAAACATGAAGTCCTTTTCCACAGCCGACCAAATCCTCTTGTTGAATAAGACGGTTTGTGTTGTCGGTTTAGGTGGTTTGGGAGGCGCCGTTATAGAAATTCTGGCACGCATGGGAATCGGGAAATTAATTCTTATCGACGGCGATTGTTTTGAGGACAGCAATTTAAACCGCCAGTGGTTAAGTCAACCGAAATTACTCGGCGTTCCTAAAGGAATTGCAGCACATAAAAGAATTCAAAAGATTAATCCATCCGTGGAAACGGTAATCCATCTTGAATTTTTAGATAAAAGCAATGCCTGCCGTTTTGTTGAGGGTGCAGATGCGATTGTGGACTGTCTGGATAATTTAAAAACAAGATTCACGCTTGAAAAGGCCGCTAAAACATGCAAAATTCCAATGGTATCGGGGGCAGTCGCCGGCAGCACAGGCCAGGTAACAACGCTTTTTCCTGAGGATCTGGGGTTGCGGTCCATCTACGGAGACCCCGGTCACTTGCCTGAGAAAGGGGTTGAAGCCTCTTTGGGCACACTCTCTTACACTGTTACGCTGATTTCCGCCCTCGAATGCGCGGAAGTTATAAAAATTCTTTTAAACCGCGGCTCACCCTTGAAAAAACAGCTTCTCAT
>CAYTSY010000019.1:0-10726 GCA_964440555.1 uncultured Desulfobacteraceae bacterium
AGGCTACCTGGGTGCAACGATTCGCGATATCGCTTTTGAGGCGGCCCTGTCTCCCGGCCTGATTTATCACTATTTCAATAATAAGGACGATATTTACGGGGCCATCTGCGAGGAGGCGTTTAAAATCCTGATCAAGGTGGTCGGTGAAGCCGATACGGGAAAAGGACCGGTCATGGACAGGCTCGTCGTTCTGGCAAAAGCCTATATCGGCTTTTATCAGGACTACACGGAATACTTTGAGATTATTTCATTTAAGGAACTTGGTTTTAAGAAAGTCGGCCTGTCTGAAAAAATAATAAACAACCTGGATCGCTTGAGCCGGAAATCATTGGAGCCATTGCATACGATGGTCGAAAAAGGTCTTGATTCCGGTGAAATATCGCCTGTTTCAGAACCCTGGGAGCTGACGATGGCGATCTGGGCATCCATTGAAGGACTGATATTCATTCACAAGCGAGGGTATTTTGAAACCCTCAATCTTGATATGGATCGGGTCGTCAACCGACAGCTTCTGGTTATTCGCGACGGCATTTATAAAAGGTCATAATTTTTTTGCATAAACTTGAACAATGTTTGATGAATAAAACAATGAGCAATGCCGGTGGCATAACCGTTGTGCTGTCGGACATCCATGCAAACCTGGAGGCGTTGACGGCCGTATTGCAGGATATTGAGAAAAAGGTAAGGGGCTGCCGGATTGTGTGCCTCGGAGACATCATCGGCTATGGCCCCGATCCCGGGGCTTGTCTGAACCTGATGCGGGAAAAAGCATGGCATATTCTCGCGGGGAATCATGATCTGGCGGCGACATCAAGAGATATCCGGTCCCGCATGAATGCCGAAGCAAGATATTCCGTCAGGTGGGCTGCGGCAATACTCGAAACGGAAGAAAAGACATTTCTGGCCGGTCTTCCGCTGGAAATAAAAACCGGGCCTTTTCATTTTGTGCATGGTTCGCCACATCAGCCTGACCAATTCAATTATATCCTGGATATCTCCCAGGCCAAAAAGGCGTTTTTTTCCACTTCCCAAGAGATCATTTTTACAGGTCATTCCCACATCCCGGCGATTTTTATCGAATTGGAATTCAAGCGTATGTTTGGGGGGCATATTCACAAGGTCGAACGATCGGTTCATGACGATGTCGAATTTGATCCTTCGAAAAGGTATGTGATTAACGTCGGGAGCGTCGGACAACCAAGGGATGGCGATTTCAGAGCGGCATATGGCTTGATCGATCCGGCAAAAAGCAGGTTTCAATTGGTGAGAGTTGACTATGATGTTGACGCTACAGCCGAAAAGATCAGACAGGCCGGCTTGCCGGAAGCCCTTGCGCGACGGCTTAAGCACGGGAAATAGGGGGAGCATTGCGATGAAAAACTTTGAATCCAACGGGTAAAAAGGACGAGAATGATGCACAATCTTGTTTCATCCATCGACGCCTGTCTCAGGGCAAAGCTGGGCTCCGATCCATCCGAGTTTGAAGTTTCACGGGTTGAGGCCGTCGGTACCGACACCCTTATTTTTCTCAAGCCGCATCATCAGCGCGTCCCGTCTTTGGTCGTGGTAAGCCGGAATGAACCGGGACGTTGCACGCGGTTTACCCCATATCATGAAGTCAAAGAACGGCCGAATCGCCAGATTACAAGTTATACCCTGGGCCACGGCCTGTCCAATCTGGCTGACCTGAGGGAAATCGGCGGCAAATTATACTCGAGGTCCTGCCTGAGCTATGACTCCTGTGAGCTCGTGCACCAGAATCCGGTGGAGTCGCGCATGGGGCTTTGGGTCCATGACTGTCTGACGGAAGATCTGGATCACCACAAGTCTTTGAACCGCCATGTGTCGGCCCGGGGCATCTGCATTTCATTTGATTTCGGCCTCGCTTTCAGTTGCAGGTATTACCCGCCGTTTTATGCCTTTGAACTGGGCCTTTCGGATGAAGAAATCAGAAACAGACAGGCATTTCTGATCGCGCTGTTATCCGATTACGCAGGGCTTACCAGCGCCAGGGAATCCGATACGCTGGCCGCTATTACAGGCAGGTTCCCTTTCGCGTGCAATACCCCTTTATGCCGATACTACCTGCGAAACTTCAAGTCCCTGTTTCCCGTTCGGCTTCGTTACGGCCGGTTCTTCGACAAAATCAAATCCACGGCCTTTGAAAGAAAAGGCATTTCCCTGATCGCAGATTCAATCGGGTTGAATCTCAAGGACGTGCACAATTGGAATCAGTTTGCCGAAAAATTGGCGAAAATAGATCCGATGCCGATGGATCTGCGCGGGTTGGATTTGTCCGGAATCGATCTGCAGAATGCGTTTTTCCGGGGAGCAGACCTTCGGGAGGCTGATCTCTCAGGAAGCAATCTGGCCGGCGCGGATTTTCGAAACGCCGATTTGAGAGGCGCCAACCTGGAAGGGACCAACCTGGAACGGGCGAAAACCGAAGGAGCGGGTTTTGAGCAATGAGCAATGAGCGGCGAGCGGCGAGCGAAGGATCAACTAAAATAAGGAGGGCATGATGAGCAAAACGGAAAAAACACATTTGTCCAAGGATCACTGGATCGAACAGGAAGGCATTGCATGGAATGCGGACATCGAACAGGAAGACTTTTCGCCTCATATTCCGAAAGCTGAGTTCGATCTTCGGATGGCAAAGGCAAAAAAGATCATGGCCCGGCACGGCATGGACGCCATGATCTTGTTTGCTGAAGAAAACAAGTACTACTATGGCGGATACCGGGACGCGGCCCTGATGTTTACGGACCGGTGGCGGCATTGCTTTATCGTTTCACAGGAGCATGATCCGGTTTTTGTGGGGGAATCCGTACTGGACAGCAATGTCCGGAAAACCACATGGGTCAGGGACGTCCGATACTGGTGCGGCGTCAAACACTGGCGTTTGCCCATCCGTTTTATCGATGTGCTGGTCAGCGCCATGATCGATCTGAAGCTTGACAACAAGGTCATCGGCATGGAATATGGCGCACACCATATTCTTCAGATTGGCTTTGATGAAATTCGACAGATTCAAGCCGCATTGCCCAATGCCAGATTCGTCAGCGCAGAGAAAGTGCTGTGGGAACAAAAAATGGTCAAGACGGACTGGGAAATCGCATTGATGCGGGAGATGTGCAAGAAAGCATGCAGGGTTCTGGAGAAAGGATGGAAGACCATCCGGCCGGGGGTGACCGAACGGGACGTTCATCGCGTGATATGGGAAGAATGGGTCAAGGAGGATATGTTCGAGACCCCCTGCATGAGCAACCCGGTCCTTTTTCTTTGCGGCACGGACGGGCCGGGGAAGTATCGGATTGTCACCTCCCCGTTTTACGACCGGGTGATCAAAGTGGGGGACCAGGGGTTCTCCGATTGCGGCCCCTCTTATAAAGGATACTGGACTGACCTTCAGAGGTGTTTCTATGTGGGAGACAAACTCCCGGCCAAAATGGCGGATTTGTCCAACTGGGGCCGGGATGCCTATATGAATACGGTCAATAACATTTTCCCGGGAATGCGAGGCTGTGATGTTTTCAAGCTGGGTGAAAAAGAGACCTACCGACAAAACTGGAATCAGTTTGTGCCAATCGAATTTGTCGGGCACGGCATCGGCACGCTTAACCATGAGCCTCCCTGGCTCGCCAATGACGATCTTACGGAAATCGTTCCGGGAATGGTGTTGTGCGTCGAGGTAGGCTGTTATGACCCGGAATGGGTTTACTACGGAAATATGCCGGAAGACATGTGGCTGGTCACGGAAAAGGGGCTTGAACTCCTGGGTTGCGATCTGCCTCTGGATATCTGGCTTTGTGGATAAATGTCCGTTCATAATCGGAATTGACGGGGTGAAGAAAATGGATCTTTCCTTTTCTGAAGAAGAACGTCTGGCCTTTCTTATTCAGATGGCCGGCAGCGGCAATCAGACGCTTTATGAAGTCTATCGGGACGGCGGTGAGCAAATCCAAAGTCGTATCCTGGCGGCCATGGCAAAGGGCATGGCCGCATTGGAAACCATTATGGCTGTCTATGGTTTAAAAGAAGACCCGGAAGGCTTGGCCCGGGCCATGATTCTGACAGAGGATCTGATCGGTTGCGAGCCCAGGGGTGAACTTTGTTCAGTCAATGAGGGTGAAGCGGTTCGAAAGGTGACGTCCTGCCCCTGGGCCGGAATGTATTCCGCTGACGGAGGGACATGCCGGCTGGTTATGGCCGCGGTTCAGGAAGGGCTGGGGAAGAAGCTGGGGCTTGAGATCGCATGCGAACAGAATATGGCAGAGGGTGCGGATCATTGCATATGGAAAGTCAAACGACGAACGTAAGGAAAATGGATCATGATTATCGGCATTCCAAAGGAAATTAAAACAAGGGAAAACAGGGTGGCCGTGACCCCGGAAGGGGCCCGGGAACTGGTCGAGGCGGGAAACCGGGTTCTTGTGGAAACAGACGCGGGAAATGGCAGCGGTTTTGAAGATGACGCTTACAAAAACGCCGGGGCCTCAATGGAAAACATTGCCCGCGATCTGTGGTCAAAAGCGGACATGATCGTAAAAGTGAAGGAACCCGTTTCTGTGGAATATGATTTTTTTCGTCCTGATTTGATCCTGTTTACCTATCTTCATCTGGCAGCAGATGAGGTGCTGACCCGACGGTTTTTAACGGACAAGGTCAACGCGGTGGCCTATGAAACCGTGCGCCTGCCGGACGGGTCCCTGCCGCTGCTGACCCCGATGAGCGAGATCGCTGGAAAAATCGGCGCTCAGGAGGCCGCTGTCCTTCTGGGCAGTCATCACGGCGGTAAAGGCATCTTGATGGGTGGAGCCTCCGGGGTTCCGCCGGCACGCGTCATGGTGATCGGCGGTGGCACTTCAGGAAAAGCCGCCGCGCGAACGGCTGTGGGGATCGGCGGTCAGGTGACGATTTTTGACATTGATGAAACGCGCTTGAAACAAATCAGCCGCGAATTTGGCGACACCTGCAAGGTGATGCTGTCCACACCGGAGAATATCAAAAACGCACTGGCGGGTGCCGATGTCGTTATCGGCTGCGTGCTGATTCCCGGGGCCAAATCTCCGAAAATCATCACACGGAACATGCTCGCCCTAATGGAACCCGGGACCGTGCTCGTGGACATCGCCATTGATCAAGGCGGCTGTTTCGAAACCAGTCGGCCGACCACGCACGAATCCCCAACGTTTGTCGTTGACGGCATATTGCATTACTGCGTGGCCAATATGCCCGGCGCCATGCCCCGGACCTCTACCCTGGCGCTGTCCAAGGCGACTCTCCCCTGGATCAAGAAAATTGCATGCGCGGCAAATCCCCTTCAAACCATTATGAAAGATCCGGCTCTCCGACAGGGACTCAATACCTGGCGGGGATATTTGACCAATGAACCTGTGGCTCGGGCACTGAAAATGGATTACAACGATTCATCAGCGCTTCACTTTTCAATAGGCGAGGAAAAGTGAAAATCAGCCGAAGACGGTTTTTGAAATCAACGTTGTCTGCAGGTGCCGCTCTCGGCATCGGGAGTTATAACCTGCCCTGCTATGGTTCCGGAAGAGCATGTTTATACCGAGGCGCTCCTGAAGACCAAAAAATAAAAGGGTTGGATGAAAGACGCATACGGATTTTACACTATGCCTCTTTGGCCCCCAGCGGACACAACACCCAACCGTGGACCGTCAAGGTCATCAATGAAAATGAATGGATCATCGGAATGGATGCCGGCCGGCATTTGGCTGCCACGGATCCTGACAATCGAATTGCCCTGCTTTCATTGGGCGCATTCACGGAGAATCTCGTGCTGGCGGCAGGGGCCCTCGGCGTGAATGCCGAAGCGGAGGTTATTGCCGGGAACAGCCGTGATCCGGATGTTCTGAGGATACATTTGCAGGATGCCGGGACGACCGGCTACCCTTTAGAACGTATTACAAACCGGATGACGGCCAAAAGCGGTTACCTTCCGAAAGAAATTTCCAGTGCCGATGTAAGCGCTTTTTCCAAATTGGTCGGCGGCAACCTTTTTTATTTCCCCAGAGGAACATCCCATGCCGATTGCATCGAAGCGGGTGCCATCGAAAATTTCACCATTCAGGCTCATCGCAAAGAGGCCCAGCAGGACATGGTCCGATGGCTTCGGTTAAAGGATAAGGACGTAAAAAAGTATAGGGACGGGCTTACGGTTGACGGGATGGAAATCCGGGGCATCAAGGGCTTTTTTGTTAAAAATTTTGTCGATCCGGAAGATTTTTTAAAAGACAGTTTTGTTGAACAGAGCATTTCCCACACGCAAAAACAGGCTCAGGAAGGCGGCGGATGGCTTATCGTCACCAGCGACGGCCATTCGGTTTCCGACATCGTTTCCGCCGGAAGAAAATTCGAGCGCGTGGCATTGGCGGCCAGAGAGCGGAAAATAGCGCTTCACCCCATGACACAATATCTCGAGGAAGAGAAGGGCTCCAATCAAATCAGAGAAAATCACGGGCCGGAAATCATCCCCCAATTTATCGTTCGCGTCGGATACCTGGGCAAATACCCTGATCCCGTATCGCCAAGACGGCCGGTGAGCTGGTTTGCCAGGCCATGAATCAAGACCGTCGCGAGGGGCTTCTTCCGTGCAGTTCGGTTTCTTTGAGCATTTCCCTGATTTTTTGAAGCGTAACCGGGTCCTGGATCATTTTTAACGCTTTTTCCAAGTGAAATATGGCGGTTTTTTCATCGCCTTTGCCCATATAATGTTGTCCCAAATGATAATGTGCATTGCCCAATTCCCCCAGTTTGCCGTATGTTTCACCCAGAAAGTAATGCGCCATGGGATACAGGGGCTTTTTTTGAATGAGTTTCTCCAGAACATCTGCAGATCTTGTCAGTTCGCCCAGCTCCAGTTGGGTCCGGCCTAAAAAAAACAGGGCATGCGAATTGTCCGGGATGACATATACGGCATCTTTTAAGGCGCTTAATGCCTCGGGATACTGGCCGTTTAAAAAATAAATTCTGCCTAAATCAGAAAGCATGTAAGGATCAAGTGGCCTTTGCGCAAGGGCATTTTTAAGATATTCCATGGCTTTTTTCCGGTTTCCCAGACGGTCGTAAAGAAGTCCCAGACCATAAAGGGCCGTGGGGTCACCCGGATTTTTTGCCAGATCCCGTTCAAAACGGTCAACGGTTGTCTTCACCTCCCCGCACAGCGCGGAAAGCCGGATGTTGGCTGCCTTGAATTCATCCGGACTAAAGGGCGTTTTGCCCGTTTCCGCTTTATTTCGCTGGGACCATGATCCGATATAAGAGATCCTTTCCTCAACAGCCGGATGCGTCCGCAGGTACGTGGGAACCAAATCCGACCCGAACCATTCCTTGGTCCTGATTTTTTCCAGCATTTTCAGCAGTCCATCGGCGGAGTAGCCAGCTTTGTAAAGGTACTTCAATCCCAATTGATCGGCCTGGAGTTCATCTTCACGACTGTAAGATAACTCCAGCGTCTGGCCCGCAGCTATGGAACCCAGAGTCAATGCCTGGGCCGCGCTGTCCGAGCCGCCGGCGCCTAAGAAAATGCCGGCGGCGATTCCCGCCAAAGTGAGCATGCTGATTTTCGATGACCGTGCTATTTTTTGCGAGATATGGCGGCATTCCACATGTGCGATTTCATGGGCCAGGATGCCCGCCAGTTCCTCTTCGCTTTCCATAGCCTCAAAAAGACCGCTGTTGATGAACACATGCCCTGCAGGAGCGGCAAAGGCGTTGTACACGGGCTCATTTATAATGTAAAACCGGTAATGAAAAGGCTGGTTTGGAAAAACGGAGACGATGTGCTGCCCCACCTTGTTCAGATAATCCAAAATCAGCGGATCATCGACGACTTCATAATATTCCGTCACAACCCGCATAAATTCCTGACCGATCTCTTCTTCCTTCTGGATGGAAATGGAAAAAGCATTCGCGGGGGAGAACAAAACGCTCAGACAAATCAGAAACACGGCAACGGGTCGCCGCCGGGCATATTTTATCATATCAGCCACTTTTTTTATCCATGATATGCCAACTTATACCTTATCTCCTTTTCAATTATCAAGATTTATGGTATTGATATTTATATTATGGCGCAAATTATATGCATTGCAAATCAAAAAGGCGGGGTCGGCAAAACAACCACGGCGATCAATCTGTCGGCAGCGCTTGCCGCTTCGGAAAAGCGGACGCTGTTGGTGGATTGCGATCCCCAGGGCAATGCCACAACGGGTATGGGATTTAATAAATCCAATATTGAAAAGACCCTCTACCACGGCCTGATTGGTCAATCCTCCGGCCGGGACCTGGTTTTACAAACCGAGATCGACACCTTGAAAATCATTCCCTCCCGGGTGGAGCTCATCGGATTTGATGTGGAAATGATGGCCGATCCGGATCGCGAAAATGTGTTGTCAAAATTACTGGACGGTTTGAGAGCTGATTTTGACTACATTATTTTGGATTGCCCGCCTTCGCTGAGCCTTTTGACCTTAAACGCCATGACTGCAGCGGACGCCGTATTGATCACCCTTCAATGTGAATTTTATGCTCTGGAGGGTTTGGGACAACTTCTTCAGACGATAAAACGAATTAAAAGGCGGTTAAATCCCAGGTTGACCATTGCCGGCATTTTGCTTACCATGTATGACAAACGGACCAACCTTTCCCGCCAGGTCGCCGAAGACGCCGAAAAATATTTCAAACATCTCGTGTTCAAATCAATGATTCCCAGAAATGTCCGTCTTGGAGAAGCGCCCAGTTTCGGGAAACCCATATTGCTCTACGATGCGTCATCTACCGGCGCTATGAGCTATTTGTCCCTTGCCGGGGAAATCCTGAACCATTCACAGAGACCTTAAACCAAAAGCATATAACCAACGCATCGGTATCCAATATGAAAAATGCCAAAAATGACGCGCAGACCGTCCCCAAACCCGTGAAGACCCCGAAAGTCGCCCTGGGAAAGGGGTTGGAGGCACTGATTCCGGATATGGGTTCCTTTGCCAATGAGGTTCACGACCCGGTACGGGATTTATTTGAATGCGACATCGACCGGATCATTCCCAATCGTTTCCAGCCCCGGGAGCGGTTTTCGGAAACCGATCTTGAAGAACTCCGCCGCTCCATTGAGGAACAGGGTATATTGCAGCCGCTGCTGGTCCGTGCTTCTGGATCGAAATATGAACTAATTGCCGGAGAACGACGGTTTCGGGCGGCTAAAATGGCCGGGCTCTTCAAGGTGCCCGTGATTTTAAAAGACGTCTCCGATGAGAGAATGCTGGAACTGTCGATCGTTGAAAATCTTCAGCGCGAAGACTTAAATCCCATCGAGGAGGCCGAAGCCTATCACCGCCTGATGGTGGAATTCGACATGACCCAGGACCAGGCTGCTAAAAGGGTGGGCAAAAGCCGCTCGGCCGTTGCGAACATACTTCGTCTGCGAAACCTGCCGCCCGAAATCAGGGGAAGCATCATTACCGGCGAACTTTCCATGGGGCATGCAAGGGCTCTTCTGGGAGCTAAAAACGCGGCCCAGCAAACAGCCGCCTGGCAAACAGTCCTGTTAAAAGGCCTTTCCGTAAGGGAAACCGAAGCCCTGGTCGACCGATTGAAAATTGATAAAAAGGAAAAATTTCCGGAGGCGCCCACATCGGACGACATTTATTTTGCGAGTCTGGCTGAAGATCTGACACGCAACTTCGGGACCAAGGTCTTGATTCAAAGGTCGGGGTCGCGCGGAAAAGTGGTGTTTGAGTATTACACCAACGATGACCTGGACAGACTGTTGAATCTGTGGGAAAAGGCTGACCCGGATAAATAGGGCGGCACGGCGGGGTAAATCAATAAAATGATAAAACGGATATGCGTGATAGATGGCCAGGGAGGCGGGATCGGAAGCGCGGTCATCAAAAAGCTCAAAGATATTTACCTGGAAACCGTTGAGATCGTGGCCATCGGCACCAATGCCATTGCCACGGCGCAAATGCTTAAGTCCAGAGCCAACCGCGGCGCCACCGGGGAAAACGCCATCCGGGTGACGGTAAAAAAAATGGACGTGATCATCGGTCCGGTCTCGATCATCATGGCCGATGCCATGCTGGGCGAAGTAACCCCGGCAATCGCACACGCCATATCCGCCTGCACCGCCCGGAAAATACTGCTCCCCCTGAGTCAGGAAAACATTGAAATCGTGGGAACGCCGGAAATTCCGCTGCCCCATTTGATTGACCTGCTCATAAAAGAAAATCTGAACAGATGGTTTGAGGATATAGAGGATAAATGACATGTGCGAAGCCGATGCTTACTTGCTAATCGCAGGAGATGAAAAAGAGCTTGTCATGAAAGCGGTGGATATTATTGAGCCGGAAGAAGAGGGAATTCGGTTGATCAGCATTTTCGGCGATCAGAAGTTTTTAAATGCCTCCATTCATGCGTTGTCCCTTGTGGATCATAAAATATATTTGAAAAGAAGGGGGAGGGATGAGAGGTTATAGGTAAGGGGTGAAAGAAAAAATCCGTTAACCCATTCCTATAACCCATTACCTGATATACATATGAAAATCGTCCTGGCCAAAACAGCGGGTTTTTGCATGGGCGTCCGGAGGGCCGTTGAGTTGGCTCTGGACGCCCCTTCGCATTTCAAGGCCCCTATTTTTACTTTCGGCCCATTGATCCACAATCCTCAGGTATTGGACCTTTTGGAAGAAAAGGGCATTAA
>CAYTSY010000019.1:10736-22638 GCA_964440555.1 uncultured Desulfobacteraceae bacterium
GATCCTGATCCGTGCCCATGGCGTACCTCCGGACGCCAAAAAACAACTCGAAGCCGCCGGTTTTAACGTGATCGACGCCACTTGCCCCAAGGTTATACGGGTCCAGACGATTATTGATCAGCATGCGCGGCAGGGCTATGCCACCATTATCGTTGGAGACAAGGACCACCCGGAGGTGATCGGACTGTTGGGCTATTCCCGGCAAAACGGCCATGTGGCCGGAAACCTGGAAGAATTGAAGGCCCTTCCCCGTTTTGAAAAAGCCGTTATTGTGGCCCAGACAACCCAAAACACGGTTTTTTTTGAAGCGGTCAAAGCGTGGGTGCGCCGGGATTTCCCCCATTATAAAATTTTTAACACGATCTGTGATTCAACGGAAAACCGTCAGGCCGAGGTTCGGGAACTGGCCGGCGCCGTGGATCTGATGGTAGTGGTGGGGGGCCGCAACAGCGGAAACACCCAAAGGCTCGCCCATATCGCGTGTGAAACCGGAGTACCGACGGCTCATATTGAAACCGAAGTCGATTTGGACCCGGCCCTGTTGTCCAAAGCCAGGAGGATCGGGCTGACCGCGGGTGCTTCAACGCCCAACTGGATCATCAGAAGGGTTTACAGAACCCTTGAAACATCGTCTGCATCCAAAATAAAAAGCATCGGGTCCGTTTTATTTACCCTTGAGCGCGGGTTGCTTCTTACCAACACGTATGCAGCACTGGGCGCGGGCTGCCTCTGTTATGCCGCATCCAGGCTTCAGGGGATCACAGGTTTTTTCCCGGCCGGAATTATTTCCATGCTCTACATCCTGACCATGCATGTGATGAACAACCTGACCGGCAGCAAGGCGGACCGGTACAATGACCCGGATCGCGCGGCGTTTTACAAAACCCATAAAATTTCCCTCATAATCCTTGCCGTGGCCGCCGGCCTGATTTGCCTCGCAGTTGCCTGGTCCCATGGGTTAAAACCCTTTCTGGTTATTTTATTCATGAGCCTGATGGGCCTGTCATACAACTTAAGGCTGGTTCCCAAAAAGCTGACCCTTGGCAAATACTTACGCATCCGCGATATTCCGGGATCAAAAACCATACTGATCGCCATGGCATGGGGAATCGTTACATCGATTTATCCGCTTTTGACCGTAAACGGAGAAGCGTGGGGCGCCACGATTTTTGCTTTTTTGTGGTCAACCTCCCTGGTATTCGTCCGGACGGCTTTTTCCGACATCATCGACGTGCAGGGAGACAGGATTGTGGGCAAGGAAACCATCCCCATCCTGGTGGGCGAAAAACAGACCATGCGGATATTGAAAATCACCTCCGCGGGGATGGGCGCGGCAATGCTTATCGCCGGCGCTCTGCAATGGGTTCCCGGTCTCGCGTTTTTGCTGTCAATCTGTCCCCTGTTAATGCTCGCCATTTTCATCGCGCATGAACGCGGGCACATGCTGCCCGGAATCCGGCTCGAGTTTTTGATTGAATCGCACTTTGTTCTGGCCGGATTGCTGACTTTTTTGTGGTCTGTTGTGTAAGTCCTGCGGCGTTATCTTTTTTTTATGCGGAATCTGGGCTCGGTCCCGGAGAGGATGCGCCGGATATTGTCTTTATGGCGAATAACAATCAGAACGAAGAACCCGGCTGCGAAGCTGGTCAGCGTCGTATTGTGACGGGTCATCCAGACCAGCGGCGGAAGAATTGCCGCTGCGGCCAGAGAACCCGTGGAGGCGCGTTTCGTCAAAACCGAGACAAGGAAAAAGAAACCGGCGCTGATAAAAACCGCGACAGGTGAAATCATCAAAAAACATCCGGCTGCGGTGGCAATTCCTTTTCCACCGTTAAACCCCAAAAAGCAGGGGTATAGATGCCCTAAAAAAGTGCCCGATGCGACCAGCCCGGAATAAAGCCCGTCCGGCCAGCCGGAGGGATTGCCGATGAAAATCGCCAGCCATACCGGCAAAGCGCCTTTTGCCGCATCCGCAAAAAGGGTTAACAGGCCCAATTTTATTCCGGCCACCCGACCGACATTGGTGGCGCCGATGTTGCCGCTGCCTTTTGCCCGGATATCCATTCCAAAAAACATCCGGGTAAACACCACTCCCCAGGGGATTGACCCCAGGAGGTAGGCAAAAACAGGCAAACAGAAAAACGATATTCGGGTTACAGGTTCCATCATTGTTCAGGATAGGGAGATATTTTAAGGCCGGGATTACACTTTGCCGGGAGGGATTTAAGCATGGCGGTGGGCGCCATGATTGGCATCGGATGCTTATTTTACGGTACTCCCAAGAGCGCACCGTAAAATAAGCAAAATCCGTAACTATTTAAACGCCACGACCGCCTTGCCCGGCGTGGTCTGTTTGCCTTCCGTGTTTTCCGTCCAGACAGCCAATTCCACGAGTTTTTCGCCGCCTTCCTGCCATTTTTTTTCAACAACGCCTTTGATGGTCATTTCCTTGTCCGGGAAATCCATGCCCCGGTATTGGCAGGACACTTTTTTGATTTTTCCCTGGTGACCCACCCAATTGGAAACGATCTCGCCAAGAGAAGACCATTTAAACCGGCCATGAACGATGATCGAGCCGATCGCCTTGGATTGAAAGAAATTATAATCATGATGCATCGGGTTGAAATCACCGCCGCCTGCCGCATATTTGACCAACTGGGTGACGCCCGGCGTTTTTTTGATTACCGGCAGCGCATCCCCTTCTTTTATGCTTTCCCATGTGAGTGCCATTTTCATTTCTCCTTAGTATAAGATGCCCTGACCGCGTGAAATCATGACTACCTTGCCGTCTTGATTTTTAAATTCCATTTCCGAACTGATGATGAGCATTTGCCCGAGGGCTTTGCTTTCGCGCACATCGAGTCCGACCAGCCGATTCACGGCGGTCAACGTGTCGCCGGCGCAAACATCGTCAAAATACTCGACTTCCGTACCGCCGTCGAGAACATTGACCAGCCCGAACTGAAAAAAGTTGACGCCGCCGTCTACGGGTCCGGAGAAGGTGTCGTCCGATTTTCCGGGGATGAATACCGGGGTCCCCAGATAGCAGGGCGGCGCCGGCAGCGATGTCAAAATAAACCGGATCCGTATACCCCACGCCTCTTGCAAAAGCCCGGACGCTGGTGGTGGTCACCTCGTAGGTCCAGGGCGGAGAGTTGATGCCGATCTGGGCCTTCCACTCGTCCTTAATCTCAATTTTTTCTGCCATAAATAAAATCCTCCTTTGAAATAATGCACGATGATATTGGATTGAACGGACTTTCAGGACGGGGGTATTAAAAAGAAATTTTTTTTTTATGTCAACATAAATCCTTAGTCGGAATTCAGAAGTCGGAATTCAGGAGTCAGAGGAAATATCCGGAGTCCGGGGAATCGCCCGGATCAGACCTCCGGCCTGGGCAATACACCGGCCCGGCCGGCGATTTCCGGCACCCGATGCTCCCATTCTATCGCCATCAGATGCACGCCGGCCACGCCTTCCATTTCCTTAAACGCTTCAATCTGCTCCAGGGCGATTTTTATCCCTTCTTCGGCAACAGCGCCCTTGCCGGCGCCTTTAAGGCGGTTGATCAGCGCTTCGGGCACATCCATACCCGGAACCTGGGTGGCCATGTATTGCGCCATTTTAAAGCTTTTAAGCGGCGTGACGCCGGCCAGAATGTAACAGGATTCGCAAAGCCCCATGTCCACGGCCATTTTCATGAATTTTATAAATTTGTCCATATTGTAAATGCATTGGGTCTGAATGAAATCCGCCCCCGCCCGTATCTTATTGGCGAGCCGGTGTACCCGGTATTCAAATGGATCGGCAAAGGGGTTGCAGGCGGCGCCGATAAACAGCCTGGGAGGCTCATCAATGGGTTCGCCGTTGGGGAAAACGCCTTCATCGCGCATTTTTTTAACCAGGGCGATCAGTTGCATGGAATCAATGTCATAGACGTTTTTCGCCTCCGGATGAATGCCGAACTTCTGATGGTCTCCGGAAAGGCACAACGTGTTTCTTACCGCGAGAGAACAGGCGACCAGAATGTCGCTCATCAGGGCCAGGCGGTTGCGGTCCCGGCAGACCAACTGGAAATTGGGCTCCATCCCCTCGCCGACCATGATGGCCGAGGCGGCGAGGCTTGACATCCGGACTACTGCGGTTTGATTGTCGGTGACATTGACGGCATCCACGACGCCGCGCAGATGGGCCAGCTTTTCCTTCAAATGCGCCACATTGGCCCCTTTGGGTGGCCCGCACTCTCCGGTAAACGCGAATTTTCCGGACCTGAGGACCTTTTCCAGACGGCTTGATGATTTTAACTTATCCATTATGCCAGTTCCTCCCTGATGCTTTTCCGGGGGCCGCCGTCCCGGGCGGTTCGCCAGTCCTTGAGCGGTTTGATGTCGAGCAAATCATCGAGGCGCCCGTTTTCCATTTTCTTTTTTACGATCATGTCCCAAACGCATGCCACATTCTCGTCGATCTCGCATTTGCCTTTGGCTGATCCGCCGCAGGGGCCATGAAGCAGGCTCTTGGAGCACCGGGCGATGGGGCACATGCCGTCGAAAAGGTGGATAATACAGGTTCCGCAACCCGCGCATCGTTCTTCCCATATGCCATGTGCGACCGCGCCGCCCATGAAGGTGGTGTTCACAGCCGGGAAAAACCGTTGATCCGGGTATGCTTCGGATAAAAACTGGGGCCCCACGCCACAGGCCATGGAAATTACGGCGTCGTATTGCCCGACCATGTCCTTTATCTGGGCCACATATTCGGGATCACACTGTCTTTCGAGGGTTTTTTCTTCGATTTCAAGATCGCCGCCTTCTTTTTTTCGGGCGATTTTTAACGCTGCGGCGAGAATCTCCACTTCCTTTTGCCCGCCGGCATTGCATACGGTGACACACCCCTTGCAGCCCAAAATCATGATCCTGCAGGACGATTTGATCATGTTGAGAATCTCTTCCAGGGGTTTACGATCGGCGATAATCATGGGGCACCTCTTTTACGCGGCTTGTTTTTTCTTTACCGGATTTTCTCCCAGGCTCCTCACCTTTTCCGTCATTTCCCTTGCAATCTCGGCAAAACGGTTTCCCATCGCCGAGGACAGGTTAAACATCTCCACCCGCTCAGGTTCCATGCCGAGTTCTTCCAGTATCTTTTTAACGTATGTCACCTTTTTCCGGGTCTTGATATTGCCGTTGATAAAATGGCACTCGTCTTCCAGGCACCCGGCTACAAACACGCCGTCGGCGCCGTCTTCAATGGCCCGCAACAGATGAATGATGTCCACGCGGCCCGTACATGGCACCTGGATGATGTGGACGTTGTCGGGGTAGGACAGCCTCAGGGAACCTGCCAGGTCCGCGGATGCATACGCTCAGTACCGGCAGCAGAAGGCGAGGATTCGGGGTTCAAATTGTTGTGTCATTGGCGTACCTCCTTTTCAAACAACGCATCTTCTTTAGCCGCAATCTGAACATCGGTAAAATGCTTCAGCGTAATGGCTTTTCCCGGGCATTCAGCCGCGCAAATGCCGCAGCCATGGCATTGTGCCGCCTCGATGACGGCAACCCCCTCTTCTCCGATATAAGGGATGGAAAACGGACAGGTCCGGACACAGGTCAGGCATGCAGCGCAGCGATTCGGATCCACAGTTGAAACCACGCCGCCGACGAGAATCGATTCTTTGGATAAAATCGTCATGGCACGGGCAGCGGCGGCCTTGGCCTGGGTGATGGTTTCTTCCAACGGCTTGGGATAATGGGCCAATCCCGCCATGAACAGTCCTTCCGACGCAAAATCCACGGGCCGCAGCTTGGCATGGGCTTCCACCAAAAACCCTTCGCTGTTGACCGGCGTTTTGAACAGTTCGAAAAGATGTTTGTTTTCGTTGGGCAAAACCGCTGCCGCCAAAATCAAGAGATCCGGATGCAGGCGGACAGGCAGACGAAGCACATGATCGGTAACCGTCAAGCTCAGGCCGTCTTTGTTGTCTCTTTCGAGTACCGGCGGGTTTTCCGGTTCATATCGAATAAAAAGAACGCCGGCTTTCCTGGCTTCTTTGTAGACATCTTCCCTGAAGCCGTATGACCGGATATCCCGGTAAAGGATGAACACTTTCATTTTGGGATTTAATTTCTTCAGCGCAAGGGCACTTTTGAGGCTGTGGGTGCAACAGATTTTGCTGCAATACGGTCTTTCCGGGGTCCGGGAACCCACGCACTGGATAAACACCGCCACGCCCGCGTTTGAAAATCGGGGGTCGTTTTTTGTCAGCGCTGCGTCCATATCCAGATGGGTCATGACGCCGGGATGTTCTCCATACAGATATTGCGCGGGACGGTATTCCCGGCCTCCGGTTGCCAGGATGGTTATGCCGTGTTCCACGTCAAAACGTTTCTGAACGCCGTTTTGGGATAAGAGCGTTGTTTTAAACCGGCCGATGGACCCCTCTGTTGACATGACCCGGGTTTCAAGATGCGCCTGAATAAGGGGGTGGCTTAAAACCCGGCTTTTCAGATCCTCCAGGTATAACGGAATGGGTTCACCCTGCCATGTTGACCGGAGAACGTTGGCGATTCCCCCCAGGTCCGGGGATTTTTCCACCAGGTGAACCAAAAATCCCTGATCCGCGATGGACAGGGCCGATTCCATACCGGCGACGCCACCGCCGACAACCAGGGCGGACTGGATGATGGTAAGCGTTTCCTGGTGGAGAGGTTCAATAAAAGCGGCCTTGGCCACGGCCATGCGCACCAGATCCTTTGCCTTTTGGGTGGCTTTCTCAGGGTTATTCATATGCACCCAGGTGTTTTGATCCCGGATATTGGCCATCTCAAAAAGATACCGGTTCAACCCCGCATCCTGGATGGTTTCCTGAAACAACTGTTCATGGGTCCGGGGGGAACAGGACGCCACCACCACCCGGTTGATGTTTTTTTCGCCGATGATTTTTTTTATATGGTCCTGAGTGTCCTGGGAGCAGGTAAACAGATTATCTTCCACATGAACCACATACGGCAGGCCTTTTGCGTAGTCCCGGACTGCCGGGACATCGGCCACGCCCCCGATATTGATTCCGCAATTGCAGACAAATACCCCGATCCGGGGTTCCAGGCCTGAAACGTCGATTTCCGGCGGGATTTGTTTTTGGCGCGTCAAGGCCCAGCGGGCGTCGGCGAGCTTTTGTGTGGCTGCGGCTGCAGCGGCCGATGCTTCCATGACCGATTGGGGAATATCCTTGGGTTCCTGAAAGGTCCCGCAAACATAAATGCCGTCCCGGGTCGTGGACACCGGCGCCAGACTGCCTGTTTTTGCATACCCGTATGAATTCAGGTCGATGTTCATTTTTTGGGCCAGATCAGCGGCCCCCTCAACCGGCGATATGCCCACGGAAAGCACGACCATGTCAAAGATGTCTTCAATGGTTTTGCCGGACTCGGTGGCATAAACGATTCGAAGCCGGTTATCGTCTGCCGGAAAAACCGAATGGATCCGGGATCTGACATACCGGACCCCGCTTTCTTCCTCAGCCCTGACGTAATATTTCTCGAAGTCCTTGCCGTAGGTGCGCATGTCCATGAAAAAGATCGTGGTCTCCAGGGGGCCTTCGCTGTGCTCTTTGGCGATAACCGCTTCCTTCGATGCCGCCATGCAGCACACTGAAGAGCAATACCCGTGGTCGCCGCGGTTGATGTCCCGCGATCCCACACACTGCAGCCAGGCGATTTTTTCCGGCGGCTTATGATCCGACGGTTTGACCAGATGGCCGGCATTAGGACCTGAAGCAGACAGCAGCCTTTCGAACTCCAGGCTGGTGACGATATTGGGATGGGTTCCGTATCCATAAGATGTATATACCGAGGGATCAAACGGTTTAAACCCCGGAGAAAGGATGATGGCGCCCACATTCACGGTAAGCGTCTTGGGGACCATATCATGACGGATCGCTTCGGGAAGGCACGCGGCAACGCATTGATAGCATTCCGAGCAGGTTCCGCACGACAGGCAGCGCAACACTTCACGTTTGGTTGCGGATTTGTTAAAACCCAGTTGAACTTCATTAAAATTCTGACCGCGCTCTGCCGGGGAAAGCAGCGGCATTTCCTGCCGGTCGATCCGCTCTGCGGCAGCCGTATCGATATCCGAAGCGGGTTGCAGTTGTTTTTCGCGGCCGATTTTCAGATCCTGCCCCTGAAGATACCGGCCGATCGAAACCGCCGCCTCCTTTCCGGCGGCAACGGCTTCCACCACGGTTGCAGGTCCGCTCACCGCATCTCCCCCGGCGAAAATATCCGGGTCATCGGTCTGCAATGAAATCGGATCGACTCTCACGGTTCCCCATTCATTCAGGGAACAGGCGCATTCCGACGTCAGACAGGCCCAGTCGGATTCCTGACCGATGGCCGGAATGACGGCATCCACGTCAATTGTAAATTCCGTTCCCGGCAAGGGTTCCGGCCGCCGTCTTCCGCTGGCATCCGGCTCTCCAAGCACCATTTTGATGCACTCAAGGGCTTTTACCCGCCCGTTTTCTCCGAGGATGCGCACAGGGGCTGTCAGGGTCATGATTTCAATGCCTTCTTCCCGGCATTCATAAATTTCCTCCGGGTTTGCCGGCATCTCTGCCTCGCTCCTGCGGTAAATCACCATGGGCCTTTTTGACCCGTTTCGCAATGCCGTACGCACGCTGTCCATGGCCACGTTGCCTCCGCCGATAACGGCAACGCGATCTCCTAAAAAGGCGGGATTGCCCAGGTTTACTTCCCTTAGAAATTCAATGCCCGGAAATACCCCGGCAAGATCTTCCCCCTCAATGCCCAGAGCCTTGCATTCGTGGGCCCCGATCCCCAGAAAAAATGCTTTATAGCCTTCATTCCTAAGCTTTTCGATGGTGAAGTGTTTTCCGATTTCCACGCCGGTTACAAATTGCACGCCCAAATCCTTAATGACCTTTATCTCGGACTCGATGATGTCCCGGGGAAGCCGGTACGAAGGAATCCCCACGTAGAGCATGCCGCCCAAAACCGGCAATTTTTCAAACACGGCGACATCGTATCCCTCGATAGCCAGAAAATACGCACAGGTAAGACCGGCGGGACCCGCGCCGATAATGGCGACTTTTTCTCCTTTGGCCGGCTTTTTTACAGGAACAAAACGATTTGCCGACTCTTTTTCAAAATCGGATAGAAACCGGTGAAGCGACCGGATGGCCACGGGCTGATCCACTTCATTTCGGGTGCAGGACTTTTCACAGGGCTGGTGGCAGACTCTCCCGCAAACGCCGGGAAACGGGTGTTCCTGTCTGAACAGATTGAGGGCCTCTGCGTATTTTTCTTCCCGCATCAGGGCGATGAACCCCTGGATGCCGGGATGGGCCGGACATCCGATTTTGCAGGGCGCGGTTCCTTTTTTTTCGATGGCATAGGCCCCGGGCATGGCCTGGGGATAGAGCTTGTAGGCAGCCTTTCTTTGGCGAAGTTTTTGGTCGAACAGGCTGGGCGTTTCCACCGGACAGACCTTAACGCATTCCCCGCAGGCCGTGCACTTATCCGGATCAACATACCGGGGCTTTTCAGACAACGTGACCGTAAAATTGCCCGCTTCTCCTGCCACCTGATCAATTTCAGTTAACGTCAGCAATTCAATGTTCAAATGCCTTCCGGCCTCGACCAACTTGGGAGAGATGATGCACATGGAGCAATCGTTGGTGGGAAAGGTTTTGTCCAACTGGGCCATTACCCCGCCGATGGCCGAGTTTTTATCCACCAGGTATACCCGGTACCCCGACTCTGCCAGATCCAGAGATGCCTGAATGCCCGAGATGCCCGCTCCCACGACCATGACTGCGCCACAAATCTCTTTAGACATAGCGATTCTCTCCTTTCTACAGCCCGAAATCCTTTAAATCCGGCCCCAGGTACTCCCTCTCGTTTTCCCCCAGAATTCCCAGTGCCAGGCAAATGATGGTCCAATAATGAATTACATGGTATTGCCCGCCATACACCTTGGCCATGTCCATAATCTGGGCATGGCAATTATGACAGGGGACCACCACATATTGCGTGCCGGTGGCCATGACCTGGTCGAATTTTACTTTCCCATAGGCCCGCCGTTCTTCGGGAAATCCTCCCTGAAGGGCGCCGCCGCCGCCGCCGCAGCAAAAGTTGTTGGACCGGTTCGGGATCATTTCCACTACGTTTTCTTCACCCACCGCACTTTTTAAAACAAACCGCAGGTGATCGGCCATTTCATCCCCGAATGATTTCCGGACGATGTTGCAGGGGTCCTGGACGGTAAACTTGATTTTCAAATCCCTGTTCCATTCCGGGGAAACCGGAAGCTTGCCCTCTAAAATCCATTGGGCGTAAAGTTCCATGATGCTTTTATATTCGAAATTATGAGGAATTTTGAATTTCTGAAGGCCTTCCCAAATGGCGAAATGGGAGTGGCCGCATTCGGTATTCACCACCAGCTTGCAGCCCAGCGTGTTGTCGATGTGGTCAACGAATTTTTCAAGGATGTATTTCCACCCCGCATTGTCGCCTAAAAACATGCAGTAATTTTCTCCGGCCCACATCTCTGAAGGGTAGGTCCAATCCGCGCCTACAGTGTGAAGGATTTTCCACAACGGGCCCAGTTCGTCCGGCTCGACAACAGGTTCCCGGGAATTCTGGTTCAAGGCGATGGCCGCTCCTTTTCGATCCACGGTGACTTCCAGGTCCTTGAACCGGTCGTCGTTTTCCCGGATTTCAGCGGCCACATCCTCGACTGTGAAAGCGAAATCCTCCTTGGGAACGCCCATGGCGTTTCCCGCCCGGATATGCTGATCGCAGGAGCCCAGAATCCCCTTGGGACGGTCTTCCCTCGGCCATCTGGCCCGGATATTAAAGACCATCTTGGGGATGTTGATTTTCATCGGACACACAAACATGCACCGGGCGCACATGGTGCATACCCATGTCCAGTTGCTTTGAAGCACGGCCTTGTCCATGCCCAATAATACCATCCGCAAAAACTTCCGGGGATCCATATCCATCAGTTCCGTCGCCGGACATCCGCCGGAACAGGTGCCGCAGGTCAGACAAAGATCCAAGTTGGCTTCCGGGACATTTTCCGTAATGAGTTCCTTTAACGCATACGTCAACTCATCCAATTCAATCGGCCCGCGCATAAACTCCTCCTTCCTATAACCCATAACCAATAGCCCATAGCCTATCGCCTCCCGCCTCCCGCCTATTTCAACTTCGCCGCATCAAAATAATATTTGAGTTTTTCTTCCCCTCCCATGGAAATGATGTGAATGCCCTGGCACAGATGTTTCAGGCCTGAAACGATATCGGCGAAGAGTTCGATGCTGGCCTTTTCCCTGTCCTTTGCGGCGGCTAATTTTAAAATGACATGCTCGGGCACCATGCCGGATTTCAAATGGCGGTTTAAAAAACGGGCCATGCCGGCGGTTCTTAAAATCATGACCTCGGCGATCACGGGAACCCCGAAGGGTTTGACCTGCTTGACGTATTTTTCAAACTGTGCGGGGTCGAATACGGGCGTGCTTAAAAAAAAACCGGCCCCCAATTTCGTCATGACCTCCATCTCCTGCATCTCAAGGTCCGGCATGTCCCTCCCCCGCTGCCTTCTGCTCAATCCCCCCGGGACCAGACGCTGGCTTCGCGACTGCTTTCACAGCAACGCGACGCGGACGCGCTATTACTGGCATCCCCTCGACCTGTTGATCCAGTCCGGCTGGCTTGGCGGGGTGGGCGACGTGGACGTCGTGGATGCGATTGCTTGCGGAATCGAAAGAAGGCGTTGTCTCGACTTGATCAGCGCGGTCCGGTACGACGTGGTGCTCTTCCTCACCGGCGAGAAGTCGTTTGACGAAGACCGGGAGTTCATGGCCGCTTTTTCGGC
>CAYTSY010000019.1:22648-33804 GCA_964440555.1 uncultured Desulfobacteraceae bacterium
CATCTCAAGGCCCGGAATGTTCTTTCCCCACGCCGATTCCACCCCCGAACCCAGAAAAAACTCCGGCCGGGAGTCGAGGTCCTTGCCGTCCACGGCCCGGCCTTCGCGCAAATGATCAAGCACTGACGCAAGCTTTCCCGAATCCACATGAAAAAACATGATTTCCTGGAGACTGTCCCCGGTGATGCGGTAATCCTCTGTAAACACCAGAAGATTTTCAACGCCGGCCTCATGGGCGGAAATCAGGTCTTTTTGAAGCGTAAGCCGGTCTTTATCGCGGGTCGTGGTCTGGTAAATGGCTTCAAAACGGTTCTTTTTCAAAAACTCGCAGGTTTTGATGGAATCGCCCACCACCCCCTGGACTTCTATTTCCGATACCGAAAACCCATCCACCCGGCCCCGGATGGCCTTTAAATCCTCGACCACCGCACCCCCCGAACCCTCGAGCGGCGCCTGGATTTCCGAGGTAACGACAAATCCTTTTTTCTGTAACGCATCGCTAAGTTTCATGATTGCCTCCTTCCATGCAAAGGGCAATGATTTATTTTACGCCAAAACTAAACCTCCAGCAGCCGCGCCACCTGTTCCTTGAGCTGGGGCAGCGGCAGTGGTTTTGAGAAACAGATGTCGGCGCCGTGTTCTTTCATTTTTGCGAATTTTTCATCGTCAAGGTATGCGGAGAGAACGATAATTTTGATATGTTTGGTGTCCCCGTTGTTTTTGATGGTCCGGCAGACCTCAAAGCCCTTGATATCCGGCATCATGATATCGAGAATCAGCAGATCAGGCAGAAAATGGCTCACCTGAAGGCCGGCCTCAAAACCGTCGGAAGCGGAAATCACCTCGTAGCCGTGTTCGTCTTCTTCCAACGCCTGCACGATGGTTTCCACAATGATCGGGTCATCATCCACGACCAGAATCTTTTTCCGGGGGTTTCCCTCCTGAACCCCGGGAATGGGGATGCCCTGTTTTCCCATAAACGATTCCAGATCGGTCTTGTTGATACGACGATGACCGCCGACAGTCCGGTACGCCTTGATATGGCCTGACTCCACCCAATTAATAATGGTTTTGGATGACACGTTGCAGTACTTGCTGGCTTCATAGACAGTCATGACCTTATCCATTACACACCTCCCGCATCTATTTTATTTATTTTAGTTATTATATGAATTATAGTTTTGATAATGTCAATAAAAAAACATTATGCTGAAATAATTTATTTATTAAAACTAAAATAACTATAAATACTAAAATAAATATAATGTAAATGGTCTCAACATTCCTTTTGCGCTAATACCAAATGGCAACACGACAAAAATTTAAAGGGCCGGGGGATTAATTTGTTCCCGGTCTGCCTTATGAACTCATTGACATTGGCCGGATGCTCGTATATTAAGGCGCCCATGCCTATGCCGAGAAACCGAAAAAAGGAACGCACGATGGATATGATCGATAAAAAAGCCGAAATTTCGCCGGTCAGACTTGACCGGAACAGCAGGTTTGCCTTTCGATGTCATAAAGATATCGCATGCTTTACGAAATGCTGCCGGGGCATCAACATCACCCTGACGCCCTATGATATTTTGTTGCTGAAAAACCGTCTTCAACTTCCTTCCGATGAATTCCTTGCCATTTATACAACACCCAGGCTGCTCGAGAAGACCGATCTTCCCATGGTTACCTTGAAGCTGCTGGATGACGACAACCAATCCTGTCCTTTTGTCCGGGATGAAACGGGGTGCATCATTTATGAAGACCGTCCCACGGCGTGCCGCTATTACCCCCTGGGAAGCGCATCGTTGAGCCATAAAGAAGGCGCTGACGACGATGATTTTTATTTTTTTATCCGTGAGCCCCACTGTTTGGGATTTGAAGAGGAAAAAATCTGGACGGTCGGCGAATGGAGAACCGATCAGGGGGTGGATATCCGCGACCAAATCAATGCGGAATGGACGGATTTGATTGTCAGAAAGAAGTCTTTTCCGGTCAATATTAAACTGACCGATAAAAGCAAACAGCTCTTTTTTATGGTCAGCTATGACATTGATCAATTTAAACGCTTTGTTTTCGACAGCAGCTTTCTAAAAAGGGTCGAGGTGAGCAAATCCACCCTTGAAGAGATAAAAAGCGACGAAAGAGCCCTTCTGAAATTCGGATTAACCTGGCTGAAAAGTGTTTTATTTCAAAACAAAGCGTTGGACTCGTTTAAAAGCTGATTTGTGGCTAAAACAACCTTTGCCTCAACCGTATGTTCAGGCTCTTAATTCCCCAGACATAAAATTTTATCCATTCAAAGCCCAGGATCATCAGGTCCGTATCGTTTGCTCTGATTTTTTTCAAAACGTCCGACTTGATCTTATACCTTTTCAAAAACGTGCTGTTAAACAGAAACTCCCGGAATTGATCTACATTGTAAGCAGCCATAAATGCCATTTTGGCCTTAGGGCATTCCGGACCATGGCCTTCCCAGGGATCATTTTCAAAAAGGCGCTTCAGGGTTGCCCATGCAGCCGTCATCTGTTGAAAGGGTCTGGCTTCCTGGTCTTTCAGCCAGGTTTTGGGCGTAAAAACCGTTTGTTCATTTTTCCCCATGCAAAAAACAGGGGGGCGAAAGAGATAAACAAACCGGACCGGGTCACCATTTTTCTGAAAAATCATGCCACATTCCAATGGAAATGTGCGGCAGGCATCGGGCCTGTCCGTATATACGGCGCATCCCGCAGGTGTTAAAAATGGGCATGTTTTTTCATTGTTTTCATCCATTTTCAGCAGCACTTCCGGGAAATGGCCGCCCGGTCTCAAGACCAGATCGACATGGCGGTCCAAAAACAGGTCCGATGAAATCCCCAGTCGTTTTTTCAGGCGCACCACATCATAGGGGTAAAGCATCAGATTTAAGTTTCGGCAGCATTGATTGAAACAGGCAAGTCCGGAGTGGCATTGAAACGAGAAGGTCTCGTTTTCTTCTATCCGTATTCCCGGCAACTGATCCAGTTTTTCGATATCGAGTCGCTTCATGGGGAGATATCCCTTTCCAATATCAGCATTTCGGCGATGGTCATTTTGAATTTATCATAAACCCCGACCGATTTCCTCAGGCCCTGCTCCAGTGCGGCCAGTTGCCGGTAAAATGGCGTGCGGTCGAACGTAATATAGCCTTTATCCGCACACTGCTGAGTAAACATGTGGCATCCCGGCCCATGAACGCTTTTTCCCGGATGCGTTTCAAATTCGTGAGGAATCCCGTGAAGCCGGCAGATCATCGGCCTGTAGGAGTAAATGACGCATTGCCCGTTTTCACACAACGGACAGGAGATCCGGATCGTTTTTTGCTGCTCATCGGCGCAGGTATAGGCGTCTAAAACATTCCCGGCCTGTTCCAGAATTGTTTCCTGCCGGGAATGCGGGAGAAGCAGGAGGCCTTTGCGCAAATATGAGTATTCGGCCAGGGTGTGGTGATAAAATCGGGTTTCACAGCAACTGGTTTTACATCCGGTACAAAAAAAGCCATAGGCGCGGGCCGCCTGTTGATAGGACTGATCCATATCCCGGTAAAGCGCTTCCAGAGCGCTTTCAATTCCGGAAAAGGACCGTTCAAATTCAATCCGCACTTTTTTTAGATCTGTTGCGAACATACGCATTTAAAACAGCGAAGCCGGGAAAAAAATCTTTTTGTATAAGTTCATGGCATACCGGTCCGTCATACTGGAGATCAGATCGCAGACGGTTCTGGCTTTGGTCTGATGAATTTGGCAGTTCTCGATCCGCATTTTTTTTAGCTCCTCCTGCAGTTCCAGATTATTTTCCAAAAAAAACGAATACAGTTCGGAAAGAATTTTTTTTGCCTTGATAAATTCATTATGAACCGGCGCTGCACGGTAGACGTTATCGTAAAGAAATTGGCGAAGCAGGGTCATGGAAGAAAATACGGTGTCGCTCATGTTTAATATGAATTCTCCATTTTGTTCATAGCTCGATGCGATGAGGTCCTTGATCATGGTTGCAGCCCTTTCCGAATGGGTCCTCCCGATATACGTCAGACAGGGTTGCGGAATCTGGTCGGAGCAAATCACCCCGCTTCGTATGGCGTCGTCTAAGTCATGGTTTAAATAGGCCATGATGTCGGCAATTCGAACCACGCGCCCTTCATTGGTGCAAGGCAAATCAGCGGGGTCGTCCGGCATCACTTTCCCATACCCCTTGGAATGCTTCAATATCCCGTCACGAACCTCAAATGTCAGATTAAGCCCTTTCCCATTTTGTTCCAGGTGATCCACTACCCGAAGGCTTTGTTCATTGTGGGAAAATGTCGGGGAATACAGTTCTTTGAGCGCGGTTTCCCCGCCGTGACCAAAAGGCGTATGACCGAGATCATGACCAAGGGCGATGGCTTCCGTCAAATCTTCATTTAACCGCATGGCGCGGGAAATGACCCGGGCGATTCTCACCACTTCAAGGGTGTGGGTCAACCGGGTTCGATATTCATCTCCCAAAGGCGCGAGGAAAACCTGAGTTTTGTGTTTGAGCCTTCGAAATCCATAGGAATAGACGATGCGGTCCTTATCGCGCTGAAAATCGGTTCGAATCGGGCAAGGAGACTCCGGTGTTTTTCGCCCCTTGGATCCGGAGCTCAGGCACCCGTGCCCGGACAGGTATTTTTTTTCTCTTGCTTCAAAATCTTCCCGAATGGTCATCATTTTTTCAAAATAAATAAACGGGTTTAGTGCCGGCAAATTTGAAATTTCAAATCTGAAATTTTTCCTCCCATGCGCATAGTTCATTTTAATTGTAAAGAATTATTTGACGCTTTACTTTACAGGCATCTTTTTTTATATTTACCCAAAACCCAAAACCCAAAACCCAAAACCCAAAACCCAAAACTCTTATAGAATCCGGATGCACAGTGGAACCTGCGATGTTTTGGAGGCGTTAAAAAATATGAATGATGCCCATTATATGAAAGAGGCCCTTTGCCTTGCTGAAGAAGCACTGGCCGAAAATGAATTTCCCGTGGGGTGCGTCATTGTTTACGGGGATGAAATTCTGGCAAAGGGATTTCGAAAAAATTCCAGGGGAATTTGTATAAACGAAATCGACCATGCGGAAATCATGGCCTTGAGGCAATTGTCCGTGCAAACCATTGATAAAAAACGGGTCAGGCTATATTGCACGATGGAGCCCTGCCTGATGTGCTTCGGGGCGATTCTGGTCAGCGGAATTCATCACATCATTTATGCTTACGAAGACATTATGGGCGGCGCGACGTGTTGCGATTTGTCCGGGCTTTCACCTTTATATAGTGGCTATCCGGTTCAGGTCGTTCCCCACATTTTACGCGACAAAAGCCTGAACTTGTTTAAAGCCTTCTTTAAAAATCCGGAAAACGACTACTGGAGAGACAGCCTGCTGGCCCGATACACCATGGAACAATAATATGCCGGGGCAGATATTGCGCGATTTTTTCGATATGCATTGAGATTATCCGGGAACAAAACATTAAAAAGATCAACCCTCCACACATGGGCCGGAACCAATAATTTTCTTGATTTTTTTCTTGCATTCGTCAATGGTGTTCTATATTTAAGTTAATTTAATTTGGCAATGAAGAAAAGTGATCCTGACTTTTGGCTTGTGAGAAACCTTTCTTTCAAAGCCGGACCGATAAGTTACGAACCGTGAACCCAGGAGGTGAAGCATAGTTCAAAAGCAGCGTACAACCCGACCGATCAAGACAGATAAAATAAATATCAACAGGGAAATACGGGCAAAAGAGGTGCGGGTTATCGGCCCGGACGGCGACCAAATCGGCATTATCCCGACGTATAAGGCAATTGCCGTTGCCGGCGATCATGGGCTTGATCTGGTGGAAGTCTCACCCAATGCCAGTCCGCCGGTCTGCAAAATTATGGATTACGGCCGATACAAATACGAGCAGACCAAAAAAAAGCAGGAAGCCAAGAAAAAACAAAGCACCTTCCAGGTCAAAGAGATTAAAGTTCGCCCCAAAACAGGCGAACACGACTTGTTTACAAAAATTGGCCATATAAAAAAATTTATTGAAAAAAAGGATAAAGTTAAAGTGACCGTGATGTTCCGGGGCCGTGAAATCACACTGGCCGGCATGGGAACGGAGTTGTTGGACAGAATCGCCAAAGAAACACAGGATGTCTCGCTTGTCGAGCAACCGCCGAAACTTGAAGGGCGAACATTGGCCATGATCCTGTCTCCTAAAAGCTAGCTTTATCTTCCTTTTATCGGCTGTAACCGGTTCGTTGCATTCGAATTTGTTTATCCAACAGGATGGCGTGAGCTGTTTGTGGCATTTCGCTCGCGCCATCTATATTTTTTCGTATGAGCGGAATATATTTTTTCGACCGGACTCCGGAAAATCAAAACCTGGAGGACTGTCCATCACAATGAAGAAGATAAGGAGGTCAATATGCCTAAAATAAAAACAAACCGCGCTGCGGCAAAACGGTTTAAGAAAACAGGTAAAGGAAAGTTTATTTTTTCAAAAGCCAATGCCAGCCATATTTTAACCAAAAAAACCACGAAAAGGAAACGGGGCCTTCGCAAAAGCCAGGTTGCCAAGAGATCGGATGTAAAAGAAATTAGACGCCTTTTACCCAACGGTTAAGGAATTCGTAAAAAAGGAGACCGACCATGAGAGTCAAACGAGGATTTAAAGCCAGAAAACGCAGACAGAAAGTGCTGAAACTGGCCAAAGGATTTCGCGGCGGCAGAAGCAAATTGTTCCGCACCGCGGCAGATGCCGTCGACAAGGCGCTGATGTATGCCTACAGGGACAGAAAGGCCCGAAAGAGGGATTTCCGAAGACTCTGGATTGCGCGCATAAACGCAGGAGCCCGAATGAACAGCCTGACCTACGGCAAGCTCATCCACGGATTGAAATTGGCCAACGTTTCGCTGGATCGAAAAGTTCTGGCGGAACTGGCCGTATCGGATCCATCCGGCTTTGCCAAAATCGTTGAGCTGGCGGCGCAACAAATTTAGCCCTTTAAAGATTGATCTGAAAACATTGGGGCAAGTATTGAAGCAGGAGATTTTGGGCCGATATTTTTAATGCTGGACGATAAAAATTGGAAAAAACCCTTGAACAGATCAGTGAGGCAGCGGCAGCGGAACTTCAAATGATTTCCGATTTGGATGCCTTAAACGTTTTGTCCGTCAAATATCTGGGCAGAAAAGGCGAGGTCACGCAGTATCTGCGAAATATTTCCACTCTGCCGCCTGAAAAAAGACCCGGGGAAGGACAAAAAGCCAATCAGGCAAAACAGGCGTTAACCAGCCTTTTTGACGCATGCCGGATTCGTCTTCAGGAAAGCCTGGTTAAAACCGAAGACGGCATCGACGTCTCTTTGCCAGGTCGCCCCACAAGCTGGGGTTCGTTGCACCCGATTTCCAGGATAAGCAATGAGATTTGCGATATATTTTTAAAAATGGGATTTGCCGTTGCCGAAGGACCGGAAGTTGAAAAGGACTGGTATAACTTTGAGGCCCTCAACTTTCCCAAGGACCACCCTGCCAGAGATATGCAGGATACGTTTTTTATCTCCGACGATATTGTGCTGCGGACCCACACTTCCCCCATGCAAATCCGGATTATGGAAAAAAACTCGCCTCCGCTGAGAATCATTGCCCCGGGAAAGGTCTATCGCTGTGATTCGGACTTGACCCACACGCCGATGTTCAATCAAGTCGAGGGGTTGCTGGTGGATGAAGATACCTCCTTCGGGGATCTTAAAGGCATTTTGACCGCGTTTGTTCATCAAATGTTTGATGACCGGATTTCGGTCAGGTTTCGTCCGAGTTTTTTCCCTTTTACCGAACCCAGTGCCGAAGTGGATATTCTCTGCGTCATTTGCAGGGGAAAAGGATGCCGGGTATGCTCACAATCCGGGTGGCTCGAGGTTTTGGGCGCCGGCATGGTTCATCCCGCGGTTTTTGAAAATGTCGGATATGATGCCGGCCGGTACAGGGGCTTTGCCTTTGGCATGGGCGTTGAACGAATCGCAATGCTCAAATACCAGGTCGACGACATTCGGAAATATTTTGAAAATGATCTCAGGTTTTTAAGGCAATTCTGAAATGAAAGTTAGCATCAGTTGGCTCAGCGAATATACCCCTGTGAAAATGGCGGTCGGAGAATTGGCCGACGCCCTGACCATGGTGGGGCTCGAGGTGGACGCCGTATGGGATCGATATGAATCCCTTCGGTCGGTTCTACTTGGAAAAATTATCGATGTTTTTCCCCACCCCGGGGCAGACCGGCTGAAACTGTGCGATGTGGATATCGGCGATCGAGTGATTCGCGTTGTCTGCGGCGCTCCCAATGCCCAAAAATCAATGATGGTTGCAGCGGCTCTTCCCGGGACCGAATTGCCGGATGGGACCTTTCTTGAAGAATCCACTATCCGCGGTGAAAATTCAGAGGGAATGCTGTGCAGTGAAAAAGAACTGGGCCTTGGACCGGATGCATCCGGAATCATGGCGCTTGATCCGTCTTTTTTGCCCGGAACCCCGCTTGCAAAGGCGCTTGGACTCAGCGATTGGATTCTGGATATTGATTTGACGCCCAATCGGTCGGACTGCCTGTGCATGTTCGGGATTGCCCGTGAAGTCGCCGCCATCCAGGGAACCCGGGTTCAATATCCTGATATGCATTTCCCCAATACACCCGGGAACCGAATCGATTCCCTCACTTCCGTGCGTATCGAGTCTCCGGAACATTGCCCCCGGTACGCGGCGCGGCTGGTTGAAAATATTGCCGTCATGCCGTCTCCGTTCTGGCTTCAGGATCGTCTCGTGTCCGTAGGATTGCGGCCTGTCAACAATATTGTCGATATTACCAATTTCGTCATGATGGAAACCGGCCAGCCGCTTCATGCCTTTGATTTCGATGAACTGGCCGGACAACGCATCATCGTTCGTTGCGCCAAAGAAGGCGAGGCCTTTACGACGCTGGATAAAAAAGAACGCCTTCTTTCCGCGAATACGCTGATGATATGCGATGGGGAAAAACCTGTGGCCATCGCCGGGGTTATGGGCGGACTCAATTCCGAAATCAGGGACAACACCAAACGGGTGTTGATTGAAAGTGCATGCTTTTCCCCGATAAGCGTCCGGAAAACATCCAAAAAACTGGGACTGTTTACCGATGCATCCCATCGCTTTGAGCGCGGGGTTGATCCGGAAAAGACCGTTTGGGCACTGAACCGGGCCGCCCGGTTGATGACGGATATTGCACATGGCATTCTCGTTGAAGGCGCCATTGACGAACGACCGGGCAAAAGACCTGAAAAAAAATTGTCCCTCAGCGTTAAAGACACAAACCGCACGCTGGGCACGAATCTGGATGGGAACAAAATCAAATCTCTTCTGGAATCCATTGAATTTACGGTGTCACTGGACAGTGATGACCGGTTGCAGGTAATCCCGCCTTCCTGCAGGGTGGATATTGCAAGGCCGATTGATCTGATGGAAGAAACGGCACGGTTGTATGGGTATAATCATATTCCCATCACGTTTCCGACCATAACGCCCCAGGTGAATATTCCTTCCCGAAAATATGAGTTAAGGAAAAAGATAAAAGAAATCATGATCGGTCTGGGTTTTTCCGAAGCGATCCATTACAGTTTCATGGACCACCGGTCGCTTGACCGCCTGAATCTTCCCGAGACGGATTTCCGCAGAAGAACCCTAGGGATATTGAACCCGCTTACGGAAGATCAAACCGTAATGCGGACACTTCTGCTGCCGGGCCTTTTGCAAACCATGCACCGCAACCTTTCCCGTCAAATGGGGAATTTTAAATTATTCGAAATCGGAAAGGCGTTTATCAGCAACGCCCGGGATTGCCTTCCCGATGAGATCGAAATGCTTGCCGGCCTGTGGACCGGCGCCCGATATGACCTGACCTGGCATGAACCCTCAACCCCCTGTGATTTTTTCGACTTAAAAGGAGCGGTGGAAGGACTTTTACGGGCGGTTCACGTTGACTCCTTCGGATTCACCCGGGTATCGCCTGAAAAATGCATCTACACCCGCCCCGGTTACAGCGCAACGATCTGCGCCGGCGACGTCGACCTGGGTCTTATCGGCGAACTCCGCCCTGAAGTGATAAAAAATCATGATTTGAGGCAAACCGCATATGTTTTTGAGATAAACCTGGATGCCCTGCTGAAGTCGGTTCCGGAGTCCACCCAGGCCCGGCCCTTGCCCAAATACCCCTCAGTTATGCGCGACGTGACGCTGATCGTCGATACGCGTATTGAATCATTTCAAATTTTTGACAGTTTCACAAAATTGGATGAAAATTTAATTGAAAGCGTTCATCTGTTTGATGTATTTGAAGGAGAATCATTGCCCAGCGGGAAAAAAAGCATTTCTTTCAGAATAACATACAGATCAGCCGATCGGACATTGTCGGATGATGAAGTGAACCGGCTCCATAAAGACATTACTGCCAGGGTTATTCAAAAATTTGATGCTGTTCTTCCGATCTGATTAAAATTTTAACCCGATGCGACGATTGGTTCGTGCACAAAAAAATGGAAAATTATTCATTCAAGCCGCCGAGCCTTCCGGACAAGTTATACTTTAAAGTCGGAGAAGTAAGTGAAATTACCGGCCTGCCGGCGCATGTCCTGAGATTTTGGGAAACCGAATTTAAAAAAATCAACCCCAAGCGAACGGCTTCCGGACAAAGGCTCTATCGAAAAAGTGATGTTGAACTCATATTGGGAATAAAGTATTTGCTTTACGAAAAAAAATTTACAATTCGCGGCGCCAGACAATATTTAAAAACCGCGTCGCCTGAGACACCCCCCCCAAATTCCCCATCCCCTTATTTTGAACTGTTGGATGAGATCCGGCAACAGCTTAAAGCCATTCGTAAAATCATCGAATAGAGGCATTTTCCCAAGCTGCCGCCCTGTCGTCTGCTGCTGTTTTTGCAAGACAAAATCCATCCGCCCGCCTTTTTAAGCGGGACTGGATTCCCGTCGGACATAAAACTTATCGGAAAACTATTGACATTCGTACATTTTTAACTTAAACGATTGAGCCTGATACGATGAAGCGGGCATAGCTCAGTTGGTAGAGTACAAGCTTCCCAAGCTTGGTGTCGCGAG
>CAYTSY010000020.1:0-12192 GCA_964440555.1 uncultured Desulfobacteraceae bacterium
GGATCAAAAAATCAAGGCAGGCGTTACGGGAACCGTTTTTCACATGATTGATGTTTTGAAGAAGCGCTAAACAATCTCGTATACCTTTTCCAGCGCCTTATCCAGGTTCTCCGGCTGGGTTCCGCCGGCTTGGGCCATGTCCGGCCTTCCGCCGCCGGAGCCGCCGACTTCGGCGGCCAGTTGCCGGATAATGTCACCGGCATGACAACGGCCTTCGAGATCCTTGGTAACGGAAACGATCAGCAGGGCTTTGGGGCCGGAAACGCTGCCCAGGACGACCACCCCGGATTTGAGTTTATCCTTGAGCCGGTCCGCCAGGTCGCGCAACATTGCGGGTTTATCCACCGTCACCTTTTTCGCGATCACATTGATCCCGTTGACGACGCGGATGTCGTCGTCCGTTTGCTCGGTGCTCCGGGCCGCAAGGGCTGCTTTGAGTTTCTCGATCTCTTTTTCGAGATGCTTATGATCCGACGCCATTTTTTCAATGCGTTGAATCAGGTTTTCGGGTTTTTCCTTTACCCGCATCGCCGCTTTTTGGAGGATGTCTGCAAGCTGCTGGACATGACGGACGGCGGATTCCCCAGTCAGGGCTTCAATGCGCCGGATACCGGCCGCCACGCTGGACTCCCCTACGATCTTAAACAGTCCGATATCCCCGGTGCGGTCCGTGTGAGTGCCGCCGCAGAGCTCTTTTGAAAAGTCGGAAACGGATATCACCCGCACCCGGTCTCCGTATTTCTCTTCAAACAGGGCTGTGGCGCCGGACTTAAACGCCTCTTCGGTTTCCATTTCCTTCAGGGAAACCGGGATATTCGCCATTATCCGGGCGTTTACCCTTGTTTCTATGTCATTTTGCATCTCCTGATCCACCTGAGAAAAATGGGTAAAATCAAACCGAAGCCTATCCTGGGCCACCCGGGAACCGGCCTGTCTGACATGGTCGCCCAGCACCTGGCGCAATACCGCATGCAGGATATGCGTAGCGGTATGATTTTTAGCGATGGCTTCCCGGTTGATCCGGTCCACCGACAGGTTCACGGCATCTCCCTGCCGCACCGTTCCGGAAATCACCTCACCCTGATGAATGATAAGTCCCGTGGGATCTTTAATGGTATTTCGGATCTCGATCTCAAACTCCTTGCCGGACGCCGCTCCCCGGTCGCCGATCTGGCCGCCGGCTTCGCCGTAAAAAGGGGTCTTGTCCGTCACCAATTCGATGACGCTGCCGGCTGAGGCTTCCGGGACACCCTGACCGCCGCTCACAATCATCAATACCTTTGCATTGCAGGAAAGTGCTTCATATCCCACAAACTCGGGTTTGACGCCTTTTGCGGAAAGCGTTTTATACGCTTCGCCCATCCCGGAAAATGAGGCCACGTTTCTGGACTGGCGGCGCTGGTTTTCCATGGCATTGTCAAATCCCTCCATATCCAGGGTCATGTTCTTGTCCCGGAGGACGTCCTTTACGATATCGATGGGAAACCCATAGGTGTCGTACAGCTTAAACACGATGTCGCCGGAAACCCGCGTTTGCCCGCCTGCTTCCAGGTGAGCCATCGTATCATGCAGCAGTTTTAAGCCGGTATCCAGGGTTTCGGAAAAACGGGTTTCTTCATTTTGGATCACGTTTGCTATAAATGCCTTGCCTTCGGCCAATTCCGGATAGGCTGATTTCATCAGGTCAATCACCACTTCAGCGGTTTTATGCAGAAACCGGCCTGAAAGTCCCAGATTCCGACCGTACCGGATAGCCCTGCGCATGATACGCCGCAGCACATAGCCCTTTCCTTCATTTGAGGGCAAAACCCCGTCGCCGATCAGGTATGCCGCCGCCCGGCTGTGATCCGCGATGACCTTCATGGCGATATCCGATTCCGTCGAGGTCCCATACGCCGTGCGGGAGAGCGATTCCACTTCCTTGATAATGGGGAAGATAAGGTCGGTATCGTAGTTGGTGGAGACGTCCTGGACAACCGATGCAATCCGTTCAAGACCCATGCCCGTATCGATGCTGGGCTTGGGCAGGGGCGTCAAACTGCCGGAAGCATCCCGGTTGTACTGCATGAAAACCAGGTTCCAGATTTCAAGATACCGGTCGCAGTCGCATCCGGCCCGGCAGTCCGGACCGTCGCAGCCGAATTGCTCTCCCCGGTCGATCAATATTTCGGAACACGGTCCGCAGGGGCCGGTATCACCCATGGACCAGAAATTATCCTTCTCCCCCAGACGAATGATCCGGTCTTGGGCAACGCCGATTTTTTCATGCCAAAGGGAATAGGCATCATCGTCATCCAGAAAAATGGACACCCACAGCTTTTCTTCCGGCAGTCCGTATCCGTTAATCAGAAGATCCCACGCATATTCTATCGCTTTTTCCTTGAAATAGTCGCCGAAGGAAAAGTTGCCCAGCATCTCAAAAAACGTATGGTGCCTGGCGGTATAGCCCACATTGTCCAGATCATTGTGCTTTCCGCCTGCACGGACGCATTTCTGGGAGGTGACCGCTCTGGAATACGCTTTTTTTTCCTCACCGATAAAAACGCGCTTGAACTGAACCATCCCCGCATTGGTAAACAACAGGGTGGGGTCATCCTGCGGAACCAAAGAGGAGCTCCGCACAACCTGATGCCCCTGTTTTTTGAAATAATCCAAAAACCGACTTCTTATCTCGTTGCCCGTCATCGCGTTCTCCGTTATGGAATGAGATTCTTATTCCTGAGGTGCACCCGTTTCTTCCTCCGGCTTTTTGCCCAGTCCCAGGGCAGTTCTGACTTTTTCATTGACTTCTTCCAGCAAATCCGGGTGGTCTGTAAAAAAACTTTTCACGTTGCTGCGTCCCTGGCCGATGCGTTCGGTTCCATAGGAATACCAGGACCCGCTTTTTTCGATAACACCGGCTTCTACGCCCACATCCAGGAGATCACCGATCCGCGAGATGCCCTCGCCGTAAAGAATATCAAACTCGGCTTCCTGAAAAGGAGGGGCAACCTTGTTTTTGACTACCCGGACTTTGGTTCGGTTGCCGACCACATCCTGGCCCTCCTTAATAGAGGCCACCCGGCGGATGTCCAGGCGAACCGAAGCATAAAATTTGAGCGCGTTGCCGCCGGTTGTGGTTTCGGGATTGCCGAACACCACGCCGATCTTCATCCGGATCTGGTTGATAAATATCACCGACGTCATGGTTTTGCTGATCGTGCCGGTCAGTTTTCGCAATGCCTGAGACATCAGCCTGGCCTGCAAGCCCATGTGCGAGTCTCCCATTTCGCCTTCGATCTCGGCCCGCGGCACCAGCGCGGCAACGGAGTCGATGACGATCACATCGATGGCGCCGCTTCTCACAAGCATTTCGGCGATTTCGAGGGCCTGTTCCCCTGTATCGGGCTGGGCCACCAGCAACTCATCGCAATTGACGCCGAGTTTTCTGGCATACACGGTATCCAGTGCGTGCTCCGCATCAATAAATGCGGCAATCCCTCCTTTGCGCTGAACTTCGGCCACCGCATGCAGCGCAAGGGTTGTTTTCCCCGAAGATTCCGGGCCAAAGATTTCCGTAATTCTGCCCCGCGGCAATCCCCCCACCCCGAGCGCCTTGTCAAGGGCCAGTGATCCCGTATGTATGGCGGGAACATGGATGACCTTCTGGCTGCCCAGCTTCATGATGGCCCCTTTTCCAAACTGGCGCTCGATTTGCGTAATTGCCGTTTCTACGGCTTTTTCCTTTTCCGGTGTTTGGTTCATGGTTTCCTCCAGGAAAAAAGTTGTGAGTTGCGGAACTATATCGTGAATCTATATCCCCTTTCTGAACCCGGCTTTAAACAAAACCGAATACGCCGGGCCCGCGGGGCTTAAATCACTTTTCATCAAAACGGCTTCGTTTACGGCAAACGGCCGGGTCTCAAAATTCTTCATTTCCTTTACGCAATCCATAAGCCTCATGGCATCGACGTTTTGCTTTGCCCTTCCCAGGGTCAGGTGGCCGGTAAACCGCCTTTTTTCCACCGGGAATCCGGCTGCTTCCAAATGATCGTTTAGCTCTCGCGATAAAACGTCAAGGCAGCGCGTCTCTCCCCCGATTCCCGTCCAGATCACCCTGGGCCGGCTCAACCCCGGGAATGCGCCAAGCCCCCTGGCCGATAAAAAAAACGGGGCAACCGTCGTGACGGCTCCTGACAATGCCTCGCAGATCCGGACAACATCTTCCGGACTCGCATCGCCCAGAAACGCAAGCGTCAAATGAATATTGTCCGGCACGGTCCATCGGATTCCGGATATTTTCCGCTTCAGCTTTTCCTGAATCCCGGCGATCGCCGTTTTTATAAACACCGGAAGTTCAATAGCAATAAATGTCCGGACAACATTCGGCATGCCATCTTCTACCTTCAGCCTTGATGGTCTCCTAAAAAGCAGCCATTATACCTAATTTTTTATAAACCACGAAGAACACGAAGTACACGAAGCTGAAAATATTATAAATTCTTGTCCTTTCGTACTCTTCGTGTTCTTCGTGGTAAAAATCAGATTTTTTTACGACGCCTTCGGTCTTTATGCTTCAGCCTTACCAATCGGCAACAACATCTGCGGCTCACCCAATATAAACTCGCCTTTTCTGATCCATTGCTTAAGTATATCAGCGATCTGCCGGGCCTTTACGACGCTGGAAAGCGGAACCGTCTTTACGGATTTTCCCTTGATTTGAATTTTGCCGCTTTTAAGCTCCGCGTAACTGACCTGGCCGAGACTCTTTGAGATCCCGTTGGGATAGTCGCTTCCGTAATCAATGATCTGGGTTACCAGTTCTTCATCCGAAACGGCCGTGTATTGAACGATTTCCTCATTTAAAATGGGAATAGGAATTCCCAGGCCTACCGCCAGAGAACACCCATATCCCAGAATACTGACGCCGATCAGCCATTCCGGACTCATCCCTTTCAGGTCTCCCATGGTAAAAAGCGTTCCCGCGGCCCGTACCGGCGTACCGCCCGGCGTTCTGGGTACCGTCGGGTTGTGCTGCGTGCCGGGCCAGGTCACATATCCCACGCCGCCGCCGAGAAAGATCCTGGTCCCGATTCCGATGGTTTTGTAATACGGATCATTGAACAACGGACTCAACTGACCTGCGGAACAGTAGTTTGCATTGGCGGCTTTGGGTTTTAATATGCCCATGTAAGTATAAATGGTTTTATTGGTCAGATTGACGGCGCAATTATAGTTCTGGTAGGCGTTCCTGGGATTGCAAAGCACGGCGCTGGGGACGGACTTTAAAGTAATTTCTTTTTCCACCAGTTTGTTCGGATAACAATCGGTGCCGTATCCGGTTGCCTTTAAATGAATCCGTTTGCCCGCGACGAGATCCTGAATCACATGCCCTCCCCCGTAGTTGAATTCTCCGGGATGCACCTTGTTCAACGGGTCGTCCTCGCAGGCCTCCGTGGCCCCGATGTAGCAATCCACAGCCGCAATCCCGCCGTAAGCCGGAACCTTGTTGAGCCAAACCTGCGACGCCTTGATGCTGGGGGCTGAATGGCCGAAGTTGATGAAAGCGCCTGAGGAACACATGGGGGCAAACGTGCCGGTCGTTACCACATCGACCTTCCGGGCCGCTTCCACGGGGCCTTCTTTTCTGACGATATCGATAATTTCATCGGCCGTGACCACTACAACATCGCCGGATTTTATTTTTTCATTGATTTCCTGATAGGTTTTTTGAACTTTATGTTTTTTCATCTTTAAATTCCCCGGGATTAAAAAACCGTTCAGCCGCCGGCCAGCTCTGAATTTACGCTTTCGATTTTGGTCGTCACATTATTTTTTATCCAGCCGGGATCCCACCATTCAATGGGATTGACAAATGTATCGTGCAAAATCATGGCAAAATGGAGATGGTCGCCCGCTGCCAGGCCCGTCATGCCGCTCTTGCCGATGGCTTCGCCTTTGGACACGACTTGCCCGACCTCAACCTCGATATAGCTTAAATGGGAATACATGCTGAACAGCCCAAAGCCATGGTCGATCAGCACGGTATTGCCGTATATGCCCAGATCATCGGTAAAAACAACTTTCCCCTTGTTTGCCGCCGGAACCGGGGATTGCTCAAGGGATGCCAGATCGATTCCCATATGCGTTTGTTCATCGATCTTTTTGTCCTGGTAATAATACTCCCGGTGATCCGCAAAAGCGGCACGGGGCGCAGAATTGGGAAACCGTAAAAAAACTCCCTCCCAATACAGCGTATTTTCCGTATTGGCGGTAAAACGAAATACTTCGTGGTCGTTAACCTTGCGAAGATCGCGGTTTACATAGAGATATTTATCCAGATTCGAAGGCGTCGGGTTATTGGGGATAGTCAGATTGAATTCCGGCATTTTCGTATCAAGGAAACTGTCCGAAATCGGGAGCTGATCTTTTCGAAACACCTTTTTCCGGATATAATGGGGAAAGCCGGCGCGTGCGCGATTGCCTGCCCGGTCCGCGGCCTGAACAAACAGTTTTGTTCCAGGGCCCTGCACATGGCTTAATGCAAAAAATGCCATATGGATGCTGTCGTCATCAAAATAGCCGACATGTCCCGGGAAAAAATTTTCTCCCACCACCACGCCGTTATCCGGACAGGTTTCGGACAGCCTGTAGACCACCACGCCGCACCCGCCCTGGTTGATGTTGTGCATCCGGGTCAACACCTCAATTTTGGGAGGATGCATATCAATCAAGACCGGCTTTTCCACGCGCTGCCGGTTTCCATGCCACCAGCTTCTCCATGAATAGTCCCAGACCGTCATTTCCAATGTCGCCCTGCCATCAGGAAGGCCCAGTTTTTTGGGTTCGATGACTAAGTCCAGGGTTTCCCGGCGAACGGCGCTTTTGCGAAAAAAGCCCGGAGAAGGATGCGTTTTTTCAAGCAGCATCTTTTCCTTGCCGTCTTTGGTTAACACAATTTGGATCTTCCGAATGCCGTTCTTTTCATCGATAACCGTAAATCCGACCTTTTGCGATTCGCCGATAGATTCAACGGAAGGCGTCGTTTCAATGGACGGCAGGCCTCCTTCAAGCCGGGACATCATAAACCAGATTATGGGAACCAGCAAAATAAAACCCCCGATCATGATCCACCCTGACTTGAATTGAAATTTCTTTTCCAATCTTTTACCCTCCCAGCACCTAAATGGCGCCTAAATGACGACTGAATGTCACCTGTAATATTTTTAAAACAAGTATAATAACAGCAATGATGAGGCTAATCAAGGCATGTTTTCGTTTCTTGACTTTTAATCGACCTCAGGTTAATTGGGTAGAAATGGGACAACCAAAAGAAACGGATGACATTAAAATCGGATGCGGTTCCCCGCTTGTGCTGATTTGCGGTCCTTGCGTCATTGAAAATGATATGTTGACCTGGCAGATCGCTTCCGAGCTGAAAAACCTCACCGAAGAACTGGATATTCCCTTTATTTTCAAGGCTTCTTATGACAAAGCAAATCGTACCTCCATTGATTCCTTTCGGGGTCCGGGCATAAAAAAGGGCCTGGATATATTAAAAGCGATCAAAGACGATCTACACATCACCCTTTTATCCGATGTGCACGGCATCGGCGAAATTCATGCCGCAGCCCAAATTTTGGACATCATTCAAATACCGGCTTTTCTCTGCCGCCAGACGGATCTGCTTCTTGCTGCAGCCAACACCGGTAAGCCGGTCAATATCAAAAAAGGACAATTTCTTGCCCCCTGGGATATGAAAAACGTGGTAAAAAAAATCGAGTCTACGGGGAATCACCGCATTTGGATTACGGAACGGGGGGTAATGTTCGGGTACAACAACCTGGTTGTCGATTTCCGTGGAATCCGGATTATGCAGGACTTAGGATATCCCGTCATCTTTGATGCAACGCACAGCATTCAACTGCCCGGCGGAGAGGGCAAGCAGTCGGGCGGACAACGGGAATTTGCTCCGGTCCTTGCAAAAGCAGCCGTTGCGGCCGGGGTGGACGGCGTTTTTATGGAGGTTCATATTGATCCCGAAAAGGCCCTTTGCGACGGCCCGAATTCTTTAAAACTGGATAATCTTCGTGAATTGCTGCTAAAATTGATCGCCATCAAAAACGTCGTCTGTGAAACGGAGGGCAAAAATCAACCCGTCAGATCGGTTACAATCAGTTAAGCTCCTGGTTTTGGATGTCGACGGCGTTCTGACAGACGGCCAGATCATTTATGACGACCATGGGGCACAAATCAAGGAATTCAATGTCAGGGACGGATTGGGGCTCAGGCTTCTGATGGATGCGGGGATACCGGTCTGCATCATGACCCAAAGGGATTCAAAAGCCCTGGCTCATCGGTGCGAAAACCTCGGCATCTCCTATTTATTTCAAGGAGTAAAAAATAAATCCGTTGAATTGGACCATCTATTGAAAAAAATCGGTGTTTTGCCCGGTAATGTCGCTTATGCCGGTGATGATCTCCCGGATTTGCCCGCCATGAAAAAGGTAGGAATAGCCATTGCCGTCTCAGATGCCTGCAAGGAGGTCGTTTCAGCCGCTGAATTCGTGACATCGGCAAAAGGCGGCAGAGGAGCGGTCCGGGAGATCTGTGAAGCCATTTTACAATCAAAGGGATTATGGCATCGTGTTCTGGAACGGTTTGGAGCATAAGGATGCTCAAAAAGTCGGCCATAGACAGACTGAAACTCGTGCTGGCTGTCTTTATCGCCGCTATATGCATTTTTGTTTTATGGACTTTTTTAGATTCAGGCAATGGCCGGGTTGAAACGGATCTAAAAACCGGCCTTTCACTAAAGCCCGGCCTCGTGATCGGGAAAATAAAGCATTCGGCCACCCGGAACGGAATCGCCGAATGGGAACTTGAAGCAAGTTCAGCGGAATATATCAATGAAGATAAGGCGGCAATCTTACATGATTTATCCTTAACGTTTCACCTTAAAAACAACGAAAAGGCGTTTGTTTACGCCAAAGAGGGCCTCCTGAGAATCGATGAAAGCGACATCCGATTGACCGGAAACGTTACAATGAATAAACAGGGATACAATTTCCAAACCGAGCAGTTGGTCTATACGCATAAAAAACGGCTGATCCATTCGGAAACGCCGGTAACACTTAAAGGAAATTCCGTTTATCTGACGGCGGATGCCATGGTAATCGATCTGGAAGCAAACAAAACAATTCTTAAAGGGCACGTAGAAGGCGCTTTTAATGACCAGGCTCATCCGTAATTTATATTTTTTGCCTGTATGCGGCATACTGCTGGGAATGATGGCCGGCGGCTTTTCACTGTTGCCCGCCCCGGCATTCGGGGAAGCGGACGACGCCGGGATCAACGGGAATTTTAAAGGCATCCGGATTTCAACGGACCAAGCCGTCATTGACGGCAAGGGCAGACAAACGGAATTTAAAGGCCATGTCAAGGTAACTGTCGACGACACGAAGATTGAAGCGGATTGGCTTTCAATAACCTATCCGCCAGGTTTGGACCGGAACAAAACAGCCTCGTTTACGGAAGAGTCGATTGAACAGATTACGGCAAAGGGAAATGTCAAAATCATGTTTGAGGACAAAACGGCCGTCACAGACCAGGCTGTTTATACGCCGCAAAACAAGACCCTGATTCTGACCGGGGGAAATTCAAGGATAACCAGCGGCAAGTATTTTATCGCCGGAGATAAAATCATTCTGGACAGAATCAACCAGACCTTCACTGTTGAAAGCACCGGCAACAAGCAGGTCGAAGCGGTTTTTTCCCAGGGAAAACAGGAGAAAGGCGATTGAAGGGTATCCGGATTTATTAACCATGACGATATTATCGCTTAACAATCTGGTCAAAACCTATCAGGGCAGGCGGGTGGTCAACTCGGTGTCGCTTTCAACCGGAAGCGGGCAGGTTGCAGGCCTTCTCGGGCCCAACGGCGCCGGCAAAACCACGACATTTTATATGACCGTGGGAATGATTAAACCCGACAAAGGCCAGGTGATGATAGATGATGAAGACATTACCGGACTTCCCATGCACCAACGGGCTAAAAAAGGCATTGGATACCTGGCCCAGGAGCCGTCGGTTTTCCGGAAACTGACCGCCAGACAAAATATAACGGCAATTCTTGAAACCCTTTCATTGACAAAGGCGGATCAGGAAAAACGGGCGGATGACCTGCTGTCGGAATTGGGGATCAAACACCTGGGCAATCAAAAAGCAAGCGTTCTCTCAGGCGGCGAGAGGCGGCGGCTGGAAATATCCAGAGCCCTGGCCACAAACCCATCGTTTATTTTGCTGGACGAACCATTTGCAGGAATCGATCCTCTCGCAGTGATCGACATCAAAAAAATTATACGCCATCTTAAAGAAAGGGGAATCGGCGTATTGATTTCAGACCACAATGTAAAGGAAACACTTGAAGTCTGTGATCAGGCGTATATACTCAACGCGGGGGCAATCATAGAATCCGGAACTCCCGAATGGATCGCCTCAAGCCAGATAGCCAGACAATTTTACCTGGGGAAAGAATTCAGCTTGTAACCATGGCATTGGGACTCAGACAACAATTAAAATTAACCCAGCAACTGGTGATGACGCCTCAGCTCCAGATGGCCATCAAGCTGCTTCAGATGTCGAGGTTGGAACTAACGGATCTGGTACACCAGGAACTCGAACAAAATCCAGTTCTTGAAGAGTCTTATGACCTCTCCGAAGAACAAAAGCCCGATGAAGTTCTGATTCAGGATCCTGCTGATGTCCCGGAATCCACGGCGATCAAGGAAGTAACCGTTGACGACAAAATATACGAAGACCATGTCGACTGGAACAATTATATCGACGATTACAACTCCCCCGGCAAAACTACGTTTGAAACGGAAAAGAGGGAAACCCCGAGCTACGAATCCTTTATCGCTAAAAAGCAATCGTTAAAAGACCATTTGCTTTGGCAGCTTCTTATGACGCGGCCGGATTCCCGGGCAGAGGAAATCGGCAGCGCCATCATCGGCAATCTTAATGAAGACGGATATCTGGATATCTCCATGGGTGATCTTGCGGAAATGACGCAAGCGGATCCCACAACCGTCCAAAGCGTACTCGACGTATTGCAGACATTCGACCCCGTCGGTGTATGCGCCAGGAATTTAAAAGAATGTCTCCTCATTCAAGTCAACTATTTCAACCTGGACAATACCCTTGTCGCGCGGATCATATCGGATTATTTACACCATCTGGAAAACAAAAACTATAAAGCCATCGCCAAAGCCGTGAAAGCCGATCTCGACGAGGTCTTAAAAGCGGTGAAAATCATCAAAGAACTGGAACCCAAACCCGGAAGAGAATTCAGCGACGATGAGCCCCATTATATTATTCCGGATATCTATGTTTATAAATTTGAAAATGAATTTCTGATCATGCTGAATGAAGACGGCATGCCGCGTCTCCAGATCAACGCCTATTATAAAAATGCCGTAAAAAAAGAAGCACCGATTAAGGAAAATGTTAAGACCTATCTTCAGGACAAGATGCGTTCAGCAGCCTGGCTGATCCGGAGCATTCATCAGCGCCAAAAAACAATTTATAAGGTAATGGAAAGCATCCTCAAATTTCAGAAGGATTTTTTTGAAAAAGGCATAGCTCACTTAAAACCCATGGTGCTCCGGGACGTGGCCGAGGATATCGGCATGCATGAATCCACGATCAGCCGGGTGACCACCAATAAATACGCCCATACGCCTCAGGGAATTTTTGAACTGAAATATTTTTTCAACAGCTCCATCAAATGTTTCAGGGGGGAAGCGGTTTCATCGGCCAGCGTTCAGGATAAGATCCGATTGATGATCGAAAGCGAAAATCCCCAAAAACCGTACAGCGATGAAAAAATATCGGAAATATTGGAAAAAGACCTTAACATTGACATCGCCCGCAGAACCGTAGCAAAATACCGTGAAATGATGAAAATCTTGCCCTCGAGTAAACGAAAACAATTTTAGGGAGGTTTTATCGCATGCAAACAAATGTGACATTCAAAAATCTCGACCCGTCTGAAAACCTGAAATCCTACGTTAAGGAAAAACTGAACCGGTTCGATAAGTATCTGTATAATCCTGCCGAAGCCAATGTGGTTTTGTCCGTTGAAAAATTCAGACATATTGCCGAAATAAACATCATTGGGGACAAGCTGAGCATCAACGGCAGGGAAGAAAC
>CAYTSY010000020.1:12202-33625 GCA_964440555.1 uncultured Desulfobacteraceae bacterium
GAAGAAACAAACGATATGTATTCCGCCATCGACATGACGCTCGACAAACTTGAAAAACAGATCAAAAAATCAAAGGAAAAGATCCGCGGACACCGCGGAACAAAGGCAAAGAGTAAAGAAGGAGACGTCTTGCAGCCCGTGCAGGGGGAAGAAGAGCCCCAGCCAAACCTTACCATTAAAAACATCGAATATAAGCCGATGGACATCGATGAAGCCGTCTTGCAGTTGGAACTCATTTCGGACAACTTTCTGGTTTTCACGAACGCCAGGACCGACCGGGTGAACGTGCTGTACCGCCGGAAAAACGGCGACCTCGGGTTGATACAGCCCGACAGATAAAATGACATGCCTAGGGGTGTTTTATATGAAAATTTTAGATGTTCTGCAAAAAGACGCGATTCTCGCCGACTTGAAGTCCAAAGATAAAAAAGGAATTCTTGAAGAACTGGCAACGCCCCTGGCGGGCATTGCCAGGATAACCCGGGATAGCCTCGTCAAAGTACTCATGGAAAGAGAGCGTTTGGGGAGTACCGGGATCGGCGGAGGGATCGGCATACCCCACGGCAAGCTCAAAAATCTGGATTCGCTTGCCCTTGGATTCGGGCTCAGCAAGAAAGGGGTTGATTTTGAATCCATGGACGGCAGGCCCACCCATATTTTCTTTCTTCTGGTTACTCCGGAAAGCTCAACCGGATTGCATTTAAAGCTTCTGGCCAGAATCTCAAGAATTTTAAAGAACGATATTTTTAAGGAGAAGCTCATGAACGCCGCCAACCGGGAAGAAATTTACGAGGCTATAAGGGAGAAAGACGAGGAATTTTAAACCCATGCCCGGAAAAAAGTGAAAAATTTAAAAATCACGGTCATCACGGGCCTGTCCGGCTCGGGGAAAAGCACGGCGATTGCGGCATTTGAGGATGCCGGATATTACTGTGTGGACAACCTGCCGGTGGAGCTGCTCCCCAAAATCGTGGAACTCCCCATTGAAAGCAATCCTGAATTCGCCGGACTTGCCTTTGTGATGGATCTTCGCGAAAAAGGATTCCTTTCCAAGTACCGGTTTGTGTTCGATTCCCTGCGCAAAAACGGGTATCGGTTTAATGTTTTGTTTCTCGAGGCGGATCCGCAGATATTGATCGCGCGCTACAGTGCAACCCGAAGACAGCATCCCTTGAGCCGGGACAAAAGTCTGCCTGAAGCCATTCAACTGGAAATCAGCCAGCTCAAGGAGTTACGGGATGAAGCCGATGCAGTTATTGATACGTCCCGCTGCAACGTCCACGAATTAAAATCCCTGATCCTCGGCCAGGCCAGACAAAACCAGAAGGATGCCTTAATGCAAATCCACGTCATGTCGTTTGGATTTAAAAACGGCATCCCCTTAAATGCTGATCTGGTTGTCGATGTCCGGTTTCTTGCCAACCCGTATTTCGACCCGGCGCTGAAAGATTTAAACGGCGAATCCAAACCCGTCAGGGACTTTATTTTAAGGGATAAGGAAACGGGCGCGTTTTTGGCAAAGTATTGTGATTTGCTTGATTACCTGCTTCCGCAATATGAAAAAGAGGGCAAAGCCTATCTGACCATCGCCGTGGGGTGTACCGGCGGGCAGCACCGATCCGTAGCCATTGCCCGATCCATCGCAGAACACATTGAAGAATCCGGAAAACCGGTCGCCCTTATCCATCGTGATATCTGACCAAGCTGTTGACGGTTGATGGTTGACCGTTGATGGTTGGTTTTGAGCAGCCGTTTTTTATATTTACTTTTTTATGCAAATCATCTATTGCCTTCATGCGAAATAAAAATCTTCTAACAGGTGACTCATGATTGGAATCGTGATCGTAACTCACGAACGACTCGGACAGGCCCTGATCGAGGCTGCCACTTCAATCCTCGGCGCAATCCCTGAATCAATGGTATCAGTTTCCGTCAATATCAAAGACAATGCGGACAGCATGCGAGGTAAAATCGTCGACAGCATTAAAGAGGTCAACCACAATAAAGGCATTCTTATTCTCACCGATATGTTTGGGGGAACCCCCTCCAATTTGAGCTATTCCTTTTTGGAAGAAGGGCAGGTGGAAGTGATTTCCGGGGTTAATTTGCCGATTTTGCTCAAGGCAGCTGATTTACGGGCGAAGATGGATCTGGCCGCTTTGGCTTTAAACCTGGAAACTTTCGGTAAAAAAAGCATATCCCTTGCCAGCGGGATTTTAAAGGGCAATAAACGGGCTTCATAGCAGTGTCCCAGTAAACATAACGAAAACAGGAGGAAAAATGGCTGTAAAAATCGGCATCAACGGATTTGGCAGAATCGGTCGTCTGGTTCTCAGGGCGGCCTTGAATCATCCTGAAATTAACATTGCGGCGATTAATGATCTTTCCGATCCGGTCACAATGGCCCACCTGTTGAAATATGATTCCGTTCATGGGAAATTGGACAAGGAAGTGGTCGCAAAAGACGACGCCATTTATGTGGCCGGAAAACCGATCGCCATCACCACCGTCAAAGACCCGTCCGTTATCCCCTGGCGGAGTTTCGACGTGGATATTGTATGTGAATGCACCGGTCTTTTCGTAGACGCGCAAAATGCATCCAAACACCTTGCCGCAGGCGCCAAAAAGGTCATTATCAGCGCTCCGGCAAAAAGCCCGGACATCACGATCGTTATGGGGGTGAATTCCAATCAGTATGATTCCCGGAACCATCACATTATTTCCAATGCTTCCTGCACGACCAATTGTCTGGCCCCGGTCGCCAAAGTGCTGCTTGAAAACTTCGGCATCCGCTCCGGTCTGATGACGACCATTCATTCCTACACCGGCGACCAGCGCCTTCTTGATTTTCCGCATAAAGATCTGCGCAGAGCACGGGCCGCAGCCCTTTCCATGATACCGACAACCACCGGCGCTGCCAAGGCTGTGGCTCTGGTGTTGCCCGAGCTTGCCAACAAGCTCAATGGACTGGCCATCCGGGTTCCCACGCCCAACGTTTCTCTTGTGGATCTGGTCGTTGTTGTTGAAAAAACAGGGATCACGGTTTCAGAAGTCAATGCCGCTTTAAAAGCCGCTTCGGAGCAATCCCTTTCCGGCATTTTGGGATATTCGGATGAGCCGCTGGTGTCTTCGGATTTCAACGGCTGCGTCTTATCCTCCATTGTTGACGGCCCCACCACCTACGTAATTGACAATATGGTCAAGGTGCTTTCCTGGTACGACAACGAGATCGGGTATTCCACCCGTATGGTGGACCTGGCCGCCATGATCGGCGCCCAGCTTTAACATTACTTTTCAGCCGGCCTTTTACCCGTCAAAGGAGTTTGAAATGGATGCACGGAAACCGTTTATCGCGGGGAACTGGAAAATGTATAAAACCTCCGGGGAAGCTCAACAGACTGCCGCTGAGATTGTCCGGCTGACAACGGATGCAACCGGCGTGGATATTCTTATTGCTCCCCCGTTTACCGCCTTGTCAGGGGTTTCCCGGACCATCGCCGGCTCCCCTGTCTTTCTGGGAGCGCAGAACCTTTTCTGGGAAAAAGAAGGCGCTTTCACCGGAGAAATATCACCCGCCATGCTGACAGATGCCGGTTGCAGTCACGTCATTATCGGCCACTCGGAAAGACGCCAGTATTTCGGTGAAACCGATGATACCGTCAATAAAAAAGTTATGGCTGCAATAAATTTCAGTTTAATACCGGTTTTATGTGTGGGGGAAACGGAAAAAGAACGGGATGCCGGACAAACATTTTATGTGCTTGACAAACAGATTAAAAAAGGATTAGAAGGATTTTCTTTTGACGGCCTGGCTCAGATGGTGATTGCCTACGAACCGGTGTGGGCCATCGGTACCGGCAAAGCCGCCACCAGGGACCAGGCCCAGGAAGCGGATCATTTTCTGCGCGGGCTATTGGAATCGCGGTTCGGAAAAACAGGCGCCGACGCTCTCAGAATCGTGTACGGTGGCAGCGTTAAACCCGGAAACATTAAAGAACTTATGGACATGCCGGATGTGGACGGTGCGCTGGTGGGCGGCGCAAGCCTGGATGCAGCGACATTTTCCGCCATTGTTCACTATAACTCATGATAAAGCCATTATGTCTATTTTACTGATTATTGTTCATGTTTTTGTTTGTATCGCCCTGATCATGATCGTTCTTTTGCAAACCGGCAAAGGGGCGGATATGGGTGCGGCCTTCGGTGCCGGTTCAAGCCAAACCCTGTTTGGCAGCTCCGGTGCAGGTACTTTTTTCGGCAAAGCCACCACAGCCATTGCAATCATCTTTATGATTACATCCCTGTGCCTTGCCTATTTATCCAGCAACCAGCCGAAAAGTTCCATTATGACCGAAACCTCTCCGCCCGTTGAACAAACTGTGCCGGCAAAACCCGCCACCCCGGTGCCGGTTGACGCACAGCCCAATCCACAGGGTCAGGCAAAATAAAAGATTTTCGGATTGCCGAAGTGGTGGAACTGGTAGACACGCTATCTTGAGGGGGTAGTGGGGAAACTCGTGCCGGTTCAAGTCCGGCCTTCGGCACCACAATAAAAACAGGCACTTATAAGGATTCATGGTTAACCTTTAAGTGCCTGTTTTTTGTTTTAGTCAAGATTTGGTCAATATTTTCAAAAAATGTTTCAAGCTGGACAATAGCTTTCCGGGTGTCGTCTTCATCAATCCTGTTGTATCGGTCAAACATTTCCCTTGTAGAGTGGCCCGTAATTTCCATAATAACCGATTCAGAAACCCCGGCCTTTCTCATATTTGTGTTGAATGTATGCCGCAAATCATGAAATATAAACCCGCCTTTGGCAAATCGGCCATACTCAATCCCGGCATCCGTGCAAGCCTTGGTTAAAGCTGCCCGGATATCTTCAATGGGTTTTCCCCTGAATAAAAAGACATGGTTGTCTTTATCCGCCGCCTGAATCCTGTTCGATAAAGATTGCAATATGGAAAACAGTTCCTTGCAAATAGGAATGGCCCGCGCTTGATTATCTTTGGTGTCACTCGCTTCCAGACGGATTATCTTATTTTTAAGGTCAACCCGATCCCAGGTTAAATTGACTATTTCGCCTTTTCGCATTCCGGTATAATACGCCGTGTAAAGAATCGGTTTCAGGTGATCCACGGCCTTCTCAATAAGCGTATTAAATTCATCCTGGCTCAGAATCCTATCCCGGACATCAGACCCCGGCTTTAAGGTCTTTTTCATCTTTTTAAACGCCTTCAAGGTATCAGCGCCCACAAGATCGTTATCAAACGCCTTATAACTCATCGTTTTTGCTTTGCCTATCTCATGGTCAATTGTCGCCGGCGCCTTCCCCTGTTTTTTCCGGCTTGCCTGGTAGTTTTCAAGGTCCGCAGGTTTGATTTTGCAGATAACCATATCCCCGAATGTCTTATTAAATTTTGACAGGGTGATTTTAATAATGCCGTATGACGCTAAATCTTTGACCGTCTCAAGTTTTAAATACCACTTGGTTAACTCGTTGAAGGTCATTTTATTGTCTGGTTTGATATCAAATATCCGCCCTTCCCTTTTTTGTCCCCGCCGTTTCCCCATAGCGTCCCTGGCCTCTTCGATTGAGTACCCCACGGGTTCGCGGCGTTGTTTTCCCCCAGGGATATAAAAGTCAATCCAATATCTGACCCGGCTTGACCGTTTGGCCTTTGCCAAATCCTCGCCACAAGAGCATGATCTTTTTTTGTTGGATTGCTTTTTTTTGCATATCGGACATTCTGACAAAATTCCCATTTAAAGACCTCGTTTGTCCTTGTTTAGTTATTCTGAAGATTTCTATCCTAAAAATATGGAATTATGTTGCGCCAAACATCGATGATTTGGCGGGCCGCTTTGAAAATATCGCCGGAGCCGATAAAATTTCCAGATCCCAAGTTCATTTTATCCTATTATTCATGCTTTCTATGTAATATCCCTCTATCGCATTTTTGATAGCGAAGAAAACAGACCGATCATACTTAAATATTTGCAGAAGCATCTTACACGCATGTTCAAAAGCCTCCACACTGCCAGGGTCGAAAACTCCATTCACGAGTATTCTAATTGTTTGTTTTCTCTCGCGCATACGCCTTACTCCGCATTAGACGTTCTTTTCTGACAGTCTCCAGCAGCTTGTCAACTCTCTCTAAAACGATGCTGGTTCCAAAAACACCTACCATATTATGCAATTCTATAATTCTGATGAATATTTTTTGAATATGATCAGGAAGAATCTTGTTTTGCGCGATAGGTTTCAATTGCACCCAAGCCCGGCCTAAACGGTTTCTCTCGCAATAATCCATCACCGTATCAACGCTCGTTTTTACAAGGCCAACTCTAAAATCATCGACGCTATGCAATTCTATAATCTTTTCGAATACTATTTGGATGATATCGGGGAGTTGACCTTTTTGGATGGTTTCCATTAGTCGTGGTTGAAACAAAATAACGTTGTTTTTATAGTTGCTATTTTTATTCATTCGTTACCTCCTCATCGACCGCCCCACTGAAACAGCCGGCCAGTGTTCCAACCTCCGGTTCACGTTTACAGAAGGAGTTGTGACAGCTTGTTTTTTCCCCCCACAGTTTTATCTTCATGCCATGGCTCCTTTTACAATTTTTAATTTTCTTGGAGGTTTCTTCTGCTTGTTACGGCAACGCTGCTTAGCCTCACGGATTTCCACCGCGATAGCATCAACGTCATCTTTTTCGACTTCATTCTCTTGACCGCCTGAATATATGATAAACTGACCCATTTCATCTGTAAGAATCACCGGGTATCCAGTTTTGTCGCTCCAAATTCTGAATAGCCGGTTTGACTCATCATTATAATATTGCAGTTTGGCGGCGATAAGCACATACTCATTGTTAATTTTTTTTACCCGTTCCTGAAGCCCTTTTGCTTCTGCCACTTTAAACTCCTGATATTTTTCCTCAAGAGCTTTAAGGTTTTCTTTAAAGAATTCAGCTGCATACTTAGCAGCATCGCCAACTTGTTTTTTATCGAATCTTTCATCAATGGAAGCCGTTTTCGGATCGCTCAAAAAAAATACGCCGGTTTTGATACACATATCATTTATAATTTCTCGACTAGTTCCGGACATGTTCAACCCTCCTTTTTTGTTTGTTATTCATAATCTCTTACTGTCACAAACACCGGAAATCTCGGTTTCCCGCCATCGGTAAGGCCCTGGTAAGCAAAAGTTACAGTGGCGCCGGCATTGACCGCCCCATCGCGCAATGCATCAGACATGCCGGTCCCAAGCTTGAAGACAATCCCCTTCCCCTTCCATTGGCAAACCAGGGCGCCGATCCTCCCAAGGTGCTTGCCTTCGCCCGGTTCAGTTCCAATGACACGGGCGTCATCGGAATCCTGGGGCTTGTATTTTAGAAGGCTGTCGCTTCGCTTGTTTTCATATTTGGAGCCTGGCCGGCGAAGCATCACCCCTTCGGCGCCTGCGGATAAGAGGCTTTTGAAAAATGAATTCAAATGAACGGCGCTCATGCAAACCTGGTGATCGAGCGCCGCCGCGACGGAGCTGTCTTTCAACAGGGCTTTGCAATATGAAAGCCGATCCTCAAAGCCGCCAGGCTGCAAAGGTGCATCGAAAACAAAATACCGGAGTTGCTCCCATTCAGAATCGACAGGGCATTGTTTCCGGACGATGCCAACGGTTTTTTGAAATGCCTGGCGGCAGATATACAGCTCTCCGTCAAGCGTGATTCCGGCGGGAAGGCTTGATGTAAACCAGGCCGGTGCAAAAAATTCGTTGCCATTCCGACTGACCAGCCGTGATCCGGTCCAGATCGCCCTTACGCCGTCAAGCTTTTCGCTCATCAGCCAACCCTTGACATTTTGCTTGCCATCAAAGGTTTTCGCAAGCATCGGCCTTGTTTGGTTTTCCATGACTCCCCCTTTCAAATAAAAATGCCCAAAGGTTTTCCCCGGAACATAGAGTCCGCCCATAACCTCACGATTACGGGAACCTTTGAGCATGTTTTTCAAGTTTATGGCCTATGTTTTGGGGACGTTTTGTTTATATCTGTTTAACTTTATATCAATGTAAACGCATAGTGTCAAGATTTATTGTTATGTTGATAACCATATTTTTTTTTGATATGGGTTTATTATGGATACAAAACGAAAAAATTTTAACACCACCTTACAAACGGATCTCATAAAAGCGCTTAAAATCCTTGCTGCCGAAGAAGATGCCCGCGCTAATGATCTCTTAGAAGAAGCCATCCGCGATTTGCTTAAAAAATACAAAAAAACAGATAAAAAATAATTGAACATCAAAGGGAATGGCAGCTCGGCCGCATGGTGTCGATCCTCCGCCTACATACAACGCCCTGTCACTCCCAGCGCCGGCCATACAAGTATCTTGCCTCTCCCCCGATCGTCCTGTGTCGTTTATTTGGCTAAGCGGACTCCGGGAAAGGTAGGTGTGGCGATTCCGCAAGGGTGCTGCCGTTAATCTTGACAACCCATTAAAAAGCTGACAGATTGAATTCAACAATCAACCGATCCAAAATAATGGTGCCCCATGCCGCCAGTCCATCTGGATGAAGAAGCGGGCTCGGACATAAAAATAATTGGAAAACATTTATTTGAATTCAAAAACATGAATTCTTATTGACTATTAATAAAATTTTATATAAAAATCTTTTCCAATCATCCCCGGGATTGCCTTTAAGGGCTCCTGGCCCCCGTTGGATTACGATCCAGCGGGTTTTTTTTGCTCTTAACAAGAGTTCCAATCTTAAATAAGGTCCACCTCTTTAAATGAACCATGTAACTTTTATAGTTGATGGGTTTAACCTATACCATTCCGTTCGAGAGGCATCAAAGGATACTCATAAATCAACAAAGTGGTTAAACATAAAAAGCCTTTGTCTTTCTTATATTCATCAGGTCGGCAGTGTCACAAAATCACAGGTTAGTTTGAAAAGCATATATTATTTTTCCGCACTTGCAACCCACTTAGAACCCAGAGATCCGGATATAATAAAAAGACACATGAGTTTTATCAAATGCCTGAAAGATACTGGGGTCACTGTTGAACTGAATCAATTTAAACCCAAAGAAATTCGATGTCCACACTGTAAAAAAAAGTTTATAAAATATGAAGAAAAAGAGACTGATGTTTCTATCGCTTTAAAACTTATAGAGATTTTTACTAATAATGAATGTGATACAGCGGTTTTAATTACTGGAGATACCGACCTCGCCCCTCCGGTTTCGACCGCCCATAGGCTATTTCCAAATAAGAAGGTTTTATTTGCGTTTCCATATAAGCGTAAAAATCGCGAACTATCGAGGCTTGCCCCAGGATCATTCAAAATATCAAGCGGTCATTATATAAACCATCAGTTTCCTGATCCATACAGACTCAAGGACGGTGCTGTTATTAATAAACCCACAAGGTGGTGAATAAAACACTGGGCTGCAAATTATCGCCCCGTGTCGTTGATATGGCAAAGCGGCTTTGCAATATTATTGCATAGGCCCAGCCGGTTTAAATAAGAAAGCCATATCTTTTCGTATGGTTTCAATTTTTTTCCTTTGTTCCACAGTTTCATTAATTAGCCCTTCGAGCCCATCAGTTATAATTTTTTCTATGGTTTTATGACCCTTTGTCAATTGTTCAATATCGGAGAGGCATCTATTTATGGCCGCCGTATTCGCTTCACAACGCTTCTCAAATGCCCCGATCATAGCCCTAAACAGAGATAATATTTCAACCCTCAACTCGTGTATTGGATCGTAAGGGGCCGTATCTCGCTTTCCTTCGCCTTGATTTTTAGTTGTTTTCCTGTTTGTCATATTATTCCTTTCTATAGCCCAATTAACGATTCAAATCCGTCTTCGGTAGCCCTTACCTGGATCGCCTTCACAATTTCAACCCAGATTGCTTCCAGGTGCGGGGCGAGATTTGCGGCTTCGATGGTGTACATGGGTTTTCCGGCTTGCATCGCGTCAAGCCGCGCTTCCATAATTTTTCGCTGCACCTCCATCATTTTCATATTCTCATTATGCGCCTCTTCCCGCATGTCGCTTTCTTTCTCAAGCTGGTTTTTGATTTGGTAGTAGGTATTGGACGACGAGGCACTGTTTAAATTTGAAAAAAGGCTGCTGATAGTGGAGCCCGTGCTGGAGATTTCCGTTTCAATCGATTCGAACACGGCCTCCACGATTCTGGTGGATGCTTCGACCTGCGCAATATCAACTTTTGCCTCCCACTCGAAAGCCTTTTGTGTGGTCTCGGCAGCGGTCTCGATTATTTTGAGCTTTTCCTCAGTGCTTTTTGACAGATTTGAGACAGCCTTGGTGGTTGTTTCGGCATCGACAATTCTGGTAGTCACTGGGAGATCGATAGCTGATGAAATAGAATGAACCGTCCCCTTTGCATCGGTCCAGTGAAGATCTTTCTCGTTCAATTTATTTTCAAATTCAACGTCAACCTTAACGTATGCGCCGGTTTCTTTCAGTGCGGCAGTTAACTTCTCAGTATTTGGTTCAATCATATAGTTAATAACGGCATCGGATGTTCCGTCTAGGAGCGCTGCCTTCACCTTCGCGGTCGCTTCTTTCGCCTGTCTTTTGACGGCTTCCTCATCTGTCTCAAATTTTATAGGAATACTTATAATATTTCCTTCGGCATCCCTGACAATCCCATCAATCAAACCCAATATATTGCCATCATCAAAGACAAGTTGCATGTTGATATCTTTTGGCTGTTGGTTAAGCCTACCCAGCTCGGAAATATAATTCGCCAATTTGTCCGATAAAAGCCCTATCCCAGCCGCCGTGCCGACAATTACGGCCGGTACCGCAATCGCCCCAAGGGTTCCGAGAGTAACACCCATTGCGCCTAAAATTGATAGTGTATTTTTAACCGCCCCGGAAATTGCAAACGCGCTTAAAGCCGGCGCCAAAACGTTCAATGCGCCTGTCAATTTATTTAACCCGGTTGCAAATCCCAAAACCTGCCCAACTGTATTTTTCGTTGATTCATCAAAACCATTCACCCCGTCAACAGCTTCCCCGAGACCTTTCACGAATGGTTTGAGCCCTCCAACGATCCCCGCCACGGTCCTTGTCAAGGTTTCACCGGAATCAATAATTTTTTGCATTGCCTTTGCCAGGCCTTCCGGAGTGGTCAAATCGATTTTGCCGAAAAACGCATCAAACAAACCCTTAATCTCCGCCCCAAGCCCGCGCACAGATGACAGCAGGCCAGTAAAATCAACGTCTTTCAACGCTTCCGGCATTGCCTTTGCGATGCCTTTTAAGTACGCCCCAAGATCTCTCCCAATTTCTTCCAGGAAATCAAACACCGGATCAAACGCGCCCTGATCCATGCCGATGCTGATCCCCTGAAATAAAGCGCTGATCCCTTCGGCAATGCCCCCGTATTCATCGAGAAAACGAATCCCGAACTGAATCAAGGTTGCCTGAATATTGTTGATAAGATTTTGATTCACCAGTTTCATGTTTTCGGCCATTTTCTCATGGGCCGCGGCGGTTGACCCGGCCGCGTTGGCCATTTCGTACAACGCATTTTTAAATTTTCCGGATTTATCCTCGGCAAGAATCAAAACCGCATTCAAGGCCTCGGTGGATCCGAAAAGCTTGGCCATCTGATCGATGTTCCCGCCCGTGGCCATCCACACGTCCTTTAAGACGCCCTCAAAACCTTTTGTTTTAAGCGCTGTCGCGCTAAAGCCTATGCCGAGTTCATCGGCGGTTTTGGCTGCCTCCGCAGATGGCGAAATGATGTTTGATATGGCTGCCTTGAGGGCCGTCATGGTCTGGGATGTTGGCATGCCGGAGACGGTAACGGCCGCGATCGCGGCCGCGAGGGTTTCAATGGGGATGCCTCCGGCTGCGGCCAAACCAGTGACCTGGGCGAGGGAGGCGCTCAATTCCGGCAAAGTGGTCTGGCCAAGCTGTACGGTTTTGAAAAAAACATCCGAATATCGTCCGGCCTCGCTAGTGCTTTCTCCATATGCGTTTAGCGTCGATGCTAAAACTACCATGGTAGAATTTAAATCCGCCTTGGCGGCGATAGATAGCTTTTCCGCCTGGGCCAGAGATCCTAAAGCCTCTTTATAATCAACGCCGGCTGAAATGGCTGAATAAACCGCGCCGTTGATGTCCTCATAACTTTTTTTCGATTCCCGGCCATAGTCGATGATGTCTTGTTTAAAACTGGAAATATCTTGGCTGGTAGCATCAACGAGTGTGGATATCTCGTTAAATCCATCCGAAAAACTCCCGGCTTCGCTAACAGCATAGAGGATGCCGCCTGCGACCATGGAGACGAGTGCTGCCTCCGCCAATACAGCTTTTTCGGCGATATCCGCTAAAGGCTGCGTTGCATTTTCGATTCCCGATGTAAAATTAGAAATATTGGTGTCCAGGGCGGCCATGACCTTGGAGACCCGGTCCTCGCTCTCGAAAAAAATTTTCACTATTTTGTCATTTGATGTCATTTTTATTATTCCTTTCAAAAGATTAGATTCCGGGTAGACAAACGCTTCATGCCCGGCGTGGAAGCGTTTGTCTATTTTCCATCACAGGCGCCCAGGCTCACCTGCTCACCTGCTCAGGCGTCCGGGCCAATGCCCAACAGGGCAAACACCCAGCCAATCGTAAAATCGGAGTTACCTTTAATCTCCACTCTCGTCTTCCTGCGCCATAAAAAGAGGACGAAAACTCGACGGAGAAGGTTTTGTGTTCCTGTCCTTGACGGGTTCTTCTGACACAGCATTTCCGGCCATGACAGCCCGCCTCTTTTTCAACAAGCCCTGAACTTCATCGGCATCAGATGCGGCAGAGGCTGCGATGTTATTTTTTATGCCATGTATTTGGGATTCAAGGTTCCAGATCCTGTGATTTATCGATTTTTTGGGAGACAGGCCGCCCCGTTCATCCGAAATGCGCCGAACTGACTCTTTGTACTCGGCCCAATATTTTCCTATCGTGCTTTCATTAATCTCGAAACCGGGCCTCTCGGGAAGATGGGCGCCCCGAACTTCACAGTCCCTGCAGAACGCCCTGGCGTAAAGTTCCACCACCTCGGCCATGCCCAAGTCCAGCTCTTTTTCAAGGCCGGATATCGCCTTTTGAATATCCGATATCTGTTTCCTAATATCGTCCTGCATGGCGATCGGCATTTTCAAAAGCAGGGAATCCATGCCGTTTTGGCAGGCGACAAGCTTTGAGTCGTTTTCCCAAAGCTTTTCCTTCGCAGCCCTGACGTCATCGTGCACATCCTGCCCGGACATGGCCAGTTGCTGAAGCCGGACAAAATTCGAGTTCAAGCTTTCATGCTCTTTTTCGAATCTCTGTTTTGCCTGCTCAATTCTCAGATAGCCATCTGCCAACTCATCGACGGTTGGGTTTTCTTGATCCAAGATCGTAAACATTCTTTTTTCCTTTCTGTTCTGACTGTTAAATGGTGTGTACGCTCATCAGTTCTGCCGGCGATTGATATCCTGGAGATAGCGTTGATGCGACTCCGGGAATTTACGGGCTACAGCTGTCAATGCTTCGGTCCGACGGCATTCATGCTTCTGTTCATATGCCTCAACCAAGGCCATGAAATTCGGAGCATGGCGTTGGTCACCGCAGCCAGTTGCCCGGGCGTTGGTCACCGCAGCCAGTTGCCCGGGCGTTACCCCAGCAGCCTTGATCCTTTCAAGGTCCGCATGAGTCGCAAATGGTGAAAATTTCTGCAGGTCATCCAAAGTAATTTCGTTGCTCATTGCTTTTGTCCTTTCTTTCTGATGGTTATGGTTTGCAGTCTCTTTATCCACGAAAAACTCTTCCAATGGTTTGAATTCTCGAACCCAGGACCCGCCTCAATGCCTTGCGTAAAACCTCGACACGGTTTATGGGTTTTTCCGATTGTTTTGCCCTAAATCCGCCCCCCTGCCCTGGAAATGGCGGTCCACTCAACCCGCAAGGCTCATCTTTCTCAAATTTGGAACGGGACATACGGCTTTCAAAACGATCAAAGGCTTCGTCCCGGTTTGTGCCCGGGTGGCTTTCATCGTACGCCCGGTTTAAGCGGCCTCTATCTGAAAGTATTGGCCCCTCTTCTGTTTGATACTTTGTCATGATAATTCCCCCTCTTTCATCGTTAATATCTGGTTTCATGATTGCCCTGCTTGATCTTCAGATCCACTGGAAACTTCTTTATCAAAAAGTTCTTTCTCCTTAGCAGTGAGCCGTAACGCAATCTCATCCGCAGTCCTGGAAAGCGCGTCGACCTTTATCCGGCAATGTTCAATCATAGTTGCGGCATCCTTCAAGTCATTGGCAATGAACGAAAATAGATCTGAAACCATAACGTCCCCTCTTGATTCACTCATGCTCGTCTCCCCTTTCCTGGTAGTGCCACCCGGTCAGGGCGGCAAAGTTTATATTTACGGTTTGAATGGTCTCGATCCTCTAAGCCGTATCTATTTATTATTCTTTTCTTTTCTTTTTAGAGGATAGAGAGAGAAAAAAAGAAAAGAATAAAAAAAAGAGAAACAAAAAAGATAAAGAATATAAAAAGCCTTTATTGGTCTGAAAGGTCTTAAAACCTCTCTTTATCGAGTGTATTTGCAATCTATTCAGATACATACAGCCATTTCCCAATTTTAGAGGATACAGACGGTTCATTTTGCCGTGAATCCGATGATATCCTGCCAGTTATCACGCAACTTCAGGCCATAATAGACCACCCGGCCGTTTGGAGTGTCGCTGAAAAATTTCGTCTTCAAGAAAGTCCCGAACTTCTTTTGCTTTGGCGGATAGCTGCTGATATACCGCCGCCACCAGAACGTGAAAGCGTCATAAAGCTCAGTCGCTCCCACCTCATAATCTTCGCGGATCAAACAAAGAAACCCGATGAACCCGTTGAAGTCATCTTCCTCCTTACGGTATTCCGCAGTAGCATGAATAACCTGCGGGGGAAGGTTCAAGCCGAATTCTTGCCAAACCAAACAGCCTTCCACAATCCATCCGAGAATTCCGGAGGCCTCGGCTTCAAAGGCTTCGGCAAGCCTGGTGTCAACGGGCATTTCATTCTTTGATTCCGGCTTTTTCACAAATCGGATATTGAAAGGGATATTGATTACCCGTTCCCATAGTGCGGGGTCGTTTGAGTCCGCCCGCATAAGAAAATTTGCCAGAAAAAACAAAGTGTGGCTTGGTAAAAAAGAAACTTCCTCCTGGTAATGCCCCCGGGCTACAACCGTATCATTCCCCGTCAAACCCTTAACCTTCCCGGAGGCTATTTTTCGGCCATCTTCCGGTTCCGATGCCCAAACAAGCCGCTTTCCACGGAGAGATAGCCGCTCAGGAGACGGCGCCGAAGGGTTCACCCGGTAAACGTCGAGCAACATTTCCGGCAAAATCGGCGCTGCAAGGAATTTCCCAAGTATCTTCGCACAGGTTTCAACAAAGGTACCCTTGCCGTTGCGGCCTCCCGGGCCGTACAAAATGACAAAAATATGTTCGACAACAGCCCCCCAGATCGCAACCCCCATCAGAACTTTCATAAATTCGGCAAGTTCACGTGAGCCGCCCATGATTTCGAGAACAAACCGGTCCCATCGCGGCCGGGGCTCATCGATACCCCTGTATTCAGTGGGGCATGCGGAAACCAAAAAATCTTCTTTTTTTCCGGGCAGCAATTCCCCGGATCTCAGATCGATAACGCCGTTTGGACAGGCCAGCAGGTGGGGCTTTTGGTCAATATCTTCACTATTGACGGCGGCGGGGTTGAATGAACTGGCTGCCATTTCCAGGATGTTTTTACGCCGGCGAACGGTCCGGAGGGAATCGGAACGTTTTTCAATCTTATCTTTTTTCTTGAACAGCTTCTTTTTTGCAGAATCATCCTCCGGTATTTCCCGGGCCTGATTCCATATTCCCGGAATCAGGGATTCATAGGCTTTTGCGCAGAGTTCAACCGTTGCCAGAACTTCCTCATCGGAAGCCGAGGCCCAGTGGTGGCCAGCCCACCGCATCCATTTTTTTGAAGAAATGTTGAATTTGTAATCGTCTTTCACGAGCCGCTTCCATAATTCCGCGTCCCCAAGCTCGTTTCCTTCAAGACATTCTGTTATGAATTTGGGGTCCGGCGATTCGTCCGCGTCTTTGCCGGCTTCCGGGCGAGCCGCCTGCTCTTCCTGGACCCTTCTTTCAACAGCAAATCGTATATCCTCTGCATTCGCTGAAGGGCCCGGAGCCTCTTCAAGCATCCCGCCATTTTTATCGGTCTCACTCATCTGTTCGAGCCTTCCCTCGCCACCTGGCAACCGTATGAGGATCAACCCCGAGCGCCCTTGCAATCCTCCCGGTTTTCCATCCCATTTCGATTAGTAGAAGCATGAGAAAAATCCCCCGGAATCCGCCAATTTTGGCCGCACTGAAAGGTGTTCCCGTAATGGCAAAGAATTTCTTTCCGCAGCTTTTGCAAACGCACTGCAGGTTCGCATAGAACCTTTCAGGCGCATGGTAAGGAGCGCTGCAGACGGGACACGCCGGCGCCAGGCCTCCAAGAAAGAACACACGGCATTCTTCCTCCGACAAAAGTTCAGGTTTCAACGCGTCTAAAAGTTTGTTTTTCATGGCCTGCCTTTCGAAAAATGTTTGGAAATTGTCTCGAATCCAGAATATTTCCCGTTTTTTTCGTCCAAAAACACCGGCACTTTTTTAGGTCGTTCTTTAAATCATCAATATTTTAAGAATTTTATTCTTTAATTAAGCCGTTTTTTAGTCATATTCCATATTCCATTACATTTTCACAGAATAAATGTAACCGAAAGCCGGGTGTCATGGTCCCGTGTTAATTTTTTAGTCCAGGAAGGACCCGCGGCCTCTTACCCCGTATGATCATTGCCAAGTTTTTTTGAAAGGGGAATTCGGGGGAAACAAGATGGATAAAATTTGGCCGCTGATTGAATTGCAAACCTGTGATCCAACGCCATGATAGACGATCTGTAGAACGGCCAGAGTTCTCCGGGAGTTTGAATCTATTCGTTTTAAAGGGAATAAACTTTTCCATTGGCCTTCCATTTTTTATTTTGACCGCAGTCCCGCTAAATAATTTTTATGGCTTTCAGGATGGGCTTTAGCGATTGCTGACAGAGCCGTCGAGCGCTTGCATTTTTTATAAATCTGATACTGATCAACTAAAAACATGAAATCGTCTGAGGCAACTTGTTTAATCGGTAGGATGGTTCTATTTGCGGCGGCTTGCGTAAAAATAAGGGTTTTTGATTTTCCGAAAATGGGGGGTGGAGTTGAAACCGATATTGTAACCCCCGGTTTGATCGCCTGAACCGCATCCCCTTGGGGTGGTTTGACCAAAGAGCGGGCCAAATCAACAGCCATATCCAAGGTTCCAACTGCATCAACCAGCCCCACGTCAACGGCCTGCTGGCCGATATATATCTTTGCCTCGGCGATATCTCCCAGCGAATTTAACTTCATCCCCCTATTTTTGAGCAAGGCACCCTCGATGAACAGTCCATGGATATATCGCAAGTCAGCCTCAAAAGTGTCAAACGCCAGTTGGCTCAAGGGTGCGGCGTTGTTCCCTATATCCTTGTACTTTCCAGATTTGATGATTGTCCGTTTGACCCCGTTTTTTTCATCGGATTTGGAATAATCGTAATGCACCGCCACGACGCCGATACTTCCCACGCTCGCTGTTTTACCCGCCATAATTCGGTTTGCCGCAGAGCCTATCCAATAGGCTGAACTGGCCATTATGGAACTTGTAAATGAGACGACAGGTTTGTTGGTGCGCTGATCATAAATCATTTTCGAAAACTCCCCCACCCCTGAAATAGTCCCCCCCGGGGAATCAAAATTCAGCACGACAGCTTTCACTTCCGGATCTTGAATCACATCGGTGAAAATTTTTGTGAGCTGATCCAATGACGTGCCCGCGTATAAAAATGAAAAAAACGATGCACGCGAGGTGATGGGCCCGGTAATAGGGATCACGGCCACGCCCTCTTTCAATATGGGCTCATTCCCTTCTCTTCGGCTCCGTTCAAATAATGCCGCAGCATGAGTTTTAGACGCCTCTAAAACCCCCGGCAATTGGTTAAACATAACTTGTAAATAGGCATCCTGGATGCCCCAAATTTTACCGTTGACAAAATCGTTTAAATCCATTTGTGCCACATCCTTCCATTTCTTTTCCGAATGAGTCCAAGGGCATTTGAAACCCGCGATGCAAACCCTGCGTCTATTTCAGCAACAATTCCACCTGGCGGGCAAATTCATCGCTGGCCCGGATCGCGGCCAACTTTTTGATATATTCCAATATCGGCCCGCGCTCGAAAATCGCCGGGATCGACGGCCCGAATTTCTGCTCAATCGGAAGCCGAAACTCTTTTGGCAATGCGCCGTATTTTATTTTTTTCCAAAACGGTTTTCTGGGTCCGGAATACTTTCGCAAGAAAACGCCTTTATGCTCGCTGGTTTCGGCGGCCTTTGAAACATTTTTGACCTTCCCGCTGACTGCATGCGGCAATAGAGACCTTTCTCCGGATACGTTGACCCTCACCGTCACGCCCTTGCCCGTTTGCCGCGTGTCATAGGCAATTAACGGGATCGGCTTGCCGGACACAACCAATGATCCGGTCAACCGGCTATACGTGGCCTTGTTCTCGGCAAACGCCCGATTCACGTATTTCGTTGATGCGGTGACTTCCTTTTGCACTTCCCGCCTGGACTCGACCCTGGCCGTGGCCAGCCCGGCATTGATAGCCCGCGACATCGCCTTCGGGTATCCGTTTTTGATACCAGCCAACATCATCCGCAGCCTGTAGACGTCCCCCTGGTCAACCTTAATCTTTGCGAATTGACTCATAATTTCCCACTTATATGTTTTGGATTTGTACCTGGGTGGTTTCCGGTTTTTACCTGACTGTTTTCAATGAAACTTTTTAGAGCCACCTCACCATAACGGACACATCGGCCGAATTTGTAGAATGTTGGTCCACGGCCCTGAAGCCGCCAGTTTCGCAAAGTTGCTACCTTCAACGTCAAAATATCGGCGGTCTCGGTCTCCTTCAAAAGTTTTTCCGTCATGCTTCACCTCGTTTTATTTTAGGTTATTATTTCGACAAAAAAATATAATCGGTAGTGGTCTAAGTCAATATAATTCGTTGAAATAATAACAAATAGTGTGTCAAAGGTAGGTTTGGCAAATTGGAATAAAACAAAGAAGGTCCTTTCGATGATCAAAAGGACCTCGGATTGGCGACTTGACGGCCGGTTCCTACTGGCGGATATTTAGCGTGTGTTGCACAATCGCCCGGACGGACGCTGCACCTATGTAATATTTTTTACGGTGATTTATTTTCGGTTGGTCGCGGATGATTCCGATACTGTTTCAATACAAAATCGGTGATGTGAGCAGTTTCAAGGTATCGCCGTACCGTAGCGGGGGGGATATTCGTTTTTTTATGTACTCGGTTATAAAGGTCTCGCAAGGATAAAGGGGATGAGGGGTTTCCCCCTAACGTCCGAGACCGCACCACATCCAGATAAGCATTGCAAACAAGACGTATTTTTTCGCGCGGATAGGTTTTATCGATCGACAGTTTCAAATTATCCAGCCGTTGGAGTGTAGCCGCAGCTTCATAAATCAATCGCATGGTGGAATATTCAAGCCGTTGGTCCTCGCTGCAAATTATAGCAATGAGCAAATGCCGGATATGGTCCTGTTCGTCGGATGGTGGCTCATAGGGCGTTTTTAAAAGCTCATCCAGAACAATAACAGCGTGAGACACATCATTATTGAAATATAATTCTGTCAATTCTGCCATATCAATGAAGTCGACAAGATCGCCAATCGGCACGACATCGGCATCAGGCGAAAAAACGGCTTTTAACCCCTTTCTATAAGGATCTAAACCCCTATACTTAATGCCGCCGAAGTTGCCCCAGGCTCTCATAAGGCTAAATAAAACAGATTTTAAAAACCGGATCTTGTCGTCGGTGGTTTCGGTAGGCACCTTCTGAAGGTGTTTTTTTATTTCATTAATCATGCCAGGACCCTCCCGGCCCCTGTGAGAATCGGTGGAAGGCCGGCAGGGTGTCCCGGCTTTTCGGACCGCGAATCCTATCCACCGAAATTTGGTCAAGATTTAGTCAACAAATGGCAATTTATTACCCCCCTTTGCTATCTTTTGTTATCATATATTATTGTCTATTAAATATCAATAAAATATTATAGTTTCAGTTTGTTACCTATTTCTATTAATTGCTTTTAAATTCGTTTATTTTATAATATTTTAGCTTGAGGGGGTAGTGGGGAAACTCGTGCCGGTTCAAGTCCGGCCTTCGGCACCACAACTGCATAAGAGCCGCACCCAAAAGGGATGCGGCTCTTTGTTTTGATGTTGTCGGCGCCCCTGGGAAAATCTCAAAATCACGATCAGCGGCAAAGCCGGCAGCTAACCTTTGTTTCGTTGAACGACGCGGTTTTTAAGGGCCAGTTTCAGTTTCTCCTTGAGTTCTGTGATGTTTTCTTTATGAAGGTTGCCGTTATTAAGCAGATACATGGAATATTCTTTGTATCTTTTCTCCAGAGCGTTGAGGCGATCCTCAATCGTATCGCGATTTAAGGCGGGGAGTGAGGCCGCCGCGAGAGCGATTTTGCTGTTGACCTCGTCTTCGATCATGGGATTCCGGAACAAGTTGCGGTTGATCCGCTCATCCCAGCCGGCGTCAAAATAACGCCTTATATCCACGGGGTTGACCAAAACCCAAAAACCGTTTTGTCTTTGGATATAGGGTTTTTGCCGTTGTCCCAAAATATCGGGGCGCTCGCCTAATAGATCGTTCCAAAACCGCATGCCTTGAAAGTTGGCCACAAGATCTCCGTATGAATAAATCCCGGTGGCGGCAAAGCCAAAATACGTCAGTTCAGAGTTGATGCCGTAGAGGATCGCTTTTTCAAGGCCTTCACCCTTAAGACAGCAAACTTTAAAATACGTATATCCCTGACTGACGAAATGCCCTAATTTATCCGTTCCAATGATATATTCGCCGGCTTTGAACACGCCGCCGATCTTTTGGGAAAGCAATAGGGAGGGCGCCCAGAATGCCCACAGGTCTGAATAAACGGAATCCCGGATATCGACTCTTAAAATCCGGCCGTCATCTCTTTGTTCCAGAATTTCTTCCAGCCGGGTTATAATAAACCCCCCGAGAACCTTATGGATAACCTTGTATAAGTCTTCAGGATCCGCGATATTCTCCTGGTTTGCCTCCTGTATGGCGATTCCCATCAGGTCATTGAATTCCCGGTTGATCTCAACAACGGCATCCTCACGCGCGGCATCGTCGCGAGCAACGTGGACGACATTCTCGCGATGGCCTACTCC
>CAYTSY010000021.1:0-11949 GCA_964440555.1 uncultured Desulfobacteraceae bacterium
AGCAGTGTAATAGCTCACTATAGTCGTTTCGATATATATTCGTTTCTTCATTTTTAACTAAACCATTTTTCAGCACTGCTTTCAATTAGAGCCAACGCAAAATTGAGGGGTGCGCGTACAGTGCACCCTACGAAGACCGCAAGTTATTCGCATCCCCTCCAATGACATGTTCGGAAGTTTTTACAAATCTTCAGGAGTAATGCCTGTCTGCTTGGCTATTCGCGCCAACATCTTTGGGCCTATTTCTTCTCGATCATGGAATGCAAATACGTAATCAGGCCAAGGCGAAAACGACGCCCCAAACCATGCTGACAATCCTCGTAATACCTTACAGCCTCCAAAAATTCAGACTCAGCTTCAGGATCAAAAATGGCTAAATTCATTTCAGAATCAAGTCGGCTTTGGCAAACACCTCTTGGGCGGCGATGCCTTGGCGCCTGCCTTCTTTGTATTCTTGATAACGTTGCTCAGCCTCATCAATCTAGGCTGCATCTATATCTGTGAGTACGTTTTCGCCAAGAGAACTCAGTAAGCGGTCTGCTAAAAAAGCGCGCTCCTAGCTATTAAGGCTAAGCGCATCATCATGTAGTTTCTTCAGCATGTTAGACACGGAACACCTCCTAATCGGTTACTATTGTCTATATATAGCGCAATTCTACTAAATTTCCAATAATTGGTTTGTACGGCCAGAATCATCTGCACAAAAAGCCGCGGAAGACATTTCGATTTGGCACAAAATTTATCCGGTTTTTTGTGTCAGACTGAATTCTGTCGTTCGGCCATAGCCCCGTTCAACCACAGTTCAGATTCACTCAAATCAAGTTCATCATTCCAACTAATCCCGTAACCATGTTTATCGGCTTTCACGGCCCGGAATAGATTGTCGTTTAAAAGCGGTCTGAAATTTTCATATTCGAGTAATTGTGAACAATCGTCAATCTTTATAACATCATTGTTAAACGTGACAAGAAGACGCTTATCCGCCATAGCCTTGACGGTCTTGATCTTATGGTATTTCTTCATTTATTCCTCCTTATTCGAGCCCAGGAAGATTCCTATAGTTTTGTTTCTCCCACATCTCTAAAAGATCAGCCTTATAATATCCTGCCCATTCTTTAATCATTTTTTGTGCGCGGTTGGGCATGTCACCCTCTATCATCTCCAGTTGATCAATTTCAAAAACACCGTTGTATTCACCGTATAAGGCATGAAAATGAGGGACGCCATGTTCACGGAAATACATCTTAATCAAAATCCCATAAAATCTCGCGATGACAGGCATGTCCTATATCCTTTTTTGTAGTAGCCGGGCTTCAGTGGCCGCATGCTCTTCGCGGTCCACTGAAAGCCCATATAGATGTTGGGCAACAATACTATTCATTTTTGAAATAAATCAGAGTGAGTACCGGTCCGCTCGAAAACAACGCGATCTGATTCAACCATATAAATCAGCAGCCAATCAGATTCAATGTGGCATTCGCGCCGACCCTTCCAGTTACCAATCAGCTTGTGGTCTCGATGAATAGCATCGAGTGCTTCTTCCGCTGCTATGGAGCGGATGATTATTTTCAGCTTCTCAAGGTTTTCCCCTCGCTTTTTCATCCGCTCGGTGTCACGCTCAAATTGCCTTGTGTATGCGGGTGTAAGCATCAGATGTCCAATTTTTTGAACATGTCGTCAATGTCTTCGCAAATGATCAGGTCACGCCCGGCATCCGTATCGGAAAACGTCTTGCGTGTAATTTTATTTGGGATGGCGACGTCAAAAGGCAGCCCTTTTTTTAATTCAACCTGTTTATAAAATAGGGTTATGGCCTGGGTTGTAGTTAACCCAAGTTGCTGAAATATGTGCTCGGCTTTGCCCTTTAAGTCGGGTTCAATTCGAGCTCTGATTGAGGATGTTTTGCCCATGGTTTACCTCCATTTGAGTTTTTATAACTGTATCTCGAATGGGGTACATTGTCAAGAATTGCAAGATAGATCAAATTGCCCAATGACAAAATCAGCGGCGCGGCTTTTTGCGTCCGCTGGATTTTATGGTGTACGCCCGGCATGGGCGTGAATTTATGGGGTGAAAGTCCCCTATGTGTGAATCCTGTCGATGTCGAAAGACATTGACACAAACATTAGCCGACCATATTGAGATGAACCTGTCAACACCAAAAGACCGCAAAATATTGGATGAGGTTCGGGATGTGCTGCGTCTTCACCATTATTCAATCCACACGGAAAGAACCTGCTGCGACTGGATAAAACGATATGTGTTGTTTCATAAAATGAAATCCCGGGGGGATTTGGTGGACGGTGAGCACAAGATTGAATTATTTTTAACGGATCTTGCCGTAAATAAAAATGTATCCAAGTCCACGCAAAACCAAGCTTTTCGTTTCCCTGAAAAAAGATCCACTTTCAACAAAAATCAATCCCGTCAAAATGTTTCTTGAAAAGAATTAAAAAATGAACCATAATAGTTATAAAAGTGGTTCATAAAGGAGGTCAAAATGAAATCCATTACCATACATGGCATAGATCATGCCCTTGATAAAAAAATATCAGAAAAATCAATTGAATATGGATTGAGCCAAAATCGTACAGTAAAGTTCATTCTCCAAAACTCATTACTGTCGGATCAAAAGGCTTCCAAAAGAAAAGCATTCTCCGATCTTTTTGGAAAATGGTCAGTTAAAGAAAAAGATGAATTTGAAGAAAGAATCAAGGATTTGGAAAAGGTGAATGAATCGGATTGGACCAAATGAAAAAAATAATACTCGATACAAATGCATACAGTGGATTTATGAGTGGTAATCAAGCTGTTTTTGATTGCATTGTTGATTCAGAAACTATCTTCATATCAACGGTAATGATCGGGGAGCTTTTTGCAGGATTTCACAGAGGGAATAAATATTCATCAAATGTAGAAGAATTAACATCATTCCTGAACAAAGATGGAATAAAAACAATTGATGTGACCATTGAAACTTCCGAAATCTTTGGGGAGATCAAAGCAGGACTGAGTAAGATGGGGAAAATGATCCCGCTCAATGACATCTGGATCGCTGCGCATGCAATAGAGACCGGTGCAAAATTGATCAGCTATGATTCGCATTTTAAGAGTATCAATGGATTGAGAATATGGGAGGAGTTGAAGTAATACAAGCATTAAAAAAATGACAGCCTGAAGGCGGCAATCAAAATCCCGATAAAAAAGAGTACGGGCCGTTTGCCCGAAACAATTCACGGCAAGCGGCCCGCAACTGATTGACTCCTGAAGTCTGTCCGGTCAGCATAGTATTTCAGCAAAAAAAACTTCAGGAGTCGGGGGGGCTGTTATGCATTATGACGCCAGTTTTATCTCGCTTGCTTCAGTTTCAAGCTCTTCGGTAAGCCGTCTCCGGCTCACATAAAGATGATAATCCGCAAGTTTTGCCAGTGCGGCAGCGGCATATTCAAAGCTTTGGTACACAGGTATGCCGACGTCCAACAGTTCTTTTTCCAGGGCAAGGGATGCATTTCGCGTTTCCGGATCAGGCCTGGTTTGGCGCCAGCAAACGGCAAAGGGCTTTTCTTTTAAATGCAGGGGGCAAAGGTTTTTCAGCGCGGATGCCACCTTGGGGATGAATTTGGGGCCAAACCAGTCCATATGCAGGGAAATAATAGCCATATCAATATCCGGCGCCGCATGGATCATATCCAGAGTTTTGGCCATGAATTTTTCCGGCTCCAGAAGGATCGGATGGGCATCCAGGGGGTTTTTGATCATATTGCCGGCTTCGGGAACAAATTCCCGTAAGGATTTTTGCATTTCCCCGGAAAAAGGCGGCAGTTCCAGTCCCACCCGGCTGCAGGTATCTGAAATCGCCACCACGACGCCGCCGCCGGTGCCGAAAACCGCTACGCCCCGTCCCCGGGTTTTTTTAAGTTTAAGCAGCGCCAGGGTGATATGGGCCATTTCCTCCAGTGAATACGCGCGCACAGCGCCGGTTTGCCTGAAAAATGCTTTCCAGAAATGCTCTTCCCCGGCCATGGAGCCGGTGTGGGAGGCAACCGCCTTGGTCCCGGATTCGGTCAGGCCGCTTTTAATGATGACGACCGGTTTGGTTTGATTTATTCTTTTCACCAGGCTAAGAAGCTTCCGGCCGTCTTTAACGCCTTCCAAGTACATGGTGATGATTTTTGTTTTGGGGTCTTTTTCCAGGTATTGCAAAAAATCCGTGCTGTCCAAGGTTAATGCATTTCCAAAGCTGATGATTTTACTGAAACCGATGCCGAATTTTGCCGCATAATTGGAAAAATCCTGGGCATGGCCTCCGCTTTGGCTCACAAACGCCACTGGTCCGACTTTCTCCACCGGTTGATTCCATGTCCCGATTCGAAGTTCCGGGATGCAAAGCCCCATGCAATTGGGGCCGATGACTTTCAGATTGTTGGAAAAGGCGATTTCTTCGATTTCCTTTTGCAGGCGCAGGGCCCCTGTTTCTCCGGTTTCTTTAAACCCGGCGGTAAAAATATGGATGTTTTTATTCCCCGTTTTGGCGCAGTCCTTCAATACGCCGGGGACGGCCGGGGCAGGGACCGATATGATGACCAGATCAACGGGCTCCGGCAAAGCAGCCAGATCAGGGTATGCCTTGAGGCCGTTGACACGGGTAACCTTGGGGTTTACCGGATACAGGCGGCCTTTATAACCGAATTGTTGGATGGCGCCGAACATGCCCAGATAGGTGACTTCCGGGTCGATGGGTTTGGCGCCGACAACGGCGATGGACCTGGGGTTCAACATTTTGTCCAAGGCGTCAGCGGTGTTCATCTTAAATCATCCCTTTCATATAGCTATTGATATCAAAAAGATAGCCCGACCAAAGTTGATCGAGCGCTCAATCATAATAAAAAATATAAATTCGCGGCGAAAATGTCAACACTTTTTGCCGAAAAAAGGTAATACAGTTGATTGTTGACGGTTGAAAAAAAATAAAAAATCACGGACAACATTAATCAACGGTCAACCATGATGGTTTCGTAAAAAGTCGCCAACATGCCTGATTTTTAATTAACCACGAAGAACACGAAGCTGAAAATATAATATATTCTTCTACTCCTTCGTGCTCTTCGTGGCCTTCGTGGTGGAAAATTAGACTTTTTACGAACCCGTCAACCATCAACCATCAACCTCCGTTTGAGATGCTTTCCCGGTACCTGGGTGATCCGGGGATATCGGCCTAAAGGGCTTTCATCGACCAGAAGTGTGCAGCCATAGGTTTCTTCAAGGGTCTGGAAGGTGATCACCTCGGCGGGGGACCCTGATTTGACGATTTTTCCCTTGCTGATGAGCAGTAATCTATCTCCGTACATGGCAGCCAGGTTGATGTCATGGGAAACCATGACGATAGTGGTCTTTTTTTCCCTTTTGAGCTTCTCCATCAGATCCATGATCCGGACCTGGTGGGCCAGATCCAGGGAAGCGGTGGGTTCGTCCAAAAGAATGATTTCAGTGTCCTGGCAAATCGCCCTGGCAATAAACACGCGCTGCTGTTCGCCGCCGCTTAAATGGTTGATTTTTCGATTGGAAAGATGCGCCACGCCGGTAAATTCAAGGGCTTCCATGGCTTTTACGATGTCGGTCTGTCTTTCCAGCCCCAAAAATCCCAGATGGGGCGCCCGTCCCATGAGTACAACGTCAAGTACGGAAAAGGGGAAGTCCACCACCGTCATCTGGGGCACCCAGGAGATAATTCTGGCAAGGGATTTTTTCGGGTACCCGCTGATGGGCATTCCGTGTACGTGGACGCGGCCTGCGGCCGGGCGTACAATTCCGGCAATGATCTTTAAAAGCGTGGATTTGCCTGAACCGTTGGGGCCGATGATGATAAAAAAAGCATTTGCCTCTACGCAGAAGGACAATTCCGACAAAACCGGGGTTTTCTCATAGGAAAAATGCAGATTGTCTATTGAAATGACGCAATTTGTCATGGGCTTGACTTTTTCAGGAGATAAATGAATAGCGGGGCCCCGATCATGGCGGTAATGACGCCGACCGGCAGCTCTCCCTGCTGCGATAGCATTCGTGCAATGCCGTCGCAAATCACCATATAGGCGCCTCCTCCGATAATGCAGGCCGGAACGAGAATACGGTGGTCCGGTCCCAATGCCAGCCTGAGCAGATGCGGCATGACCAGCCCCACAAAACCCAGCAGCCCGCTGTGGGAAACCGTGGCGCTGACCATAAAAGAGGTCGTGATCAGCAGCATTACCGTGATGAATGCGAAATTGACCCCAAGCGATTGGGCCGTGTCCTTTCCCATGAGCAGGAGGTTGAGCTGGTTGGACAAAACAAACATCAATATAAAACAGGGAAAGAGGATGGCGCCAAGGACGCCCACCTGGGATAAGCCGGTTAACGAAAGGTCTCCCATCAGCCAGAAAATAATATTATGCAGCCGAGCGTCCTGGGTCATGGAGACCAGGAACATGATGATTGCCGAACAGAAGGCATTGACCAAGACGCCGGATAACAGCAGGGAGTTTTGTTTTACGATGCTGCGGCCCGAAGACATGAATAAAATCAGGGCCAGGGTGGCCATGCTTCCGGCAAACGCCATGAAGCACACGCCGGGAAACCGGGCAAATCCCATCAGAATGCCGGTAATGGCGCCGATCGCCGATCCCCCGGAGATGCCCAGGATATAGGGCTCCGCCAGGGGGTTTCGCAGCAACGCCTGAAAAACGAGGCCCCCCAGGGAAAGGGCGGCCCCGACCAGGGCGGCCATCAAAACCCTTGGAAAGCGGATCTCCCAGATGATCGTATCGGCCAGGGAAGTGATTTCCCCTTTGAAAAAAATGCCCTGAAAAGCCTCCCAGAACCCGCTGCCGGTTGATCCCGTGGAGATTCCGAAAACCATGGATGCCAGGAGAACCGGAAGCAAGGCCAGAAGGGTGAATGCCAATCGCTTGACGACAGCGGGGGAATCCGTCCTCATTTTTCCCCCGATGCCAATTCAGGGTGGATGACGTTCAGCAGCAGTTCCAGGCCCTCCACCATGCGCGGGCTCGGCCGGTCCAACAGTGCCGAATCCAACAGAAAAATGCGGTTGTTTTTTGCCGCCGGCATATCCGGCCATTGCCGCCATTGTGCTTTTACCCGCTCAAACACTTCGCCCCGGGCCATGGAGGTGATGATCAAAACCTCCGGGGAAAGGGTCAGTACCTGTTCATGGCTGAACCGGGGATAGGCGGCCGGGCCCTTGGCCAGGTTTTCGCCGCCGGCCATTTGGATCAGCCCGTCGATGCAGGTGTTGGTCCCGGCGGAAACAATGGGCGAGATGCCGATCTGGTAAAAGACCTTGGGTCTGCGGGAGAGCAATGAAACCCTGGATTTCACCCGTTCGATGCGCCTGTTCATGTCGTTGACCAGCCGTTTGGCCTCTATTTTTGCATCCAGCAGGACCCCGATCTCGGTGATGGTTTTGATTACAGTGTCCAGGTCCCTGGGATCCACCGCATAAACAGGGATTTTTAAGGATTCCAGAAACCGGACGGCGTCAATGGGGTTGCCGTCCTTTGTGGCAATGCACAAATCCGGTTTCAACGCGACGATTTTTTCAACATTCAAGTTGACGTAAGACCCGACTATCGGCAGCGCTTTGGCCTCCTCGGGATAGTCGGAGAATTGCGTTGTTCCCACCAGCCGATGGCCCTGATTCAGGGCAAACACGATCTCCGTAATGTTCGGCGCAAAAGAAATAATCCGCCGGGGATTGTCCGTTACATGCACGCTGCGGCCGAGCTGGTCTGAAACGGTTTTTCCGGCTGGTGAAACAGCGGGCAAAAGCATTATCCATGCAGAAATGCATATCCGTATGAGGAGAATCGTGAACCGTGAACCGTGAACGGTTTTATTTGTTCGTCTTTGCTTTTTCAACTTTCAACTTTCAACTTTTAGCTTTCAACGTCTAACATTCAACCTACCTTTTATCCCTCTCGGCGGTCAAGAAAATTTATCGCAGGATAGGGGGCATCAACCTGGCGATCCAGCAAACGGGCGTTGATAAAATTTTTTCCGTGATATACGGTAAAAGAGAACACAGACAAAAGGCATCCGATGAGCGGCTTATTCATTTACACGAGCAATTATCTGGAAAGACTTTGCGACCAACTGGCCGAGGTCGTGTCAACTCCTTTGGAGAACCCTCTGGCAACGGAAATTATTGCCGTACACAGCAAGGGAATGGAACGGTGGGTGTCCATGGAACTGGCCCGCCGAAACGGCATTTGCGCCAATGTCCGATATCCTTATCCCAATGCACTGATGCGGCTCCTGTTTGAACCTATAATTGCAATCGACGAACCGGATGCGGCGAAAACCGATTTTTTCAGCCCGGAAATCATGACTTTTGCTTTCATGAAATACCTCCGGTCGCCTGAACACCGCGAGAGTCTGCCTGAAATCAAAAGGTACCTGACAGACGATGACAGCGATATGAAATTGTTTCAGTTGTCCGAAAGGCTGGCGCAGACCTTTGACCGGTATTTGATCTTCAGGCCGGATCTGATTTTTCGCTGGGAAAAAGGGGGGGAAGACCATTGGCAGGCCAGACTGTGGCGAGCGATTTCATCGGGGCGGCAAAATATGCATATTGCCGGTTTGCGGAAAAAATTTTTCCAGGGCATCGCTTCCGGTTTCGAAGCAATAACCAAACTGCCTCCGCGGATATCGGTGTTCGGGACCTCTTACCTGCCGCCGTTTCATTTGGAAGTACTGGCGGCGGTCTCAAAATTGATTTCGGTTCACTTTTTTATCATAAATCCCTGCCGCGAGTATTGGAGCGACATTGTCGCCGAAAGCCAGGCCATCAAAATTAAAGGGCGCTATGGGGCCGAAGACGTTTCGGCTCAGGACCTTTTTTTGGATCAGGGAAATCCGTTGCTGTCTTCCATGGGGGCGCTGGGAAAAGAATTTTTCAAGGCCGTCGGCGATCTTGAAGGCGATGAAGCCGAATTATTTTGCGATCCGGAGCAAGACAGCGTTTTGGCGCAGATCCAGAGCGACATCCTGAACTTGAGAGACCGGACATTGATGAGCCGGCCTGTTCCTCAGGATGTACACCAATCGGAAGAACATAAAGCCATGGTGGGGATCAGCATCCATTCCTGCCACAGCCCCATGAGAGAAATAGAGGTGCTCCACGATCAGCTCCTGGATATGCTGGCAAAAGATCCGGCCATGGTTCCCGGTGACATCGTGGTCATGACGCCCGATATTGATGCTTACGCACCGCTTATCAAGGCGGTTTTCGGAGCCCAGACCGATGAGCGGTTAAAGATTCCCTTCAGCATCGCAGACCAGGGTTCGCAGGGGGGGCACCCTATGATTTCATGCTTCTGGTCGATGCTTGATCTGGTTGACAGCCGGATGGGCGTATCACAGGTGATGGGCATCCTTCAGTCTCACGGCGTAAAAGAAAAATTCGGACTTAAAGACGCGGATATCCCCGTCATTGAACAGTGGTTGAAAGAAACGAATATCCGTTGGGGAATCGATGCGGCTCACCGCGAAAAATTGGGACTTCCCGGTTCCAGCGAAAATACCTGGAAATCCGGAATTGACCGGCTTCTGCTGGGATACGCCATGCCCGGCGACCGGCCAGCGCTTTTTACCGGCATTCTTGCCTGTGATCCCATCGAAGGAGGCGATGCCGGGATTCTTGGAGAGTTCCTTGAGTTCAAGACCCGCCTTTTCGATGCAGTCGGGAAATTGAGCGGAGAAAAAACGATAGCCGCATGGACCTCAGTGTTCCGGGAGATGATAGACGGCTTTTTTGCGGCAGACGAATCAACGGAAATCGAAAGACAAATTCTTGGGCGCGCCTTTGATTGTATGTCCATGGCCCAGGAGGCATCAGGCATGGACCAGGAAATCGCCCTGCCGGCGATCCGTTCCTGGTTGAAAAATTACCTGACGCGCGAGAAAGCCGGCGGCGGATTTATTTCCAGGGGGATAACCTTTTGCGCCATGCTGCCGTTTCGAAGCATACCGGCAAAAATCATCTGCCTCATCGGAATGAACAGCGACGCCTTCCCCCGGGACCACCATGTCGCCGGGTTTGATCTGATGGCCGCTGATCCCAGGCCCGGGGATCGAAACGGGCGAAATGACGACAAGTATTTGTTTCTCCAGGCCCTGCTGTCGGCAAGAAAAAATCTTCATATCAGTTTTATCGGCCAGAGCAACCGGGACAACACCGTGATCCCGCCCTCTGTTCTGGTTCAGGAACTGATGGATTACATGGTTAAGGGATTTGATATTTCTGAAAATGCAATTATGGTCAAACATCGTCTTCAGTCTTTTTCAGAAGCGTATTTTGATGGGGAAGGGCCGCTTTTCAGCTATTCCAAAGAAGATTTTGCCGCCTGCTTGGCGGCCCGGGACCGATTACAGGACGGGCAGGCGCAGCGGGTGTTTTTGGATCAGCCCCTGCCGATGCCCGATGATGCGTTCAAATCCATTGACATTGATGCGCTGGGATTGTTTTTCAGCAACCCTTGCAAATACCTGCTGAACCGGAGGCTGGGGCTGTTCCTGGAGGATGAGTTGCCGGCTTTTGAGGAAAGAGAGGTTTTTGTTCCGGATGGGTTAAGCCGGTACCAGATCGGCCAGGATTTGGTGAGCAAACGTTTCAGGGATCTGGACGTTGAAAAACAATACGCGATACAGCGGGCCACAGGAAGAATCCCGCACGGGGCCATGGGAGAAGTTGTTTTTTATGAGATGCTGGCGGATGCCCGCACATTCAATGAAAAAGTGTTCTCCCGTCAGGCCGGCCGCAGCTATGAAAAGCGCGATATCTGTCTTAACATCGATGATTTTACCATTTCCGGGGAGCTTTCGGATCTTTCGGAAAGCGAGCTGCTGCAAACCGTGTATGCACCCCTCAAACCCAAATATCTGATGCGCTCATGGATCCGTCATCTGGTGTTATGCGCCATGGAAAAGAAAGGCTTTCCAGACCGGACGATTTTGGTCGGAAAGGATTCCACATGGATCTTTTCACCGGTCCCTGAAAGCAAAGAAATTTTAAAGGCCCTCCTTTTGCTTTATTTACGCGGATTAAGCGAACCCCTTGCCTTTTTCCCCGAAACATCCTTTGCCTATGCCGGCTGGAGGGCCGTGGCGCAAAAGACGGAAGCCGAATTGCTGAGGGGCGTCCTTGAAAAATGGGCAGGAAACGATTTCGTCCCGGGGGAGTCCGAAGACCCGTATTACCAGTTGTGCTTCCCTCCCAAACGATTTGAGGAGGCGGTTGGGGAAAAATTGTTTCAAAATACGGCCATGCTCGTCTGCTCTCCACTGCTGGAACATGGCCGGAAGATAAAAGAGGGATAGGGACTAAAAAATATGAAGGAAAAACACAAATGGAAAAGAATTACGATGTGATCGTGGTGGGTGCCGGGGCAAGCGGCTGTACCATTGCCCGGGAGTTGAGCAAAACCGGCAAGAAAGTTTTGATGATCGAAAGGGGGAAGCGAATCGAGTCCATAGGAAATTCTCTGGCCATGGCCCGCATGGTAAAAAATTACGGGCTGACAATGAGCGAGGAAAAAAATTCGGTGGTTTTCGCCCAAACGTATGGCGGCGCCTCCAATTTAACCGCCGGATGCGCCATGCCGCCGACTTCTGCCATGTTCGGTTCATGGGGGATTGATCTTTCCGGGGAAGCAGAAGAAGCAAGAAAAGAAATGGGAATCGGCCTGATGCCCGACGAATTGGTGGGCAAGGCCAATTTGAGATTGCTTGAGGCGGCCCATGATGCCGGGTTTGCCTGGCAAAAGCTCAACAAGTTCATTGACCCGAAAAAATGTGTGGAAAATTGCGGGGACTGCATGCTGGGGTGCAAAAGGGAGGCGAAATGGACGGCCCGGCTATTCGGCGACGAGGCGGTTTCAAACGGGGCGGACC
>CAYTSY010000021.1:11959-20503 GCA_964440555.1 uncultured Desulfobacteraceae bacterium
AACGGGCAGGACATCATCAACTATCGCAACGGCATCAACGCCCAGTACGTCTTCCTCCTCGGCAATCTCGAAGGCAACGACGTGGTGACGCAGCCGATGCTCGACCGGTTTGCCGATCTCGAACTGCTGTGGAAGGCGCTCAAGGGCGACGTCGATGTGATCGAACACCAGGACGTGCCGGCGTTCAACAAGCTGCTGCTGGAGGCAAAGGTGGACCGCGTCATGGTTGAAAACCATAAAGCCGTTGGCGTTACGGGCATGTTCAAGGGAAAACCGTTTCAATACCACGGAAAAGCGGTTGTTCTTTCCGCAGGATTGGCCGATGCCTTTATTTTAAGGGACGCGGGGATCAAAAATGCCGGGGTCGGCCTGGCCTGCGACTGGCTTCAGTTCGTCGGCGGGATCATCCCGGGAATGAATACCGCCAAAGTCAGCCCCATGGCCGTGGGGACACTGGAACATTACGACTCGGACGGGTTCATTCTTACCCAGGCGTTTCCGACCTTTTCCCAATTCGGTCTGGGCGCTTTGTCCCTTGGCCCGTCGTTTTTATTGAAGATCCCTGATTTTTGGAAATACACTGGCGTGATGGTCAAAATCTGTGACGAGGTGACCGGCGAAATGATTTCGGACGCCAGATTTTCAAAGCCCGTGACCCGGCGTGACCGCCTGCGCTTGAACAAGGGGATTGAGATTATCAAAAAAATATTGACCCGGGCCGGGGCCGATGAAAAATCCTTTGTCACCTTAAATCCCAACGGCGCCCATCCCTGCGCTTCCTGCCGGATCGGAGACGTGGTGGACCATAACCTCGAAACGGAAATTCAAAATTTGTACTGCTGCGATGCCAGCGTGTTGCCCACATCCCTGGGCAAACCCCTGGTCTGGATACTGGTTTCTCTTTCCAAGAGGCTGGCGGGGCATCTGAGTAACTTTTGAGTTTTGAGTTGTGGATGTCAGGGTTTTATGTGGGAAGGGAGGGCTGGGGGTGATCGAGTTTTTGGAGCAAGCGCAGGCATTGGGCCTTGAAATCTTCAAGTGGTTTTCCGGTCAGGTCGCCGGTTAAAATCCACTCCAGTGCATAATAAAGGCCCAGATAATCATATTCGTATATACCAAAGCGGCTTCTCAAAAAATCAATGCTTTTTCGGCACATAAACCCCAGGCACACGGGGCTTTTGTGGGATTTCAGGCGGCAGCCGCTGATCGTGTGGTATTCGCAGGGGCTGATCCTTTTGGTGGCGCGATAATCCTCCGGTTCTCCATAGCGCTTTTCGCGTTGCGCTTTCAGCAGTTCGAATGCGGGATGGTCCACGTCGAATTTCTTATAGTACTGATCCTTGCAGCACGCCGGGGTGGGCATCGTAGGGGTGTCATTGATGGCGGCGCATTGGTTTGCGCAATACCCGAGCCGGTCAAAAAAACGGTTTAAATTGATTTCAATTTCAAGATAGGTTCTCAACCGGTCTTCCAGCACGTCCATTTTCAGGATTTCCATTTCGGATAACATTTTTTGCCCGCTAACGGCCCTGTTTTACACGTTCACGTACACGTTCACGGCTCTGTTTTTCGTGTACGCGAACGTGTACGGGTACGTGTACGTGAACAGAGGTACGGGGACTTTCTTTTACGGTCTTCAACTGCATACACTGCTTTTCAGGCCAAATTCAATCTTTGATTTTTATTGAAGCTCAAGTTGATATCCGGCAAGCGGTATGGTATGGGGGTTGGCGTGTGTGAGGGGTGACAACTTTTAAATAAACCGGACTTAAGAATGACGGCGTCGTAAAAAGTCTGATTTTCACCACGAAGGACACGAAGAGCACGAAGGGGTATAAGAACATATAATATCTTCAACTTCGTGTACTTCGTGCTCTTCGTGGTTTATAAAAACTCAGGCATAATGGCGACTTTTTACGAGACCATCAAGAATAGTGACGACACAGATGAGCGAAAAACAGAATTTGCCCGGCCCGTTGGAGGGAATCCGGGTGGTGGAATGCGCCATATGGCATGCCGGTCCCGGGGCCGGCGCCATTCTGGGCGATATGGGGGCAGAGGTTATAAAGGTCGAAACGCTGGAAGGTGATCCGGAACGGCTGCAGCAGGGACTGGGCGCGGTCAAGTTCGATATCGGCGCGCCTTCTGACTGGAGTTTTCTGTTTGAACTGTCCAACCGCAACAAAAAAGGGATTTGTCTGGACATCAACACGCCGGAGGGCAGGGGGATATTCCATCAGTTGGTCCAAAGCGCCGATGTGTTTTTAACCAATCTGCGAAACAGCACCAAACCCAGGCTGGGATTGGATTATAAAACGCTGTCGCAGGTCAATCCCCAACTGATTCATGCCAGTGTTTCCGGGTTTGGACTAAACGGGCCCATGCGCGATGTGGGCGCGTTTGATCCCATGGGACAGGCCATATCCGGCATGGTGTTTTTGACCGGGCCCGATGAACCGGTGTTGTTGCAGTCCGTGGTCCTGGATCAGATGACGTCAATCGCGGCCAGTCACGCCATTATTACGGCGCTTTTTTACAGGGAACGCCATGGCATCGGCCAGGAAGTGCATGTTTCCCTCTACAGTTCCGCGTTGTGGCTGACTCACGCCAACCTTCTGGCTACCGGCATTATGAAAACAAGCCCCGTTGTTCCTTGGGACCGGTCAAAAAATTCTCCGTTGCGCAACTGCTTTAAATGCAAAGACGGCAAATGGATCATGGGCACCAATCATCCGGAAGACAAATTCTGGCCAAAATTTTGTAAACTTACCGGAAACCCGGGACTTATCGATGATCCCAGATACGCAGATACCGAAACCCGGGGGGAAAATGCCGCTGAACTGGTGGCCCTGTATGACAAGATTTTTATCAAGCGAACGCGGGATGAATGGCTTGACCTGTTTCGGAAAAACGGTTTCATGTATGCGCCTGTTCAGCAGCTTGAAGAGGTGTTAAACGATCCCCAGGCCATTGAAAATGGGTATGTGTCCGATTTCGATCACCCGGTGCTGGGCAGCATCAAAATTCCCGGGTTCCCCGTATTTTTCAGCGCCACCCACGCAGGTACAAAAACGCCTTCTCCGAAACTGGGCGAGCATACGGATCAGGTACTGGGAGAAATGGGATACACAGACCAGGAACTGAAGCGGCTCCGTGAAAATCGCGTCATAAAATAAACCCATGGTCGAACCGGCGCCATTGCCCGGGGGCCAGCTCGACAAAATTGACGTCATGATGGCTCAATATCTGTTTTAACTCACGCAAATCAGTGGGCGCGGCGCCTTTGATCAGGGGGTCATGATGCTGGGGAACAATGACCCGGGCCCCAGAAGCCAGGGCAAAGTTCGCGGTTTGCTTTTCAAGTCCGCAAAGGGTCTTTCCGGGAAGAACCTGCACCAACATCAGGGTTGCCCGCGTTTTTTGAGCAACCTCAATCAGACTGGGATCCGGATAGGAACCGGCCATGTAAATGCGGTTTTCCTCCCCTAAATCAAAAATGAAATTTAATTGTTCCCCTCCCGGATATTGGGTCATCCATGTTTCAAAATGGTCTGGAAGAACCACCGGGCCCAAGGTGGCCTCCAAAGCCTTTTGAACCGCGGTTTTAAAGTCGGTTCCAAAATCCGTCAGCAGGTTGCCGCCCGTAAGGCGGTTATATTCGGCAGTAAAATCCACATGAACGCCGCGCACCGCATCTACTGAAAAGCCTTGCCCTTCTACCGTGTCTCCCGCAGTAATCGGGCGAAAAGATTCCGGGTCGATATTCTGCCGGCAGATAAGGTTTTGGCAAACCTCTTGACTGCAGTAAACCGCGGCGTTAAATCGCCGGACCAGTTTGCCCACATCCAGAACATGATCATAATGCCCATGGGTCAGAAAGATCGCATCACAGGCTTCTATCTGATCTGAACGGATCGGCGCGGAAACCGAGTCGTCGAGATACGGATCAATGACAATGGTTTTTCGGTTTGCAAGACGGATTTCAAAACAGGCTGTACCCAGCCATCTGATTTCAAAAGCCATGGGGATACCTCACATCCGGTTGAACCGGATTTGGATTTTTTCTGCAGGTTGATAGTTGAAAGATCAAAACCACCGCTATTCCAGGATAGCGCCTTTGGCAGCGGAGCTGACACGCTTCACGTATCTGCGCATAAATCCTTTTGGGATGTTTCTTTTAATCGGCCGGTAAAGTTTCAGGCGTTCCCTGAGTTCATTATCACTCAGCTTTACATTCAGTCTTCGGTTGGGGATGTCGATGGTGATTTCATCTCCGTCATTCAGCAGGCCGATGGGCCCGCCATCGGAGGCTTCCGGTGAGACATGACCCACGCAGGGTCCTGATGTGGCGCCGGAGAAGCGGCCATCCGTAACCAATGCAACCCGAGAGTAGCCATGGGCTCCGATGCTCATCGTAGCGGCGAGCATTTCCGGCATTCCGGGTCCGCCTTTGGGCCCTTCATTGCGGATGACGATGACTTCTCCTTCGTTGATTTTTTTTTCGCGGTTGGTGGCCAGAAAATCGTGCTCCGATTCAAATACCCGGGCCGGGCCTTTAAAGAAATGCTGATCCTTTACAACAGCGGATTGTTTGATGACCGCGCCTTCGGGCGCCAGATTCCCGGTGAGTACCACGGTCGAGCCTTCCGGATAATAGGGGTTGGTTTTGTCGGGGATCACCTGTTCATCCATCACGCGGGCATTTTCGACAATATCGCCGATTTTTTGTCCGGACACATTGAGGGCATCCAGATGAAGATCATCTTTAAGCCGTTTCATCAAGGCGGGGATGCCGCCTGCCTGGTAGAGATCGGTAACGCCGTGGGGGCCGCTGGGGGACAGCTTACAGAGGGTGGGGATTTTTGCATTGAAATCATTAAATACGGTCAGCGGCAATTCAATTCCCAGTTCATGGGCCAGGGCCGGCAGATGAAGCGCCACATTGGTGGAGCCGCCGATGGCCATGTCTACAACCAACGCATTTTCAATGGCTTTTTTCGTCAGAATTTTATCGGCTGTGAGATTTTCTTCCACCATTTCCATGATGCGTTTTCCCGTTTTCCGGGCCACGCGCAATTTTTCCGAATGATAGGCCGGGATGTTGGCGGTTCCCGGCAGGACCATGCCCAGAGCCTCGGCCAGGCTCTGAAAGGTATTGGCGGTTCCCATGATTTCGCAGGCCCCGCAGGACGCGCAGTAAACCGTGTTGAGCTTGTCGTTTAAATCGTCATAATCCGAGTGAAGGATCGTTCCTTTATACGTGTTGTGAAGCCGGATTTCATAAATCGTCGGGCCGCCGGTCAGGAAGATCGTCGGCAGGTCCAATCGGGCCGCAGCCATGAGCATGCCTGGAATGATTTTATCGCAGGAGGCGATCATCACCATGCCGTCGAAAAGCTGGCTCCGTATGTGGGTTTCCACCATATCCGCGATCAGATCCCGCTGGGCCAGGATATACTTCATTCCGTCGTTGCCTTCGGCCAGACCGTCGCAGGGGGCCGGTACGTTGAATTCAAAGGGGATTCCGCCGCCGGCGTGAATTCCTTCCTTGACCCGGACCGCCAAAGATGACAGGTGCATGTGTCCGGTATTCATTTCCGTGTGGGAGTTGACCACGGCGATGATGGGCTTTACCTTGCACTCATCCGGATCCACGCCGGTTCCCTTGAGCACGTTCATCCGCATGAGATACGGGTAAAGATCTTTTTCATCGTAAACGGCATGGCTGATTTTTTTATTCATGGGTTCCTCCTTATCGTGATGGTGTGTTTTGCTGAATGTCGTCAAATACTGTGTTTGTTATCTCTGAGCAAGCGCCAGTTTCAGCCCCAGGGAAGCGAATATCCCTGCCGACAGCCAGGCAAAATACCGGGCGATCCTGGGCCGGGCGACCACATACTCCCCCACGCTTCCTGAAAAAAAACCGATCAGAGTAAATATAACCATGGCCTGTCCCATGAAAATAAGCCCCAGGGCAACCATCTGAAGCCCAATGCTCCCGGCTCCTTTTACGGTGAACTGGGGCAGAAATGCCAGGAAAAAAAGAGCCACTTTGGGATTTAGGACATTCATGATGAATCCGCGCTTAAACAACGCAAAGGCGCCGGGCCCTTCTTCAGATTTTTTCCCGGGTGGCGTTTTGCGCTCCTTGACCGCCATAATGGCCAGATACAGCAGATAAGCGGCGCCGGCATATTTCACGAGGGTGAATACGGTGGCGGAAGAGTAAAACAACGCTGAAATCCCGGCCGCCGCAGCCAGCGTATGCACGGTAACCCCGCTGCACATGCCCCATGCCGTTATAACCGCGGCTTTTCTGCCCCGTGAGATGCCCTGGGTGATGATAAAGATGTTGTCCGGCCCAGGAGCAACGGTAAGGGCTATCGACGCTCCAAGAAATAAAAGAAGGGTTGCCGTCGTCATCAGTATCCTTTCCATCATCCGGGCATAAAATATCCGACCGGACTGTCTTTAATCCCGGCAATTGCCGGTAAATTCAAAACTATCGCTTTTACCCGGAAAGGGTCTAACGAAAAAAGGTTTACAGCGATAAGACGCTGTAAACCCTTTATTGACTGGTAGGCGGTATTGGATTTGAACCAATGGCTTCTACCGTGTGAGGGTAGCACTCTCCCGCTGAGTTAACCGCCCGTTATTAATCGATGTCGACAGATTCCTTGAGTTCTTTCCCCACTTTGAAAAATGGTAATTTTTTTGGAGTAACGGTTATTTTTTGGCCTGTTTTGGGGTTTCTGCCGGTGTAGGACTTGTATTTTTTTACGGCAAAACTGCCAAATCCCCTGATTTCCACGCGATCGCCCGTTGCCAGCGCATTCTCGATGGCGCTGAAAAAGGTCTCGACAACCATTTCAGCCTCTTTTTTGCTTATTTCGGACTGGTCCTTGATTGCGTTGATCAAATCGGATTTGGTCATGGGGCCTCTTTTGTTTTGGACGATTCGGCTGTTTCAATTTGACGGGCCGATTTTCAGGCTGCCGACTCTTTTGTCAGTATCGGGCTTCTATATAAAGGCTAATGTGCATGGGAGTCAAGCATTTTTCAAAAACTTTTTAAACGTTTTTAAAACAAATTGTAAAACCTCAAATGAACAGGCTGGAGACACTCAGAAGACATTATCATTTACGTCTTCAAGCGGCGAGGAGTTCCCGAGCGCTTCGATTTCGGAGGGCGTGGGAAGATCTCTTAAATCCTTGAGATCGAACAATTCCAGAAACTGTCTGGTCGTTGCATAGATCAACGGACGGCCCGGGATTTCTTTTTTACCCAATACCCGGATCAGCTTTTTTTCCATCAGCAAACGCAGGATGCCCCCGCAGTCAACGCCGCGTACATATTCAATGTCGCTGCGAATGATGGGTTGCCGGTAGGCAATGATCGCCAGGGTTTCCATGGCGGGTTTGCTGAGTCTTTGCGGTCCTGGTTGCACCAGCCGCTTGATCCAATAGGCATACTCGGGTCTTGTTCGGATTTGAAATCCGCCGGCGACTTCACGCAGAACAAAACCACCTTTCCGCGCTTCATATTCAGACGAAAGCTCGGCCAGGGTGTCTTTGATTTCTTTTGCATCCACGGTTTCAAGAATCTTTTTAATGCGGTCGATGTTCAAGGGACCGTCAGATACAAACAGCAGGCTTTCGATAACATATTTGATGTTTTCCATCATCAGACCCTGGGCAGCAAGATCATATCTACTCGTGGTTACAGGTAAAACAGGCGGATGCTCCCGGATTCAACGTGCTGGTTGATTTTGATCAGGTTGAGCTTCACCATTTCCAGAATCGCCAGAAAAGTTGCGATGATATCGCTTTTATCCGCTTTGGGATCGAACAATTCGGTAAATGTGATTGTTCCTCTTTGTTCCAGAATATCCACGATCAACGATATTTTTTCCCGCACTGACACTTTCTCGGCTGAAAAATCAACTTTATGTGCGGCCGGTATGTTTTTAACTATTTTTTGAAACGCATCGATGAGTTCAAAAAGTCCAACCTGAATGAACCCGCCGTCATCGGCAAGGTCAAGTTCATCCTTATCCGGTTTCCGGATAAACGTACTGTTTCCCAGAATATTTCGCTGCGAAAGACGCTCTGCTGCGGATTTCATTCGCAGATAGTCTTGAAGCGGTTTGGCAATTTCCATCCGCGGATCAACATCCTCAGTTTCCGGGTCATGGACCGGAAGCAGCATTTTTGATTTGATTTGCGTCAGCGTGGCGGCCATCAGCAAAAAGTCGCCGGCAAAATCGATATTCAGGGTTTTCATCCATTCCACGTAGGCCAGATATTGATCGGTAATCAGCGCGATCGGGATATCATAAATATCCAGCTCATTTTTTTTAATCAAATGGACCAGTAGATCCATGGGGCCTTCGAAAATATTATCAAGCTCGATGCGGTAATCCTGGGGTATCATGGCGACCGTTCGGTTATTTAATAAAACTATATTTTAATGGCGGCCCGGACTGCTTCCATGGTTTGTTGCGCCACCTGTTTCGCTTTTTGGCATCCTGATGAAATGATATCG
>CAYTSY010000021.1:20513-30806 GCA_964440555.1 uncultured Desulfobacteraceae bacterium
TATCGGAAATGAGGTCGCCGTGCGTTTCATAATACGATCGCTTTTCATGCAGCGGCGCCATCGCGTTGACGAGATTTTTCCCCATCATCTGCTTGCAGGCCACGCAGCCGATTTGCGCAGTCCGGCAGGTTTCCGCTATGTTTAATACTTCCTGAGGGTCGCTGTAGAGTTTGTGAAATTCAAATACATTGCACACTTCAGGATTTCCCGGGTCATTTTTTTTTGCCCGATTGGGATCGGTGATCATTTTGGAAACCTTGGCCAAAACAACGTCCGGATTGTCCGACAAATAAATGGCATTGTTGTAACTCTTGCTCATTTTGCGCCGGTCAAGGCCTAAAATTTTGGAGGTTTCCGTCAAGAGCGATTCAGGTTCGGGGAATAGCTCGCCGTACAGATAATTAAATCGCCTGGCGATTTCCCGGGTGATTTCGACATGGGGAACCTGGTCGATGCCTACCGGCACGGCATCCGCCTTATACATGATGATATCTGCGGCCTGAAGAACCGGGTAACCTAAAAATCCGAATGTCGAAAGATCCTTGTTGGAAAGTTGAACGATCTGGTCTTTGTACGTGGGATTGCGTTCAAGCCAGGGAACCGGTGTGATCATGGACAACAGCAGGTACAGTTCGGCGTGCTCCTTGACATGGGACTGAACAAACAACGTGCTTTTTTCCGGCGACAGACCGGCACAGAGCCAGTCGATCATCATTTGTGATACATTCTCGGTAATAGAACCGGTATTCTCATAATCGCTTGTCAGCGCATGCCAGTCGGCAATAAAAAAAAAACATTCATAAGAATCCTGAAGGTTAACCCAGTTTTCCAGTGCTCCGTGAAGATTTCCCAGATGAAGCGGCCCCGTGGGACGCATTCCACTTAAAATACGTTTTTTGCGACTCATTTAAAAAAATCTCCTTTCAGGAGTTGACAGTCAAGCGTTGATATGCCTTTTTTTCAACTTCCAGCTTTGACGTCGTCGTAAAAAGTCTGATTTTCACCACGAAGGACACGAAGAGCACGAAAGGGCATAAGAATATATAATATTTTCAGCTTCGTGTACTTCGTGCTCTTCGTGGTTTATAAAAATTTCGGCATAATGGCGACTTTTTACGAGACCATCAACTTTCAACTTTTATCCGGCTTCCTGAACCGGGGTGTAATTCCTGGCAAAATTCAACTCATCGTCTTTGGTGTTGATTTCACCGTTTAACCTGCCGTTTTGAATGGCTGTTAAGATTTCCCGGTAAATCGGCCCTGGAGAATAGCCCATACGCATCAACTCCTCGCCTTTGATCTGAGGTTTGGTAAACCTCAAATGTGTGAAGTAATGGGATATGGACCGTTTTACCGTTTCGCTTTGGGTCATCGCCATCATAGCAAGGATGAGTTCCGTTTTAAACCCCGTCAACAGGTTGAAAACGGCGCTGTTTTTTGCCGTTGTATTGTTTTCCAGCCATACCAGGCAGGCTTCTGCTTCAAAGCGCTCTTTGGTGAAAAGTAAACGATGGCGAGGCGCAAGCCCAGCCCGGTCGCAAAGGGCGTGAGTTGTTTTTTTTTCGCAATTCCGGATCAGTACGATAAAATAAACGGCCCACTTCATATAAGATTCTTCAAGAAAAAGCAAATCAAACCAGGAGATGACATTTTTTGCGTTATGGAGCATGGCCACAAGTTTTTTGCCAAGCCGAATCGAAGGATCGACAAATTTCAGCAGGTCAAAATCATTGAGCCGGATAATGGCGGGTACGGGGTTTTCCTCCTGAAGGATTTGTTTAAGCTCCGAAAATAGTCTTCCGCCGCTCATTCTCTTGAAAAAATCCATTTTAACGGCATTCTCAATAAGACCGGTTGTCAGTTTTCCGATTGAAAATCCGAATCGTTGCTCAAATCGAATGGCACGGAATACCCGCGTGGGATCTTCGACAAAACTTAGATTGTGAAGAACCCGAACGACTTTGCCCTTGAGGTCCCTCTGGGCTGAAAAGAAATCGATCAGCGTACCGAATTGCCTGGGATTCAGATGAATGGCCAGCGTGTTGATGGTAAAGTCCCTGCGAAAGAGATCCAGTTTGATGGAACTCATTTCCACTGTGGGAAGGGCCGCGGGAAACTTGTAATATTCCATTCGGGCGGAAGCCACGTCGATTTTAAATCCGTCTGTGAAAATGATCACCGCTGTTCCGAATTTTTCATGGGTGTGGACTCTCGCCCCTTTTCTTTTGGCGTATTCTTTGGCAAAACCGAGGCCGTCGCCTTCGATGACGATGTCGATATCCTCGTTGTTTCGATATAAAAAAAGGTCCCGGACAAATCCACCCACGACAAAGGCGTCCATGCCATTCCCCGATGCGACTTCGCCTATGCTTTCCAGAATGCCCATCAGTTTTGGGGACAGCCGTTCCTTCATGAATTTTAAGATATTCCGGGTCCTGGCATGAATGGTCCCCCGATGGGGATCCTGAGTGCCGGCTGCGGTGTCGGCGGTCTGGCCGACCAGAATTGTCAACAGATCCGTTCGCGTGATAACGCCCAGAATAGCGTCATTTTCAAACACCGGCAAAATGCGCTGCTTGTTTTCAATTATTTTATCCTGAATTTCCGACAGGCTTGCCAGAGGGCCGACAAACAGCAGTTCATTGTTCATATATTCCTGGACCGGGACGTGGCCCAGGCCGTGAAACAAGGCCTTCTCAATGACCTGCCGGTTTATAAATCCGACAGGCGCCTTTTTACCGTCCCGCTCTTTTAAAACGATCAGGGCATTGATATTGTAACGCGTTAAGAGCAGTGATGCGTCTTTGCAGGACACATCAGCCTCCACGGTAATCGCCGGCGAGGACATCAGGTCCCTGGCCAGTCTTTTCGGCCTGATTTTCTGATATAAAATATCGATCAATTCGGTTTCCGTTTGTGCCAGCGTCTTATCTTTGATTGATGCCGAAGAGGCATACGGGTGGCCTCCACCGCCAAAAGACGACAGAATCGAAGCGACGTCCACATCCATTGCTCTGCTGCGGGCCACCATGTAAATTTTATTTCCCATGCGCGCCAGAGCAAAAAGGGCCTCGATATTTTCCATCTTGACCATTTTATGCACGAGAAAAGCAAAATCATCGATATAGTCGTCATATGTTACGGTGGTAACAACCACCTCAATGCCGTTGATATTGTATCGGGTCGCAGCCTGGATCATGTCATTTAAAATGTGCAACTGTCCGGGACTGATTTCTCTGGCAATTAAATCAGCAACCACCTTTAAGTTGGCGCCTTTGGACAACAGGAAGGCGGCCGCCATATGGTCGTGTTCGGTGGTTGACGGAAAGGTAAAAGAACCCGTATCCTCGTAAATTCCGAGGCTCAGGACAGTGGCCTCATCCGCGGATATATCGACCTTTTTTTCTTTAAGGATTTCCGCAAGCAGGGTGACGGTGGCGCCGGCGGGCCGGCAGACTCCGAAATCCGACCGTATATCATTGTCCATAGGGGGGTGATGGTCGTAAACATGGACTTCAATATCCTTCCGGCTTAAAAGAGATGCGACTTCCCCGATTCGTGACATCTGGCGGGTGTCCACCAAAATCAGCCGTTTAACGGCAGCGGGATCGATGCTTTTGAAATCGCCCATATTAAACAAATACCCCATTGACTTAATAAAAAAATTTCTTAAATTTTTTTCCTGTGTCCCCGGAAACAGAACCAGGGAATGGGGATAGAGTTTTTGAGCGGCCAGCAACGATGCCAAAGCATCGAAATCCGCATTGGTATGGGTTGCAATAAGCGTCAGCTTTTTTTCATCCGGTTGATCGGCGTCCACGATAACGTCCTGTTGTGTTGATGTCATAAATGATGTTCAACTGCCGGTCAAAGCAAAGATCATTCCTGCCGATTTTAGGCTTGTATCAGATTCATGGCGGGGATGAAATAGATTTTGTTTAAAGAAAAAAGGTTGCACGGTTCATGAATCGGAGTTCCAATCAGCCTTTTCCATCGGCAACCGCAGCGTAAAGGTGGCGCCTTTTCCGGGTGAACTCCGGGCTTCCACCGTGCCGCCGTGAGCCCCGGCAATGTGTTTGACGATGGATAACCCCAGGCCGGTGCCTCCCATCTTTCGGCTTCTGGCTTTGTCCACCCGATAAAATCTTTCAAACAGGCGGGGCAGGTGTTCCCTGGGGATTCCGATCCCGTAGTCGGTGACGCGGATCATAATCTGTTTACCGTCTGTTTTTTTCACTTCGATATCAATGGCGCTTTCAGCCTCGCTGTATTTAATCGCATTGTCCAATATATTGACAACGGCCTGTTCCAAAAGCGTTTTATCCATCAGCATGAAAGCCGGTGCATGGGGGGCTATGTTTATGGCAATGTTTTTTTCGTCGGCCTTTGCGCGGCATACATGGATGGCGGTCTGAACCACCTCCATGAGGTCGTCTTCAACCATCCGGATTTTACCTTCTCCCTGATCCTCTATTCTGGACAGGGAAAGCAGGTCGTCAACAAGAGCATTTAACCGGTCCACATGTTTTAAGATGATGGATAAAAACCGCATGGACTTTCCCGGATCATGGTCGAAGTCGTGGTAAAGCGTTTCAACAAAACCTTTGATGGCTGTCAGGGGTGTTTTTATTTCATGCGACACATTGGCCACGAAATCACGGCGCATGTTTTCCAACCGTCGCAATTGGGTGACATCGCCGATCACGATCAATGTCCCGATTTTTTTGTTTTTGGAGTCGCTGATCGGGGAACTGTGTACGTTTAAAATACGTTCCTCGTTGTTATAAACGACAATATCTTCTTCGGAGACGGCATTGTCTGAGGAAACCCTTTCGATAAATTTTTGAAAAGCGACATTTCGCATAACCTCCTGGATGCTTTTGCCGCCGCATTTTTCCTGATTGATATTCAGCATTTGAGCCGCTGATGAATTGATTTTGATAATTTTTTCTTCCTTGTCGATGGCGATGACGCCTTCAAGCATACTGGAAAGAACCGTTTCAAGCTCATTTCGCTGTCCGGCTATGGTAATGATTCGGTTGTTGAGTTCCCCTGCCATCACCTCCATGGCCTCAGCCAGATCAGCCATCTCTTCTATTTCATAAACGCCGGGCTTTTCGGATAAATCCCCCCGGGCAAAACGCTGGGCCTGATTGGTTATCTCGCGGATGGGCCGGCTGATGCGGCGCGCCGCAAGCCAACTGATCCCCGCCAGCACGAAAGCGATCAACATCGCGGCCAGCGCCAGCCTAGACCGAACCTCCCGGATACCTTCGTCTAAGGAGGTGACGGACATGGCGGTTCTTAATATCCCAGCCACACCGCCGTTATTATAATTGAGCGGAATCGCCACGTACATCATCTTCTTTTCCAGGGTTTTGCTGTATCTGACGGATTTCCCTTTTCCGTTTATTTTGGCCGAAAGGATTTCTTCGCGTGTGGAGTGGCTGTCCATGTTTGATGGATCTTCGTTCGTATCGCCGATCACCTTGCCGTTGGGCAGGATAATCGTAATGCGGGTGTCCGAAGATTTTCCGATGGCTTTGCAAAGGTTGTCCACTGCATTTGGATTTACCGGCGAGAGCAACGGAAGAACCTGGTGAGACAGAATACGGGCTTTTGATTCGAGCTCGGCGGAGGTATGCTCCAGATAAAAGCGATTATAAAAATTGAAAGAAAGCCAGCTCACGGCTGCCAGTGAAACAAAAAGAATAGCCATATAAACGGGGAAAATCTGCCAGATCAGTTTTCGTTTCCTCATGGCTCATCCTTAAACCGGTATCCGACGCCACGGACTGTTTCAATGTACTTTCCATGGGACCCGAGTTTTTTTCTTAAGCCGACAATCTGAACATCTACGCTGCGATCGGTTACGGGGTAATCGTCTCCCCTTACCGCCTCAACGATCTGATACCGGGTAAAAACCCACCCCGGACGTCTGGCCAGGGTGTGGAGAATTTGAAATTCCGTAAAGGTGAGATCTGCCGGTTCGCCGTTGATGTGAACCGTTCTCCGGCCGGGGTGGATTTCAAAGCCCTTTATTTTCAATATCGTCTGGGAATTATCGGGTTCTTCCGCAACTCTTCGCAAGACAGCGCGCACCCGGGCTGTCAGAACCCTGGGGCTGAAGGGTTTTGTCATGTAATCGTCGGCGCCCAATTCAAGTCCGATAACGACATCCGCCTCTTCACCTTTGGCGGTCAGCATGATAATGGGAATGGATCTGGTCTGCGGGTTGTTTTTGAGCCGGCGGGCCGCTTCGCGCCCATCGATGCCCGGAAGCATGAGGTCGAGCAAAATCAGGTCGAAGTTTTCAGAAGCTGCTTTGCGAAGGCCTGATTCTGCAGTTTCGGCGCATTCGACCATAAACCCCTCTTTTTCCAGGTTGTACCGGATCAATTCCAGGATATCCTCCTCGTCGTCGATTGCCAGTATTTTTTCCTTAGCCATGTCCTTCCTTTCTTGCGGATGTTTTTCACACTAAATTACCATAGGAAAGAGGTAAACAAAAGCCAATAGTTACATTCGCTCTGCACATTTTTGCTTGCTTTCTGTTTCATGCCTTGCCATATTCAAAAACCGATGAAAAATTTTGTTTAACACACGTCAAAAGAGTACATCCGCAATATGCATTGAGACGGAAGTCCGGAGGAGCTGAGCCTATCGCTACCATTTACTGCACCTATCTGAAAAAACATCATGTCCGCCAGATTGACCCGGCGATATGCGTAAAATGCAAAAAAGTCGGAAGATGTCCGGATTATCGAAACTGGAAGCAATTGAAACTGTTTAAAAACTTTAAGTAACGGAATAAATAAGCAGGTTGATGTCAAATAGGATAGTCACTTACGAGAATAGTATTGAAATAAATCTTTGCATCCGTTAAATGAAGTTTATGGCAGAAAAAACATATATCACCAGCGCCAACACAGCTATATTTGTCTGCGCCGCGTGTAACCGGCAGCATGTCGTCGATGTCGCAAAACACCTTGAGCGCCCCCGCCAAAACAAGCTTAAAGTTACCTGTACCTGCGGTCATTCCTGGACCAGCATACTTGAAAAGCGGCGATATTTCCGTAAAAGCGTGAATTTCCCCGGGACATATACCAAGCGTGTTGCCGGAAAACCAGTTGGTGAAGGACATATGTATGTTCAGGATATATCCCGCAGGGGGCTGAAAATCAAACTTCGCGACCCGGGAAAATTTGAAATCGGCGACTGGATTGAGGTGGAATTCAGGCTTGATAACCGGCCGCGGACCCTGATAAAAAGGGTGACCGCCGTAAAAAATATTTTCGGGCCTTACCTGGGGCTGGCTTTCCCGGATCATAAGCACGAGGACCCGGACCTGGGATTTTACCTGATGACGGCAACGCCGGACGCCGATGAGGGGAAAAAGGGCACAGGCGATAAGAAAAAAGGCAACTAACCCCCGGCGGATTGGATGTGCTGCGAAATCGCCCGGATAATTTCCGGCCAGGTCTCTGCCGGCATGTCGTGCCCCATGCCCTCGATGGTCACCAGTTCGGCGCCGGGGATGGTTTTTGCCAGATCAATCCCTGCCGCATGCGGGACCAGGGGGTCATGGGAACCATGGATGACCAGGGTAGGGGCGCTGATCGATTTTAATAGTTCCCTGCGGTCGCCTCTGGATACAACCGCCGCCATTTGCCTTGTTTTCCCATAGGGGTAATGGGACCGGTCAAAGGCTGCAGCCGAGCGGCTGCGGATCCACTGCTCGTCATAAGTGAAAAAAGGACTTCCTACAGCCCGCCAGTAATTGACATTGTGCTCAATGTATTCCTCTCGGGTATCAGGCGACGGGGTTAAAAGCACATTCATGAGCTCCGGTTTCGGTCGCGCAAGGGTCGGATCTCCGGAACTGCTCATGATGGAGATAAGGCCCAAAACACGCTCCGGATGCCGGCAAGCCACCGTCTGCGCAATGATCCCGCCCATGGATGATCCGCAAAAATGTGCTTTGTCAACGTTCAGAGCGCTGAGCAGTCCCGTTGCGTCATCGGCCATGTCGTCCACGGTATACGGCAGGTTGATGTTTTCTCCCCTTTCCACGGCGGAAACGACTGCCGCAATATCGGGAACTCCGAATCCCCCGAATTTTGTCGATAAGCCGATGTCGCGATTATCAAAACGGATCACATGGTGCCCTTCCCCGGCAAGCTGCGTGCAAAAAGCCTCATCCCAGTAAATCATCTGAACACCGAGGCCGTTGATCAGCAACACGGCGGGAAGAGAGGGATCTCCGAAGGTGTCGTATTCAATGAAAATGCCGTTTGCGGCGATTTGGGGCATAAACCGCTCCTTTTCAAGGCTGTGTAAATGGTATATAGAAATATACGAAATTTTGCGCCGGAAAGTCAAACAGATTCAAAAGGAAAAGGATGATGCACAGGGAACTCCCCAAAGCACTGTTAAAAGAATCGGATATGAAATGGGCGGACTTTTGTCAGGCACTGCAACCCGCTGGTCTCGGCCTTTCAGATGATCCGGAAATCCGGCAATCCATGAAAATCGTTTTTGCCTTAAGCGATTTCGTTTTCAAAAGCTGCATCCGTTCGCCCGCCGCTTTGATTGAACTTGCCGAATCCCGGGATCTTGTGCGCGCTTACCCAACCGGACGATTTTATGAAAAACTCGCGGGTCTCTTGATTGAAACCCCGGATGAAAGGACATTGGGTAAGCGTTTGCGGGAGTTTCGGCAACGTGAAATGGTGAGGGTCGCATGGCGGGACTTATGCGGCTTTGCAACGCTTTCAGAAACTCTCTCCGACTTAAGCGAATTCGCCGATGCCTGTGTATCGGAGGCATTGCGCCATATCTACGCCTGGCAGTGCGATGAAATGGGAATTCCCGAAAACGCAGGGGGAGAGGTTCAGGGGCTTGTGGTGCTGGCAATGGGCAAGCTGGGTGGGAGAGAACTGAATTTTTCTTCCGACATCGATCTTGTTTTTGCTTTTTCCGAAAAAGGAGCAACGCGGGGGAAAATAAAATCTGTCGGCAACGAGGAATTTTTCACCCGTCTTTGCCGGCGGTTGATCAGCGTTCTGGGGAACGTAACGGCGGAAGGAAACCTTTTCAGGGTGGATATGCGGCTGCGGCCTTTTGGCGAAAACGGCCCCCTGGTGATGAGCTTCGACGCTATGGAAGACTATTATCAGGAACAGGGAAGGGAATGGGAGCGGTATGCCTGGCTGAGGGCCCGGATAATCGCCGGAGACCGCGAGGCCGGTGAGACCCTGCTCAACCGGCTGAGCCCCTTCATATACCGGAGGTACCTCGATTACACGGTGTTTGAAGCATTGAGGGAAATGAAGCGGCAAATCGCCGGCGACGTCATTCGCCGGGACATGGCAGACGATGTCAAGCTCGGACCAGGCGGCATCCGGGAGATCGAATTTTTTTGTCAGACCTTTCAGATCCTCCGGGGAGGGGTGATGCCGGTTCTTCAGGAGCGTCATACGCCGCGACTTCTGGAGATTTTGACGAATGAGCAATGCATCAGCCCGGATGCCTGTACCGAACTCCTTGATGCCTGGCGCTTTTTGCGAAAGACGGAACATCATATTCAGGAGAATGCCGATGTGCAGGACCACGCCATACCCACCGGGTCCATGGACCGCTTGCGTCTTGCTTTTTCCATGGGCTTTGAGGATGCGCAATCGTTTGAAAAAATGTTGAGAAAGACACGGGAAACCGTGGAAAATCATTTCAATAATCTTCTTACGGTGGAAAAAACGCACCTGCAAACCCTTTCCCCGGAAGACCTCTTTTTGCCCGTGTGGCAACAGGCAACGCTTTGCCGGGATTCCCGGGAGGTTCTGGCTGAGGCGGGATATGCCCGGCCGGACGATGTGTGGCAGCACCTGATGGATTTAAAGGAATCACCGGAAACGCGATCCCTGAGTCCAAAGGGCCGGGAACGTGTCGACCGGCTGATGCCCGGATTGCTGGCGGCAGCGGCCCGTTCACGCCAGCCGGATCTTGTGATCCGTCGGATCATTGACTTGATCAAAGCCATTGAAAGGCGGACCAGCTATATCGCGCTGCTCCTGGAAAACCCATCGGTGTTGACGCATTTGATTCTTTTTGCGGAAAAAAGTCCGTGGATCATCACCTTTCTGGCCCGGCACCCGGTTGTTCTGGATGAACTTCTAGACCCCAGAACATTATATGCGCCTCCCGAAAGATCCGCGTTGAAAAGAGAAATACAAGACCAGCTTGAGGGAATTTCCGATGAAGATCTGGAATATCAGATCGAAAAGTTATGCATTT
>CAYTSY010000021.1:30816-31435 GCA_964440555.1 uncultured Desulfobacteraceae bacterium
ACAGGTCAATGTTCTGCGGGTGGCGGCCGCGGATGTGACCGGCGCGTTGCCCATCATGCGGGTCAGCGACCATTTGACGGATATTGCAGAGACGATTCTTGACCAGGTGCTCGAGCTTTGCCGGCGCTCTATGGTTAAAAAACATGGGAACCCTGTGTGCGCATTGGGGGGCAAGCCATGCGACAACGGGTTTTTGATTGTCGGCTACGGAAAACTCGGCGGCATTGAGATGGGGTATCGTTCCGATCTGGACCTGATATTTCTCCATGCCGGAACACCGGAAAAAACGCAGTGCAGCGAACATCCCCTTGAAACCCCCTATTTTTTTTCCCGCCTGGGCCAGCGGATCATTCACCTGTTGACCGCCCATACCCGTGCCGGAATCCTATACGAAACCGACATGCGGCTAAGACCCAGCGGCAACGCCGGCCCGCTGGTCATCCACATCGAGGCGTTTTGTGAATATCAACAAAACGAGGGATGGATGTGGGAAAGGCAGGCGCTGGTGCGGGCCAGGCCCATCTGCGGGGATCCGCACCTGGCGAAACGATTTGGAGAAATCCGGGAGAACATTCTCTCACAACCCGTGGATGAGCAAAAACTTCAGGCGGATGTCCTG
>CAYTSY010000021.1:31445-32147 GCA_964440555.1 uncultured Desulfobacteraceae bacterium
TGTCCTGTCCATGCGCGAAAGGATCCGGAAAGAACGTTTAAGACCGGATCCGGGTCAATTTGATTTAAAGGAGGACAAAGGCGGGATACTCGATATTGAATTTCTGGTTCAATATCTGGTGCTGCTCAACTCCTGCCGGCATCAAGAATTGACGCGCTGGACGGATAATGTCCGGATTCTGGAGAGCCTTTCTGAAAATCGTGTGATCGACCCGGATACGGCAGTTGCTCTGAAAGCGGCTTATCTGACTTTTAGGGCAGAGGTCCATCGCCTGAATCTGGAGGAAAAACCTTCCAAAGTCCCTTCGGATCAATTCCGGGATATACGTGCAAGGGTCGTTGAAATTTTTGAAAAATACCTTCCTGGGCCTGCCGTCTGAACATTTTTGTATTGAAAAAATCATATAAATTACATCAATGTAACTTACCAAACTAATTTTCAGGTACGTGAAATAGAAATTAACTTATTTGATTTATTAAGTTATATTCTATTTTCAAGCCTTTGGCACAGTCCTTGCTGTATCAGACAGCAAGAATATGCATCAGCTCCGGTAAGGCCATAGAGGCAAAACCCATGATGGAAAATGCTTTCTCCATGACAAATTGTGAACTATCGCACGAGAATCCGGCTAGCAGCCTGGTTAGAAACCGGAAACGCCTGATTAACGCCTTTTTGGCCGGGCATGAAAGCCATTTCCCGGAA
>CAYTSY010000022.1:0-5810 GCA_964440555.1 uncultured Desulfobacteraceae bacterium
GGCGCCGGCGCCGGTTACAATGGCAACTCTTCCGGTAAAATCGATCTTGGACATCATACCCTCCTCATCTGCTGTTTAAAATGAAATAATATGTGAATTAAAAAATTTACCCTGAAATACTGGCAAAAACTCAATCGCCTGTCAAGAAAAAGCGATGATTTAACACCTCCTTGTCTAAAATTTTATAAACCAAAAAACAAGCGGCTGATGCGCCCGGAACAGCCGGGCATCTCAGCCGCTTTTTTTCTCGGGCGATGATTGTCGGTTAAAAAGTGCCCAATGCTCCGGGGTGGAACCGGCCGACATCCATTTTACAGTCCGCACAGATTTTATAAAGGAGATTCTGGCCCCAATAACCGGTTTTAAAATCGGTCAGGGAAGATACGGAATTCCAGGGTCCGCTTTCGCCCGGCGTGGCGGTTTCCACTTTAGCAAATCCCATGATCATGCCTTTCCAGAGATTTCCCTGTTTGTCATAGATCGCTGAATAAATGGGAAAATAAATATCGCTCGCGATATAGAGCGTTTTCTTCTGCTCGGGATTTCTGGGGTTGATATGGGTAACATCAATAACCAACATGTCCCGAAGTTCATAGGGGTCTGTGGAACCGGCAAGCACCGGATGGTCGTAGCCGTGTTCATATTTTGTTCCAGGAACGCAGAACGTCTTTTGGTTCATAAGCCCCAGCATCGGCTTTGTGGCGACCAGGGTCGGCTTGTATTCCAGCACTTTGCCGTCAAACCCGTAAAAATCATCCCAGGTATAAGGCGACCCTCTCACGGGATTCGACCGTTCGGAAGACACCAGGCGCAGTGTTCTTCGCAATGTCGGAATATAGGTCCACATGTCGTCCGCTTTTTTGGGATCTTCGTATCTCCAGGCCAGCGTCACCATATCCTTGTTCGGAGGCGTCTGGCTGTCCAGCATCAGCGCAGAATACAGCTTATCGGGATTATTCAGACTCGGTTTGGGAGCCACGGCCGTCCGGTGAGTAAAAAAGAGCATGTCTATCAATGCAGTCGAATGGCTTATGGATCCCCCTTTTCTTTTGTTTGTCACCCAGAACCCATCCGGGTAGAAGAACTGGTCGGCCTTCCAGTGGTAATTCATATTCCACATGATTTTCAAAGCTTTATCAGGCTCTTCAGGGTTGGGAAACGGAATTCCGGCTTCATAGCCATTCAGGGTGCCGTCGGAATTTAACGTCACCTTGCCCTTATTTTGCTCAGAGGCATCCCTGAACGTTTTTGGCGGCAAATTTGCAGCATAAGCGGCGACATGAACCGTGGCGGGCGTTTCCAGTCCCCACCCGTCCTTTATAAATCTTTGCATATGATCGGGAAAATAATCCTTGTACTGATCGATGTTTGATGCATCGATGACATCGCCGGGCTGGGGCTCGCTCCATGCGGGACTTATGCAAAAAATAAGACTTGCCGCGGCCAATCCAAACATGCTCCAACGCAACACATTCACTTTCTTCACTTCTTGTCCTCCTTACATTCCTTTTACGTTTGTTATAATTTTAAACACGCCATAAAAATTGATGTTCTCCATCCATGCTGAACTGGAATATCGGCAGAAACCTCACGCTTATAAAAAACGTCATATCCTATTTTTGAATTTTATATTCCCATACTAAAGCAATATCCATACCAAAACACAGCAATGTGTTAGTGCATGAAATCAATCAGGATACGGCAATCCAAAAAATAAGTGATTATTGAATTGACAAAATATAGTCATAAATGTGACAATATTTGGTAAAAATTAATCATTGACAGATCCTTTTACGCACTCTTCCACAGGTGACGCAATGCCCCATGCCGCTTATTACTTTACCAAATCCCAATGGGATTTTTTAGCCGTATTGCAGGCCTTTTCGGAAAAAACGCCGTTATGGGTCGCGGGCGCGCTGATTCCGCTGAAGCCCGTTCCCCTGTTTTCACTGATCCGGCAATGCAAAACCATGGGCTGGATTCAACAAATCGAAGACGATCAGGTGGTTCTTTCACAAGACATTCCCGATGAAGTGATGCATAAATTAAAAAAAATCAACACGCCGGCGCAAATCAAAAGGATGATCAACACATTGGAAGCCCTGGGGTTGATGGAGAGCTTGGATTCCAAATGCAGTGTCGCCTTGCTGCGTCATGCCGGTCTTGACGGCAAGGCCGCCCGGATGGAGCTTGATAAAAGCATCGCTGATTTTACCCCGAAGAAAATGACCTGTTTTCTTGAATCGCTTGAAAAAATATACAAACGGCTGACAACCAATTTGATCGATATGGAAACCCGGCAATGGTTTATTGCTTCAGCGATTCGGATATCCGATCTTTGCATCGAAAACGGAGGCGGTTTGAGAATCGCCCGGCAATACCTTGCCCGGGCATTCGAAATCGCACACAGCCTGGCGGACAGGCGGAGCGGCGCCATTATCAAGCTTCATTTGGCGCGGATTTTGAGCCTATCCAAAAAACCTTCAGAGGCTAAGGAAGCGTTTGAATTCGGGATCGCTGAGATAGAAAAACTGGGAGATCGCGACATCTTTCTTCAGGCTGCCGAATTTGTCGGATATTATTATTTCCTGCAGGGCCGTTACCGGCAAGCGCTTCAATACTTTGAATCAGCAGTCAAATTTGCCGAAAACAACAAAACGCTGGTGGTCAGTCCCTTCTGCGTCCTGCTGTTGAGTTTTTGCGAGTCCAATCTGGGCAATGTATTCAGAGCGATCGGAACTCTGGATTATTACTGGCGAATGGCCAAGCAAAAAAATCTGGCGGCGCATACCACATTATACCGTGCCGGAATCGGTATTTGCCTGGCGGCGATCAACAGGCTGAAAGAAGCCGCCAGTCTGCTTGAAAACGCCCACGCGAAGGCTTTGGAAAGCGGCAATTCCCTGGCCATCGTGTTTTGCATTCTGGGCAAAGCCATTGTCCACTCGGGCACGCACAAGTGGAAAGAATACGAAAAGCTTGCCGAGCAAAGCATTCAACTGCTCGACTCCGAGGGCATCATGTCCTATTATATTCCGCCCTGGAACCTTGAGTATACGATCCGGTCGGAACAGTCCAAGTTCAATCTCAGGTACTTCCCGGATTTTGAAAGACAGTTTGAAGAAATCATGAAAGGCCCCAACATCAATCTCAAAGGCATAGCGCTCAGATTCCGGGCAGTGAGAAGGATGGAAAAAGGGGCCCCCAACCGAGACATTCAGAAAGATCTTTTGGAAAGTGAAAAATATCTGACGGAATCCGAAGACATCATCAACCTGTCCAAAACATGGGTTCAACTGATCCGCTTTCATCTGAAAACAGGCGAATATGAAGAAAGCCGTGAACGTGCCAAAAAAATGTTCAAAGCCCTTTCCTTCGCCAATGAAGCGCTCTTTCCCGGCGATCTCCGCTTTCTTCTGGAAGAACAGTCCCCTGCCAAAGAGAACCCGCCTCCCGGGGAAAACGAAATAGCGGTTTTTTCGGAAATGATCGAACAAATTTCGCCGAAACTTTCCATGGAAGAAACGCTCAACAGCCTGCTTTCAGGATTGTCCCGGTTTTTCAAAGCCGAGCACTCCGCAGTATTGTCTTTTGAGGATGCCAACGCCTCGCCGAAAATCAGGGCTTCCCGCAATTTATCACAGGACATGATCGAAAGTCCGCGATTTCGTTCAAGCCTTAAATTCATCATTGCGTGCAACCGGAAAAAAACGCCGATGATCACAAAAATATTACAGGAGAAAAAGCCTTCAGGCGGTCAAAAGAATCTGTCCGTCCTTTGCTTTTTTCTTAACGTCTCCGGATCGATTTCCGCCGTAATGTATTTCGACAACTCATTTTTGGATGACTGTTTTGATTTCGTCACAAAATCTTTCCTGCAACGGACCAGTCTTTATCTGGAAACGTATATCCGAAAAATGTTTGAATATGAAAAATTAATCGAGGAAACCAGTCGGGAAGCCATTGTGCAATCCTCCCGGTTGAGTATTGACGGACAAATCGACTTTATCGCTAAAAGTACCGAAATGATCCGTGTTCTCGAACAGGCCGGGAAAATGGCCCAATCCGGGGCAAACATACTGATATCAGGAGAAACCGGGGTCGGCAAGGAAATCATGGCCCGGTGGATTCATCAAAACAGCCCGTATCGCGAAGGGCCGTTTATCGTTGTCGATCCGACCACAATCCCTGAAACCCTGGTGGACAGCGAATTGTTCGGCCATGAGAAAGGCGCTTTCACCGGCGCCGATCAGCGAAAGGTCGGCCGCATCGAACTGGCGGACAAAGGGACCCTTTTCATTGATGAAATCGGAGAACTCCCCAAATCGGTTCAGATTAAGCTCCTCCGCCTGCTTCATGAAAAAACGTTTGTCCGCGTCGGGGGCATCAAGACAATCAAAACCGACTTCCGCCTGCTCGCCGCCACCAATCGGAATCTTGAGGAGGAAGTCGAACACGGAAGGTTCAGGCAAGACCTGTACTACAGGCTCAATGTGCTCCAGGTAATTGTTCCGCCGCTTCGAAAACGTAAAAAAGACATCCTTGAAATTGCGAAATATTACCTGGAGCATTACAAAAGAAAATACAACCGACCGGCCCTTGACATCGGGCCGGATCAGGAAAAACTGCTTCGCGCCTATGAGTGGCCGGGAAACGTGAGAGAACTGAAAAACATTGTGGAGCGCATGATTCTCATTTCAGACAATAACCAAATGGATTTAAGCCACTTTTTGCACTCCCGCCCGAACGCGCCGGATCCTTTTGAAGATGAACCGTCCTTGGATGAAATGCAGCGCCGATACATCGGCTACGTGCTGAAAAAATCAGGGAACCGGATCGGCGGGAAAGGCGGCGCAGCCGCAAGACTGGGCATGAAGCGAACCACATTGGCGGCCCGGATGAAAAAACTGGGCTTACGTTGAATCATGGCGCCTCCTGTTTCTTATCCCGAAAGTTGAGTTAATAATATTGCCAGATGTGCGTTCACAGCCGCCATATTACTTCAAGCCGACCTTTTTCATCTTTTTCCAGAGTGTACTTCGACTGATTCCCAGATTCTTTGCCGCCCGGCTTTTGGAAAATTTGGCATTTTCCAATGCTGTTTGAAGGAACTGCCTTTCATTATCCAAGGTGATCTGATTAATCTTCTCTTTGTATGTTTTTTCCCCATCTTCGGGTAAATTAATTTCAGATCCTGCAACGGGATGCGTTATTGTCTCTTTTTGTTGTGTCAATGCCTGGAACGGTGATGTCAATATTTGTTCATTGAATTCATTAAATATTTTTTCAAATACCCGCTGATCAAATTGAGATTTTGACAATAACACCAACCGCTCTGTAAAATTCTGTAATTGCCGAACATTTCCGGGCCATGAATATAATTTTAACCGCTCGATCTGATTTCGAGGAATTGGTACCGGCGCAAGGTCGTTTTTTCCCGAATATAAACGGATAAATTTCTTAAACAAAATGGGTTAGAAAAAATTGTATCCATTTGTAAAACATTATGTCAATATATTTAATTATCATGTACAAGGCGTGTCAAACAGTTTGGATTATCCTTTGCATCTGAACCGGTTTGCCTGATTATCCGAAAAACCTTCCCCCATAAGCTCTCATAAAGCAAGTCGAGCATGTTTGGTTATAACGGAGACGAGAATAACGAGACTAAATCTGTCTTTTGGCATAATGAATACAATAACTTCAACGGCGATTCACCCTGGTTACATCTCAAACAAAAGGAGGTAAAAAATGCTGATCGGTCATTATGGGGCAGGATTTGGTCTTAAAAAATTTGTTCCCCATATCTC
>CAYTSY010000022.1:5820-31965 GCA_964440555.1 uncultured Desulfobacteraceae bacterium
TTGTCTAAGAATTTTATCGTGTTCGCAGTTTCGTCACTTGGGTTTTTATTTTTATCCGTGCAACTCACCGACATCATCTGGGCGGTGCTGGTCCTCATAGGAGTTGAAAAAGTACGTGTAACACCGGGATTCACCAAAATGGTTCCCCTTGAAACCATTTACCAGCCCTTTTCTCATGGTTTGGTTTCAAATATTGCCTTGGCTGTTATTGTGTACTTATCCGTCAGGATTACATCAAAGATAAATGGACAAAAGGAAAAAACAGCCATTGTGTTTTCAGCAGCGGTGTTTTCCCATTTCCTTCTGGACCTTCCGGTGCACGTAAAGGATATGCCGATCCTGGGATGGGATTCATACAAACTGGGATTTGGGCTTTGGAACTATCCGGCAGCCGCCCATGTGCTGGAGTGGACCATTTACTTTGCCGGTCTTTTGATCTATCTGCGTTCTATATGGGATAAAACCGGCGCCAGAAAGTATGCCGACGTGATCCTCGGTATGTCGATTTTCGCATTCAGTGTGATCACATCCTTCACGCCACCTCCAAAGAGCGGTAAAGATCTGGCTTTTTCCCTTTTGCTTGTCTATCTCATAGCGGCGGGAGTCGCCTTTTTCATTGACCGGAAGAGGTCTGATTTAATCCAAAAATAGATGGGTTTATATGTCTTTAAAAGAAGGAGGCAAGGAGTGACTATTGCAAAATACCTGAACCAAAGTGTTTCAATGTGTCCTGAAAGAGATGCCATTGTATTTGGGGACAGACGCTGGACTTTTAAAGCCTATGATGAGACCGTCAATAAACTTGCCAATGCATTTGCCGGTGCGGGTGCAGGTAAAATCTTGAGAAGAAAACTCAAGGAAATACATGCCGAATCTTGAACAATTGGCAACGTAATTTTCCGGAATTTAAAAGATTTATTATCATAGGAGACGGGTAAATGAAATTTCGATTTAACAGGGAACAGGAAAAATTGAGACAGGATGTTGTGGAATTCATTCGAGAGGAAATTGAGGCCGGAACCTTTGTCCCCGAAGGCTACAATCTTGTAGGTGGGCCCAATAGAGAATTTTCCAGAAAAATGTCTAAAAAGGGGTGGATCGGCATCACCTGGCCCAAAAAATACGGGGGACAGGAACTGGGTTATATGGAAAAGATGATTATTTATGAAGAACTGTATAAAGTCCGGGCCCCGGTGGGATTTCACTTTGCAAACGACCGGCAGATCGGGCCGGCGATCATCGCATTCGGTTCGGACTGGCAGAAAGAATATTTTCTGCCTCGCTTTATAAAAGCCGAAGACGGCTTCACATTCTGCCTGCTTTTCAGTGAACCCGATGCCGGATCGGACCTGGCCGCAGTGAGTACGACGGCGGTAAAGGCCGGGGACCATTATATCGTGAACGGGCAGAAGGTATGGACATCCGGAGGGGAACGCGCCGATTATGGGTGGATGCTGGCGAAAACCAATCTGGACCCCAAAACGAATAGATACGCCACCTGCAGTGAATTTATCGTGAACATGAAAACCCCGGGCATCACCATTCGGCCCATCAGGAACATGACCGGGGATTCACATTTTGCAGAGGTTTTTTTCGACGACGCCAAAATTCCCGAACAAAACCTGGTGGGGCAGGAAAACGCCGGGTTCCTGCAGATTATGGCCCAAGTCGACCATGAACGTGCCGGGCTTGAACGGCTCATGCAGAACTACATGGTGTATAAAAGGCTCAAATCATATATTTCAGAGGATTTGAAGGAGGAGAAAGATGCAGCGTTTGTCCAATGGGTAAGGGATGCTTTTGCCCACATTGAAATTGATTTTAATGTGGGCCGCCTGCTCTGCTATTACACGGCCTGGATGCTGGATCAGAAGCAAAATCCCTCGAGCCAGGCTGCCTTGTGCAAGGCATTTTGCACACAATATGAGCAGCGTTTAAACGATGTGGCCACGAAAGTGCTGGGGCCATTAAGCCTGATCCGGAGGAAATGTCCTTTTGCCTTGTTTGGAGGGGATATGGCCGAGTCTTATTTGTGGGGCCCCAGCTATACCTTGCAGGGAGGATCGGTGGAGGTACTGAAAAACATTGTTGCATTCAGAGGAATCGGGTTGCCGAGAAAATAAACGGCCCCGGGGAAAAAGGAGCAAAATATGGATTTTGGATTTACAACTGAACAAACGATGCTTCGGAAATCTTTTTCGGAGTTTCTCTCCAAGGAGTGCACACACGAATTGGTCAAGGAATGGTGCTCGGGCGAAATCGGCTACTCAAGGGTGGTATGGGAAAAGATGGTTCGATTGGGTTGGCTGGATCTCATTTTTGAAAAAGGGGGAGAAACGGAAAGCACTTCGTTTTTGGATATATTCATTTTATTTGAGGAACTCGGACGGACTCTTCTGCCCAGTCCGTTGTTCGCAAGCGCCGTTACTGCAGGGATGATACTTGAAAACGCCGGAAGTGACCGGGATTCCGTGGATCTGGAGGCGGTTGTCAAGGGCCGGAAGATATTTACAGCCGGCCTTCTGAATGAGGCAGGCCGATATGACCATGAAAATCCGGATATCAAGGCGGTTCCTGATGGCGATGGTGGTTTTCTTATCAACGGCGTCCGGCTTTTTGTACCCTATGCGGATTCTGCTGATGCGGTGCTCATCTGTGCAGACGTCAAAGGGCATGAAAATCGCTGTCCCACCATTTTTAAAGTGGATAAAAATACTCCCGGGATGCTTATCGAACCCATGGAAACCATATATGCGGAGCGAAAATGCCGCGTTGAAATGAAAGAAGCGGCGGTTCCGTCATCCGCCGTTATGGGTGACATTGGAAAAGGTGATGGTTATATCAAGGCGATGCTCGACCGGGCAATGGTCCTGAAGTGTGCTGAGATGCTGGGCGGTATGAAACAGGTTCTCAATAGAACAACGGAACATGCTAAAACCAGGCATCAGTTTGGAAAACCTTTGGGTGTTCTCCAGGCGATCCAGCACCACTGCGCGGATATGGCCACCCTATATGAGGGAGCCCGGTTAATCGCTTACCAGGCCGCTTCGTTGATCGATGAGGGGGCGCCGTTTAAAAAAGAAGCTTCCATGGCCAAGGCATGGATCAACAAAGCCTACCGGAAATGCACATGGATCGGCCACCAGATCCATGGAGCTGTCGGGTTTACCGAAGAGTACCCCCTGCACTTGTACTATAGCCATGCCAAGGAAAACGAGCTGATGTTTGGTGATTCCCGGTATCACAGGGCTGAAGTGCTGGAAGAAATGGGGCTGTAGCAGATCCATATGAGGATCAAAAAATTCTGAACCAATCTCAAACAATGAAGAAGGAGTCGCCATGTCGTCAGATAAGCCGGTTTTATTAGAGAAAAAGAATCATATCACCCAGATAACCCTTAACCGCCCCAATAACCGAAACAGTATGGATGGAGAAGTGATGCCGGCTTTTCTCGAAGCCGTTAAACAGGTACAGAAGGACGACGACACCCGGTGCCTGATCATAACCGGCACCGGGAAAAGCTTTTGTGCGGGAGCCGATTTTAAAAACCGCTCGGTTCAAAAGGAAAACCTCATGCCCCATGAGCAACTCATGGATGTTTATGAACCTTTCCTGAATGTAGGTGAAGTAAGAGTACCCACCATCGCCGCCATGAACGGTCATGCCATCGGCGGCGGGTTCGGACTGGCCATGATCTGCGATATCCGGGTGGCCAACAGAAATTCAAAATACGGTGCAAATTTTGTCCGGCTGGGACTGCACTCGGGAATGGCGCTGTCCTATATGCTGCCGCGGCTCATCGGGATGCCCCGGGCCGGGGAATTATTGTATACGGGTCGCCTGATAGACGGTGATGCGGCGGAAAAAATGAATCTCGTGAATTACGTAGCGGACGCGGATAAAGTCCTCACCAAGGCATGGGAGCTGGCGGAGGAAATTGCATCGGCCGCTCCGGCAGCGGTAAGGATGATCAAACAGTCCGTATACAGGGGATTTGCTTGGGAACCCCGCCGGGCAGCCGAAATAGAGTCTTATTGCCAGTCAAGAACGATAGAAACCGAAGATGCCAAAGAAGGGATCACGGCGCTGTTGGAAAAGCGAAAACCGGAGTTTAAAGGATTTTAGTTTATACCGAAATGTTCGGAGATCGACTCATATGGCATCAGGCTTGCTCAAGAAGTGCTTTGTTCGCGTTGATAAGGACTAAACTGTTACACACAAAGTTCTTAGACGAAATGCACCGCCGGCACATTGACCTTATGCTGCAAAAATCCGGAAACCGTATCGACGGGAAAGGCGGCGCTGCTGCAAGACGGGGCATGAAGCGCACCACGCTGACCGCCCAACCGGGGATAACTATTGACGCCTGCATTGTAATCTAATAATAGTTTGATTCTCTCAACAAAAACTCTCATTTTAACACAAACAGGAAAGGAATAAACAAATGGGATTATTCGACGGGAAAGTAGCCATCGTAACGGGCGCCGGGCGAGGCGTGGGAAGGGCGGAAGCCATGCTGTTGGCCCAGGAAGGCGCGAAAGTCGTAGTCAACGATCTGGGCGGAACCGGAGACGGCAGGGGGCAGGACGCGAAAGTCGCCGATGAAGTGGTGGCGGAAATCAAGGCGGCCGGTGGTCAGGCAGCCTCGAATTTCTCCGACATCAGCGATCCCGACGGCGTTGATAATTTGATCTGGACCGCCGTTTCCAAGTTCGGCAAACTGGATATCATGATCAACAACGCCGGTATCTTAAGAGATAAAACCATTCTCAACATGCCCGTTGACGATTATGATATCGTCATGAAGGTCCATGGCAAGGGGACTTTTTTAGGAATCCGCGCAGCGGCGAGAACAATGAGAGCCCAGGGAACCGGCGGCGTAATCATCAACACCACATCCGTTTCCGGGTTATGCGGCAACTTCGGCCAGAGCAACTACGGCGCCGCCAAACTGGCGATCTACGGCCTTACGAAAATTTCAGCCATGGAACTGGCGCGCTACGGCATACGGGTCAACTGTGTCAGCCCCAGCGGTTTCACACGACTCGTGGCCACCATTCCAGGGGTGGAGAGCAGGGCCGCAGAAGGTGAAAAAATGGAAGACATCAATTCCGTGATACCAACGGCCAGACTGGCCATTTACCTTTGCTCGGATCTGGCAAAGAACCTCACCGGAAGGGTCATGGCCAGCCAGGGAGGCATCAAGGGGAACAAAATCACCGAATACAAGATGGCTGTTTCTGAAGGACTGCAGAAAGACGGCGGCATGTTCACCATTGATGAACTATCCCGAAACATAAACAAAATTTTAAGCCCGATCCCCGATCTGGGGATGGCGGTGGGCAATTATGTCGCCAAATGATCGCCCTTGAAAAACCAACAAAACAGAACCGAAAAGCGGGAGGCTTTGCGGCCTCCCCACCGCATCATCCATCCGCCCGATTTGATAACCATCATCATGAAAGCAGGTAAATATGCCACCCAAAGTTGCCCCCATCACAGCGCCGCCGTCAAAAGAAGAACTTGATTTACGGCTGAACAAGGTCAGGTCCATGATGGCCCAAAAGGAACTTGACGTTTATATCGCGGCCCATACGGATAACGTTTACTACCTGACAAATTTCGCCTATCTTCCCATGGAAAGGCCGTTCTTCCTGATTGTACCGGTTGAAGGCATTCCGGTATTGGTCGTTCCGTTGCTGGAGGTCAGCCATGCGGAGCAACGGATTCTCATCGATGTGCATTACCATACCTATTATGAGTATCCGGCGCCGCCCGGAAAGCGATTCGGCGACGCACTGACCCAGGTGATCAGCGGGGATAAGAAGGTCGGGATCGAGTCTTCCCTGTCCATTGGCCTGCAGAAAACAATCCCCGGGAAAGTCATCGTGACGGATATAATCGATGAGGCCCGGCTGGTCAAAACCGACTATGAGGTTGGAAGAATCGCCTTTGCTTCTGAAGTGGTGGATCTCGGATTGAAAAAGGTGTTGGAAATGGCGAAGCCCGGGGTACAGGTTGCGGCCCTGTACAGCGAGGGGAATAAGGAGATGATGGTCAAAGCCCTTTTTGAAATTCCGGGCATCAATCTGCTGATGACCAAATTCACCGCCGCTGTCTGGCCCAATGCCCTGTCCGCCCAACCCCATTCGATTCCCGGCCTGTCCGACGTCCTGGAATCCGGAGGTCCGAATGTGACCATTATAACCACCCAGGCAAACGGCTATTCCGCAGAGGTCGAAAGAACCTTTTTTATCGACCATGTACCTGATGACGCAAGAGCCCTGTTCAACCTGATGATGGAAGCCAGGCAAATGGCATACGATCTGGTCAAACCCGGGGTCAGGGCCGAAGACGTGGACAGAAAGGTTCTGCAGATCATCAAGAATGCGGGATATGAGGATAAAATCCTGCACCGCACCGGGCACGGCTTCGGCATCACCGGCCACGAGCCGCCCTGGGTCGCCTTAGGTTCCGATCATGTACTGGAAAAGAACATGGTCATCAGCATTGAACCCGGAATCTATATCAAAGGCATGGGCGGATTGCGCCATTCCGACACGGTCCTGGTCACCGGTGACGGATGCATGCGGTTGACGCAATCCCCCGACTCACTGGAAAGTCTTGTTCTCTAAATGGGCACTCATGAATCTCCCCCAAAAGATATCAGCGACTACAGCCACTTGATCTTCGGCGGGTTGCGTTTGGGCAGCATATGGTACTGGTACTTGGAATATCCCAGCATGATCGGATAAAAGAAGGTCGGTTTCCCATCGGTGAGCCCGATGGCCTCCCTGGCGGGCGCCCATTCCAGAAGAGCGGCTCTCAACAATCCCGCCCAGCAGGTGCCCAGCCCCATCGACACGGCAGCCAGTTCCAGGTAAGAAAGCGCAAGGGTCGGGTCCGTGGCCATGATTTCCGGGCCCTTTGCAATAATAAGCGCCGGCGCTTTTCTCTATATGGGATTATCCCCGCCTTCCCACTGGGCGATGACAAATTGGATGAACTCCGGGGGATATCCGAAATTGTAAGGCTTCTCTTCCAGTTTATGGCGCATCCAGTCAATGGTCAATCCCGACAGCTCATGAATTTTTTCTTTATCCGCAACAGCGATCCACCTCACCATCTGCCGGTTGCCGCCGGTCGGGGCATAGCAGGCGATTTCAATGAGCTTCTCGATCACATCCTTCTCAACCGGCGTATTTTTATACACACGGATGGAGCGGCGGGTGCGAAGCAACTGGGCGGTTTGCTGCTCACTGACAACGAGTTCTTTTTTTATGGGCGTACACGCTTCAACGGGAATCATAGAATGGCTCATGGCCCCGTGGGGGCACACGGCAATGCAGTGCCCGCAGAGGATACACAACATCTCAAGGCCCGGGACCAGCCGTGGAAAACCGTTTTCGTCCCCCAGCGCAATAACTTTGTTGGGGCAAACGTCGACGCAGATTCCATCTTTTTTACATCTGGTTTCATCAACAATCAGATTCATTTAAATTCATCCTTGGTTTCATGGGCGGTAAGGACGCCCGTTTTAAGAAAAGTCCGCGTCAGCCGGCGGGCTGACGTGCGGTTCACAAGCCGGTTTAAAACATTAGACAGGTCATCCGTTCTTGTCAAATCAAAAAGTTTGCTCCAATATACACACAAATCCAAACCAAAGTCCATTCTTTTAAGATACTCCTATAAAAAATCATGGGGTATCTTCATTATTTTCTAAAATACTGTTTATTGTCGCTTGTCATGGTGAGATTTTTAATATATAAGATTTTTCACATTTAATTTAATTTTCTTGATTAACGAAAATAAAGGAAAGGCCCCATGGAATTCTGGCGGGTTCCTCTGGATGACGCTGATGTCGATGTTGCAAAAGGGATTGTGCACATCATTGCCGACCGGTGCAAGGGATGCGGCTACTGCATTGAATATTGCCCCAAGCAGGTTCTCGAATTCTCAAATGAATTCAACGCAAAAGGGTATCATCCTCCCATGGCGGCAAAGGAAGACGACTGCGTCAATTGCCATTATTGCGAAATCATATGCCCGGAATTCGCCATTTATTCGGTGGAGGATAAACAATGAAATCAGCGGTTCTCACAGGGGAACATTTTTTAACCGGGGATGTGGCCTGCGCCGAGGGCGCCCTGGCCGCAGGATGCCGGTTTTTCGGCGGCTACCCCATCACGCCGGCCACTGAAATCGCCGAACATATGTCCGAGAGGCTGCCCCATATCGGTGGAACCTTTATCCAGATGGAGGATGAAATCGCCGCCATGGCATCAATTCTGGGCGCTTCCTGGGCCGGCGTAAAAAGCATGACGGCCACCTCCGGGCCCGGTTTCAGTTTGATGATGGAAAATATCGGTCTGGGAATCGTCACCGAAACGCCCTGCGTTGTGGTCAATGTTCAGCGTGGCGGCCCCTCCACCGGCCTTCCCACCCAGTGCGCCCAAAGTGATATGATGCAGGCCAGATGGGGATCTCATGGGCATTATGAGATCATCGCCCTGGCCCCGATGTCCCCACAGGAGATTTTTTACCAGACCATTGATGCGTTCAATCTGAGCGAAACCTACCGGATTCCGGTTTTAATTATGACGGACGAGGTCGTGGGACACATGAGCGAACGGGTCGCCATTCCCGATGCAAGCCGGATCAAAACCGTTTCCAGGGTTGCGCCCAAGGGGAGAAAAGATCGATTCAAGCCCTTTGAACCCGGAAAAAACGGCGTAGCCCCCATGCCGGCCGCCGGCCAGGGATATAACGTCCATATTACGGGGCTCACCCATGACGAAAAAGGCTATCCGGTGATGACGGTGGACGCCCAGGCGGAAATGATGGACCGGATCACCCGCAAAATACAGGGGAATTTGGACGATATTATCCGAACCGAGTCGTACCGGCTCGATGATGCGGATGTGGCCCTGGTCTCCTACGGCGTTTCCGCCCGAACCAGTCTGGCTGCCGTGGATGAAGCCCGGGCCATGGGGATCAAAGCCGGTCTGCTCCGGCTGATCACGGTCTGGCCTTTTCCGGAAGAACAAATTCGTCAACTGGCCCTGAAGGTCAAAAAAATGATCACCGTGGAAATCAATCTGGGGCAAATTTTTCTGGAAGTTCAGCGGTGCGCTGGCTTTCGAACGCCGGTATATCTGGTGGGGCATCCCGGGGGAACCGTTATCACTCCGGACAGCGTCATCAAAGCGATAAAGGAGACCGCGGGCCATGAATGAAATTTCAGGTAAAACAAAACAGCCGGAACATCCGCCAAAGCACCCATTAGACGACTTATTGAGAACGGACCGCATCCCCCACATCTGGTGCCCCGGCTGCGGGATCGGTACGGCTTTTTCCTCATGCCTGACCGCCATGAAACGCAGCGGCCTTAATCTTGAAAAAATGGTCATGGTTTCCGGAATCGGATGCACCGGCCGGGCCGCGGGATATGTCAAGCTGGATTCCTTTCACACCACGCACGGCCGGGCCATTCCGTTTGCTACGGGGCTTAAGCTGGGCAATCCCGAGTTAAACGTCGTGGTTTTTTCCGGAGACGGCGATTTGTTTGCCATCGGTGGGAATCATTTCATCCATGCGGCCCGGCGAAACATGGATATCACCGTCATTTGCGTGAACAACCTCAATTACGGCATGACCGGGGGCCAGGTGGCGGCCACAACCCCCCACAAGGCCAAAACCACGACCACGCCGTCCGGCAATCCCGAGGCGCCTTTCAATCTCCCGCTGCTGGCCTATGCCTCCGGGGCCACCTATATTTCCCGGTGGACGATCCTGCATTCCCGGGATCTGACCCAGTCCATTGAGACGGCGCTTAACCGAAAGGGCTTTTCCTTCATCGAGGTGCTCTCCCCCTGTCCGGTGAATTACGGCCGGCGAAACAAGGAAAAACCATTTGATACGCTGCGACTGTATCAGGAAAAAGGAATTATTAAAAACGGGGCACACCCCTCGGAAGTGGACGCGGATTTTGATAAGGGCGTAATTTTGGGAGATTTTTGGGATGTGAACCGGCCGACCTGCATTGAGCAGTACGATAAGACGTGCAGACTGGCATAATTGAGAAAAGCGGGAAAAGCGGGAAAAGAAAAGATATGAGCAAAAACGGAAAACATAAATCGTTCAAAAAAGAAGTCATCATCACCGGCTTCGGAGGACAGGGCATCGTCCTGGCCGGAAGCATTCTGGGCAAAGCGGCTGCGTTGGGGGATCATCTGGAAAGCACCCTGGTTCAATCCTACGGCCCCGAATCCCGTGGAGGCGCTTGCAGCGCCCAGGTGGTAATCGCCGGCCAGGCCATCCACTACCCGTATATCCAGGCGCCGGACATTCTCGTATGCATGTCCCAATCCGCCTTTGACAAATACATCGACACGCTTAAACCGGACGGCACATTGCTGATCGACCAGGATCTTGTCCGGCCGAAAGGGAACAAAGACGATTGTTACGCAATCCCCGCCACCCGGCTGGCGGAAGAAATGGGACGAAAAATGATGGCCAATATCATCATGATCGGTTTTTTAGCCTCGGTCACCCGGGTCGTAACCCCGGAAGCGGCCAAAAACAGTGTAGCGTCCTCCGTCCCCAAAGGCACGGAGGATCAAAATCTGAAGGCCTTTCAAAAAGGATTTGATTATGGCCTGGCGATTCTGAAAGCGCGTGAGAAAAAAGCCGCCGGCCATACAGGAGTCATATCATGAAACGGCCCAAGGACAGACTTCACCGGGTGATCGTGATCGGCGCAACGCCTGCCGGTATCGCTGCGACCAACAAACTGGGGGAAATCGGCATCCCCGTAATCCTGGTCGATACGGAAAGGGACTTGGACGAAAAGCTCGCTGCTGAAGAATATCGCCTGGACTCCGGACTGCCGTTTAATTACGCCCACCGGCCCGGGCTCATCCGGATTTTGAGAAACGCATCGATTGAATGCATTTTCCCCGCGGAAGTGATTTCATTGAAGCATAACCCCCAGGGTTTCCGGATCCGCTTAAAACGCAGTCCCTCGTATATCGAAAAGGACCGGTGCATTCTTTGCGGCCGGTGTGTGGACGCCTGTCCGGTCATTCTTGCCGACGGGAAAAAGGCGATTTGCATCAATGGCCGCATGGGACTGCCGGGAAGGCCGTTTATCGACAAAAGGCAAACGCCTCTTTGCCAGGCCGACTGTCCGCTGGGCGTAAACGCACAGGGCTATATCGCGCTGACAAAGGCCGGTAAATATGAAGATGCCCTGGATCTGATCCGCCGGGACAACGTGCTTCCCGGCGTCTGCGGACGGATATGCACCCATCCCTGCGAAACCAACTGCCGTAGAAAAGAAATTGATGAGCCCATCGCCATCCGCGATATCAAGCGGTTTATTTCGGAAACCGGGGAAAACCCCATTGACAGCGAAAGCAAAACCTTCCCGGAGGTGAAAAAGCAAAAAGTCCGGCCGGAAAAAATTGCCGTAATCGGATCAGGGCCTTCGGGGCTTGCGGCTGCCGCGGATCTGGCGCGATGGGGATATGCGGTTACCGTTTACGAAAAAGAACGCGAACCAGGCGGCCTGCTTCGGTATGCGGTATCCCCCCAGCGTATGCCCCGCGATGTTCTGGATAAGGATATCGCCTATATAAAAGGATTGGGGGTCGATTTTAAAACAGGCCATGCCGTTGACATGAATAAGGGGATGGCGGAACTTCTGACCACGTATCGGGCCTTTGTTTTGACGACGGGAACCTGGGAAGACCGAAAGCTGGGGATACCCGGGGAAGAACGCGAAGGCGTTGAGGGATGCCTGTCGTTTTTAAACCGCCTGTATCGAAATCCGATCGCTTCATTCCATGAAAAAACAGCGGTGATCGGCGACGGCAACGCCGCATTTGATCTGGCCCGGACCCTGAAACGACTGGGTGCGGAGGTGACCCTGCTGTCCTGGTTTCCCATGGAGCTCATTCCGGCCGACCCCGATGAAGTCAGGGGGGCTAAGGTAGAAAAAATTCCCATTCTGGATCAATTGCAGGTTGTTGAATTTGCCGGCGACGGCAATCGTCTGTCCCGTCTGATCGCCGTGCCCACAAAACCCGGAAAACCTGACGAAAAAGGCATTTCATGGCCGGTAAAGATACCGGACGCCCAACCAATCGCGTTGGAATTTTCAAGGGCGTTTGTCGCCATCGGCCAAAACGGACCGTTTAAGGATCAAAAACATGCGCCGATAAATACGACGCAGCACGGGTTTATACAAACAAACGGTTCCGGCCGGACAACTCTTAAAGGCGTCTATGCCGCAGGCGACGCGGTTTTTGGTCCTTCTACCGTAGTCCGGGCCATGGCTTCCGGACGTGCGGCGGCCCTGGAAATCCACAGGGATTTAAGCGGACGGGATTTTGACATAAAACTTGCCCAAAGGCCGCAGTCAAATATTTTTCCGGAAATTCCCGAAGACGTTTCATCCCTGCCCCGGCCATGCATGCCGGAATTGCAGCCGTCGGCACGCATCAGCGGCTTTGAGGAAATCGCCCTGGGCCTGAGCGAATCACAGGTTCTGGCTGAATCCGGCCGCTGTCTTCAGTGCGGGGTCTGCTCCCAGTGCCTGCAATGCATAGACGCCTGCAAGGACATCAACGCGATCAACCACAGTGACCGCGGCGAGGAAATCACCGAACATGCCGGGGTAGTAATTGTAGCTGATCCCCGGATCTCGCCGGACATCAAAGGGGAAGACGTGATCCGGGCTTATGGGCCCAAATCCGCCAAAGCCGACGTCAACGCCATGGTCGCCCGGGGCTTTGCCGCCGCGGCCAAAGCCATGGCGCTTTTGGGCAGGATCTCCCAGCGCCCCAAGGGCCAGGGCATATCCTTCCATGCCCCTGACCCCGGGCTTTCCCCGGCCATTCGGGTGGGCATTTTCGCCTGCCGCTGCAACGATGCCCTGGGGTGGTCGGATTCCATGACCGCCTGGCTGGGAAATCTGGTTGACAACGAACACATCGTTCATGCGGAAGTATTGCCCTCCGCCTGCATCAGCGAGGGCTGCTCCGGCATATTGCGAACGATCCGGGAAAAAGAGGTCACCCGGATTGTGCTGGCCTCCTGTGTGTGCTGTCCGTTAAACTTCGCCTGCAGCGCCTGTTCGGATCAGAGAACCCGGCTCAAGCACGGCCTTTTTTCGGGAACCGGCATCAGCCGTTCAATGGTTGAAACCTGCAACATCCGGGGCGAGGCATTGAGGATGTTCAAAAAAGACCCTGAACAGGCCGTAAACCGGTTTATCGGACTGATCGACCGCAGCGTCATCCGGGCCAAAAAGCTCAAACCTCTCCCGACGCCGGCCAGAAACTACAATTTCTCAACCGCTGTCGTCGGGTCTTCCGAAGCGGCATTAAACAGCGCGGCAATCCTTGCTGAATCCGGACTTGAAGTGGTGTTGTTCGGAGACGTGAAAGACTTGGACCAGAGCCTTTTCCACCAACATATTCATTATTTTGAGAATGCTGAAGTCCAAAGCATCAGCGGCACCCTGGGTAATTTCCGGTTGCTGGTTCAAACGCCGGAGTTTAAGCGGACCTTGCAGTTCGGCGCCGTCATTTTGGGTGAAAAATCCAGGTCCAGCATCCCGTACGTGTATCAGCCGGATCTGCCCAGCCGGACAGTGGAGAAAAAAAAGAAAAAAGCCGGAAATACCGGAGTCCCGTTTTTATCGCCGGGCGCCACCTCCATTTCAGGGTTGTACCTGGCGGATCCTTCCGGGATTCAGATTTCAAAACGCAAGAAAGGCGCCGCTGCCGCCGTGTCTGCCGCCGCCACCATGCCCCGCGGGCCACGGCAAAGCAAGGGATTCACCGTGGTCGTCAACGAATCGCTGTGCCGGGGGTGCGGCCGGTGCCTTGCCATTTGCCCCTATCAGGCCGTGACCCTGCGTCAAAACGACATCGGCGGGTGGGTTGCCGTCGTGGACGAAGCCATTTGCAAAGGATGCGGCAACTGCATTTCCAATTGCCCGTCCAATGCCGCGGACAGCCCCTATCGGGACCAGGCGTTTTTGGAACAGACCCTTGAGGAGATACTGTCGTCGTGAAAAAAGAGTTGAAAGCGGCAAGTCGAAAGCTTAAAGCTGAAAGAAGAATATGACAAAATACAACATCATCTTGTTTTTATGCAATTGGGGGCCGCATGCGGCTTTTCAAGCGCTTCAGGATCAATGCGCAGACATTCCCCACGAAATAAAAATGATCCGCATCCCCTGCACCGGGAGGATCAGCAAATCGTTGCTGTTGAAAGCCTTTGAAATGGGCGCAGACGGCGCGGCCCTGGTGGGATGCAGTCCCGGAGCCTGCCGGTATGGAAGCGGAACCGAGATTGCCGAAACAAATATCGAAGACACCCGCAATATTCTCGATATCCTGGGATTGGGGAAAAGCCGCCTTCGCAAAGAAACCTTTCTGCCGGATGAAACCGGGGCTCTTTTGAAATTTTTAACCGATTTCACCCGCGATATCACTTTGCTGGGGAAAACACCGGTCACTCTGGATAAGAACGTTTTGGCAGATTTCTCCTTCCCCGACACCCTGGAACAGATTATTGCCCGGCATGATGTTTATGCGTGCCAGGATTGCGGCAAGTGTTCCTCGGCCTGTCCGCTGACGCTTATCGGAAAGCCTTTTTCCCCGCGGGCCATCGCCAATGCCGTAATTGCAGGCAACATGGATTCGCCCCAGGTCAAAAATGACATCTGGGCCTGCCTGACCTGCGGTCTTTGCTACGACCGGTGCCCCTCATCGGTAAATTTCCCGGAATTTATACAAGACATTCGATGTTATGTGGCCAGAGGCCATCAAAATGCCATGGAAACCCACGGCGGCTTTTTTCAATCATTGATGCGCACCATGGCTTCCCCGGCAATCCAACCCAAAAAATGGCAGTGGCTGGATGAAGATATCCGATTGAATCCGGACAGCCGACTTTTATTCTTCGGCGGATGCGCGCCGTATTTTGACGCTTTTTTTAAGCACCATCTGGCCGTGCGCACCACCGATACCCTAAGGGACAGCCTCCGGCTGCTCAACTTTTTCGATATTCGTCCCGCCGTGCTGGAAAATGAACGATGCTGCGGTCACGACCTGCTGTGGTCCGGGGATAAGGCCAATTTTCTAAAACTGGCGGCGCTCAATATCGAGTCCATAAAAAACCGGAACATCGAAGAAGTCGTCACGGCATGCCCGGAATGCTATCGGACCCTTGCCCATGACTACCCCAAATACGGACTGGACCTGGGGTGTAAAGTGACCCACGCCTATGACCTGCTTGAGAGGGAAATCGATAAGGGCGGAATTGATTTCAAAAAATTCAAGAGCCACATGACCTATCAGGATTCCTGCCGGTTAAGCAGGTTCGAAGACGCATAGAATCTTCCCCGAAAAGTCATGCACAGGCTCAAACCAGAGAGTTTTCAAGAGCTCCCGGAAAGCGGCAGGTCAGCCGTCTGCTGCGGGAACAGCGCCTGGATCGGATGCGACTCCTTCAGCAAGGCGCTTCAGATCAAACGCCTGAAACAGGCGCGCAACAGCGGAAGCGACCTGCTGGTGACTTCCTGCCCCAAATGCCAGATTCATCTTCGATGCGCCATGGAAGATCCTTTCCTCGGAGATGAAATCCGCATGGAGACAAAGGATTTGATCAGCGTGATGGCTGAGACCATTACGTGGGCGTGAAAAGAAGTGATGAGTGATGAGTTATGAGTGATGAGGAAAAAAAAATGATGAAAGCAGGAAATGAGTTACAAACTTCGACAGGGGAAACAGATGCGCCCCGAATCGGCGTTTATGTGTGCCATTGCGGCTTGAACATCGCCCAGACCGTAGATTGCGAAAAAGTCGCCCGGCAGGCCCTGGGGCTCGACAATGTGGTAATTTCAAAAGATATCCCCTATGCCTGTTCCGAACCCGGCCAGCACGAAATCCGCGCTGATATCGCGGAAAACGGGCTAAACCGCATCGTCATGGCGTCATGTTCCCCCAGGCTTCACGAACCCACGTTCCGGCAGATGATGCAGGCCGCAGGCCTGAATCCGTTTTTGCTGGAAATGGCCAACCTCAGGGAGCAGTGCAGTTGGGTCCATATGCATGAACCTGATGCCGCCACGGAAAAAGCATTTGATCTGGTCAAAATGGGCGTATCCCGGGCCGGGCGGCTTTCTCCCCTGTACCCGGAAACCCTGCCGCTGATCAAACGGACCCTGATCATCGGCGGCGGCGTGGCCGGCATTCAGGCGGCTCTGGATATGGCCGACAATGGATATGACGTGGTTCTGGCCGAGAAAAATCCGTCCATCGGCGGCGTCATGGCCCAACTGGACAAGACATTTCCCACCATGGACTGTTCCATCTGAATTCTCGGTCCGAAGATGACGGATGTCGGTCGACATCCGCGGATCACGCTTCATACCCTTACGGAAGTAACCGAGGTCAAGGGCGTTGTGGGAAATTTCAAGGTCAAACTGCTTAAAAAAGCCCGATACGTGAATGAAAAAGACTGCACCTCCTGCGGTGAATGCGTCAAGGTGTGCCCGGTGGTACGACCCGATGAGTTCAACCTGGGACTGTCTTCCCGCAGGGCCATCTATTCGCCCTTTCCCCAGGCGGTTCCGGCAGCCTATGTGGTGAATATCCACGAGTGCCTGGGGCATAATCCCTCGGTATGCTCCAAATGCGTGGAGGCCTGTGAAAAAAAATGCATTGATTTTCATATGTCGGATGAAGAAATCATCGAGAACGTCGGGTCCATCATCGTCGCCACGGGATTTTCCCCCTATGATCCCAGGGAAATGGACGAATACGGCTACACGCGGTTTCAAAACGTTTTGACCAGCCTGGAGTTTGAACGCCTGGTCAACGCCGGAGGCCCGTCCCAGGGGAAACTGATCCGCCCGACGGACCGGAAAATTCCCGAATCCGTGGGGTTTATCCAGTGCGTCGGTTCACGCTCATCCAACAAGGGAAACCAATACTGCTCGAATACCTGCTGCATGAACACCATCAAGAGCACCCTGGTGATCAAGGAGCATTTCCCCGACATCGAGGTCAAGGTATTTTACATCGACATCAGGGCGTTCGGCAAGGGGTTTGAGGAATTGTACCGCCGGAGCCGCCGGCTGGGTGTTCAGTATATCCGCGGGTTGCCGGGAACCGTGGAGGAAACAACGGATAAGACCCTTCGCGTTGCCGTGGAAAATACCGCTACCGGAAAGGTGGAATTTCATGACCTGGACATGCTCGTTTTGGCTGTCGGCGCAAATCCCGCGGCAGGCAACCGAAAAATTCAGGAAATGCTGGGCCTGCAACTGACGTCCGAAGGGTTTTTCCTGGAAGCCCATCCCAAGCTTCAGCCCGTGGATGCGGCGACCCGGGGTGTATTTTTCGCCGGGTGCGCGGAAGGTCCCAAAGACATCAAGGAAAGCGTGACCCAGGCCTCGGCCGCTGCCGCCCGGGCCATCCGTCTGATGCATAAAGGGGAAATCGTCACAGACCCCATTACTTCGGAGGTCATCGCCGACCAATGCACGTCCTGCGGCAAATGCGCCGAGGTCTGTCCTTATAATGCGATCACTGTTGACAAAGCCAAAAAAATTCCGGCGTCCGTCAATACCGGGGCCTGCGCCGGCTGCGGAGCCTGTGCGGCGGAATGTCCTTTTGACGCCATCGTCATGAATCATTTCACCGACAGCCAGATCATCCGCCAGATCGACGCGATGCTTGAGAAAAAACCGGATTCAAAGATTCTGGTCTTCGCCTGCAACTGGTGTTCCTATGCCGGGGCCGATTACGCCGGGGTATCCCGTCTTCAGTATCCGCCCAATGTCCGCCTGATCCGGACCATGTGCTCGGCCCGGGTGGATGAAAAATTTATCTGGGAAGGGTTTGAAATGGGGGCGCCCGTAATCCTGGTATCCGGGTGCCACATCGGCGACTGCCATTATATCAACGCCAATATCTGGACGGAAAAACGGGTCGAACGGGTCCGGAGAAAAATGGAAAAACTGGGCATACGGCAGGAACGCCTCCAGCTCAAATGGATCAGCGCGGCCGAAGGCATCATTTTTGCGGAATTCATGAAAAAAATGGACCGGTTGAGGCAGACGGTCACTCGGGAAGAAATTCAAAAAACGATTGAAATATTGAGCAAGAAGAAAGAGAAGAATTCAGAATCCAGAAGTCAGAATTCAGAATAAAGGAAAAAGTATCTGTTTACAATTCTGGCTCCTGACTTCTGACTTCTGACTTCTGTCTTCTGACCTCTGGAATTACGCCATGCACTTTATCGCCGATTTTCATGTTCACTCCAAATTTTCCCGGGCAACCGCCAGAAATCTGGATCTGGAAAATCTTTATATTGCCGCCCAGATCAAGGGGATCGGCGTGGTGGGAACCGGCGATTTCACCCATCCCGGGTGGTTCTCCGAAATCCAGGAAAAACTGGAACCTGCTGAACCCGGTCTTTTCAAATTAAAAGAGAGTATTGCAAATATCTGCGATCAATCAGTTCCCCCGTCCTGCCGGAACACCGTGCGGTTCATCCTGACTGCTGAAATCAGCAATATCTACAAAAAAAACGGCCGGACCCGGAAAAACCACAACCTGATTTTTCTTCCGGATCCGGACTCGGCCTCACGGTTTAACGCAAGGCTGTCGCGTATCGGCAACATCACCTCCGACGGCCGGCCCATCCTGGGTCTTGATGCCAGGAATCTATCGGAAATTCTTCTTGAAACCCATCCGGAAGGCATTTTGATTCCTGCCCATATCTGGACCCCCTGGTTTTCCCTGCTGGGTTCCAAATCCGGTTTTGATTCCATGGGCCAGTGTTTTGAAGATTTGGCGCCGCAGGTCTTTGCCGTTGAAACCGGCCTGTCCTCGGATCCGGCCATGAATTGGCGGGTATCGGGTTTAGACGGCTTAACCCTGGTGTCCAACTCCGATGCGCACTCCCCGTTTAATCTCGGAAGAGAAGCCAACCGTTTTCATACCGAATTGAGCTATCCCGCCATCCGCCGGGCCCTGAAGACCGGTGATCCCGAAGCCTTCACGGGAACCTTTGAGTTTTATCCGGAAGAAGGCAAATACCATCTTGACGGCCACCGGAAATGCAACCTGTGCTGTCACCCCCTAGACAGCATGGCAAAACAGGGGATATGCCCTGTCTGCAACAAACCCCTGACCCTTGGCGTATTGTACCGGGTCATGGAATTGTCCGACCGGGAAGAAGGCATCCTTCCGGAAAGGACCCATCCGTTTGTCAGCATTATTCCCCTGACCGATATCCTGGCTGAAATTTTCACCGTGGGAGCCCAATCGAAAAAAGTCGGCGCCGGTTATGCCCGGGCAACGGAAGCGCTGGGACCCGAATTTTCAATTTTGCATGAATTGCCCATAGATGAAATCAACCGGGCCGGCATCCCCCTGCTGGGAGAAGCGATTTTACGGATGAGGACAAAACAGATTCAGATATCCCCCGGTTATGACGGCGAGTATGGGAAGGTTCATATCTTTGATGCCGGCGAACGGCGGCAGTTGATGGGGCAGCACCCGCTTTTTACCGTACCGGTTCCGGAAATTCAAAAGACGACGGTCTCCCCCCGTGAAAGCACAACAGACAAACCCGGGGAGGAGCTGCACCGGCTGCCCCCGGCCACGCCCCCGTTGGAGGGGAATATTTCACCCGAAAAAATAACCGCCTCAATTTCCGAAGGCTTGAACGAACAGCAGCAACAGGCCCTTGGCCGTTTTGGCGTTCCGTTGCTGATTGTTGCCGGCCCGGGAACGGGAAAGACCCGCACCCTGACCCACAAGATCGCCTTCCTCATCAGAGAACAACAGGTTTTGCCCGAAAATATTCTGGCCCTTACGTTCACCAACAAGGCGGCTTTGGAGATGAAACAGCGGTTGGCGGCTTTATTGGAGAAAACCGGCGAAGCCCTGCCCTTGGTCGCGACATTTCATTCGCTTTGCCGCCAAATACTCTCCGCGTACTGTGAAACCCAAGGCCTTGCCCATAAATCCGTTATCGATGACCACGACCGGCGCATCGTATTTGCCGAAGCTTACACGCAATTCAAAAAAACCACGCCGGGCCTGCCCGCGAGACCTGCCCGATACGCTGACTGGATCATTTCGGCAAAGCAAAAACTCCTTGAGCCCGGCGATGATCTCTCCTCTGTCGTCCTCCCATCGGTTGAGCCCGCTGCCTATTTTTCCGGAATGTACCGGATGTACGAGGACATGATGGCCTCTCAGGGAGTGATGGATTACGAGGATCTGATCCTACGCACCGTAAGGCTGCTTGAAAACAATCCGGAGATCAGCCGCTTTTACCGGCAAAAATATCGCCACCTCTTTGTGGATGAATACCAGGATTTAAACCTCGGCCAGTATCGAATCGTCCGGGCCCTTTCTCAGGAAGCGCAAAATCTCTGCGTCATCGGTGATCCGGACCAGGCCATTTACGGATTCAGGGGATCGGACCGGTCGTATTTCAACCGGTTTATCGAGGATTTCCCGGACGCGGCCGTCATCACCCTGGAACGCAACTACCGCTCAACGGAAATCATTCTTGAAGGGTCGTTTCAGGTGATTCGGAACCAGGCCGGAACCGGGGACCGCTCCCGGCGCGTGTATTCGGGAATAAAAGGCGCAAAGACGTTGACGATCCTTTCTTCGGCAATGGAAAAGGCCGAAGCCGTGGCCATCGGCAAAGCCATAGAAAAAACCGTGGGCGGAATCGGTTTCCACTCCATGGATTTCAACGCGGTTGACGGCTCACAGCAGGGTCCGGAAAGGAGTTTTTCGGATTTTGCCGTATTGTATCGAACCCAAAGACAAAGCGCCGTCATTGCCGACGTATTGGGCAAGGCCAATATTCCTTTCCGAATTGCCAGCCGCGCCGCCCTGTTTGAAGAAAAAGGCCTTCGTGAACTCATCAGCCTGTTCAAACTCGTGGAAGGCGTTGCCGTCTTACCCGATTTGGAGAGGATCATCCGAATATCAGGGCTGAAAATCGGCAGTAAAGCCATTCATGCCTTCAAAACCTGGCATTATACAAAACGCTGCTGCCTAAACGATGTTCTTTCCCATGCAAGACGGTTCCCCATTCCAGGCATGGCATCGGGCGACCAGCTCAAACTGGACCGTTTCGTTCACGACGTGCAGCTTCTGCGCGAAGAAACCCGGGACTTAAGCGTCTTAAACCGGCTCAAACACCTCTCCCGTGCGCCGATGATTGCACCGGCCTTAAAACGCCTGCAAATCCCCGAAGAACGGCTGTATTTTCTGTTTGACCTTTCAGAAAAATACGCATCCGATCCCCGGGCCTTTATTTCCGCCGTCTCTCTTCAGACCGACGCGGATGTGTATGACCCGCGTATCGAGAAGGTGACCCTGATGACCCTGCACGCCTCCAAAGGGCTTGAGTTTCCCGTCGTCTTTATTGCGGGCTGCGAAAATGATCTGATTCCACATATCCGGCCCGGCGACAGCAAACCGGATATAGAAGAAGAGCGGCGGCTGTTTTACGTAGGCATGACCCGGGCAAAGGATCATCTTTACCTTTCCTGGGCGAAAAAAAGAAAGATTTACGGAAAAACCCTTGAAAGAATCCGGTCTCCGTTTATCGCAGACATCGAAGATCGCCTGCTGGCATACGAAGCCTCAGGCACCCGGAAGAAAAAGGAGAGCCGGCAGAAGCAACTGCCGCTTGAATGGGGTCTCAATTCATCTTGACTTCATGACGGTTTGATGGTTTATTAATTCATCGTTTTTCAATACGTTATCTATTCTATTCGTTTTCTTGCACAAGCTTTCCATCTGAAACGTTTTTCCTTTGTTCATATATAATTGATTCCTTCGGAGTAAACTTTCTTCACCATAAGGATCCAATGAAAAACTCAAATCAAACCGGAAAACAAAAATTCTTTTATGGCTGGTGGGTGGTCATGGCCTGCTCGGTGGTCGGACTTTTCTCCGGTTCAAGCCGTTTTTCCTTTACCATGTTCTTCCCCACCCTGATCGATGACCTGGGCTGGACAAGAGCCAGCCTGGGTTTCGGGCTGACGCTTCACATGTGGGTGTATGCCTTTACCGTTATTGCCGCCGGATATTTCGTGGATAAATACGGCGCCAGAGTCATCATGTGCCTGGGGGGAGTGATCATCCTCCTGGGTCTGGTGTTTACCTCCACCATGACGCATCTCTGGCAATTTTACATCTACTACGGCGTCGTTCTGGCCATCGGCGTGGCGTTTACGCTGGCCGTGCCGATTCTGGGGACGGTGAGGAAATGGTTCATTAATAAAGCAGGAATAGCGCTTGCCTTAACCCATATCGGCGCCGGGTTGGGGGGCGTCGTAATGGCCGTGCTCATACCCGGCATGATCGCCGGATTCGGCTGGCGCAAAAGCTGGATGTATTTAGGATTGTTTTTGGGAACCGCCATCATTGCGATGGCCGGAATCGTCATCCGAAAAAATCCTGAATCTATGGGACTCTTGCCGGATGGAGAGACAACTTTCACGCAGGAGGAACCGTCTGCTTCCACAAGTCTTCCCGAAGCAGTCCAAAGCATCGAAGAAATCTGGACGGTGAAAGACGCCATGAAAACCCGGACGTTCTGGTGTTTTATCGTGGGAGGATCCATCAGCGCCATACCGGCAATCGGAATAACCGGTCATATCGCCAACTGGGGGATGGATATCGCCAAAGCGCTTGACGTACCGACAGCCGACGCCATGGGGTATATCAAGCTGAGCGTAGCGTTAAGCGCTGTTTTTTCCATGGTCGGGGCCATGTTCGGAGGCCCGCTGTCGGATCGTTTCGGACGAAAACCCATCATCCTCGCCGGTCTGGCCTGTAATGCAGCGGTATTTCTTTTTGCAGCCGGCATCGACTCTCTCTTCTGGTTTGTAACTTCAGCATCGTTGATGGGCTTTTTCGGCGGTCTGGTGGGACCGGCCTGGGGCGCATACCTGGGCGATATCTTCGGCAGGTATGCCCTGGCAACAATTTTCAGTCTGATTATTTTCTCCATCGGGATTGTCGGCGGTACGGGTTCTGTTATCTTCGGCTGGATTCACGACAGCAATCACTCATATGCCTGGGCCTGGGTTTTGTCTTCGATTTGTACGGCTACGACCTTTTTGCTCTACACGATGACCCGGAAGGAAGTAAAAAAAATGATGAATGAGGAGTGATGAATTATGGATAGTGCAAAAGGATCAGCCGGTTTCATCGACGATGAAGCGGACATCGTCCAAGGTGAGGGGCCTGCTTTCCGCCGCGCTTTTCTCTTTTATCCGGTCAACGATTTTTGTGAGTTTCTTCGGATCATAGGCGATGCTGTTCTGAGTTAAAAAGGCCTTGACCAGATTCTTCCCGCACAAGACGTTTAAAAAATATTTTTTTTCATCACTCATGCCGTACTCAATAATGCCGTGGGTGCCCGCCACATGGGTCTTTACGGCTTCTCCGAATGCCGGCGTATTGTAATTGAGCGGTCCGAAACCGGTCTTGGCAACGCATAACCGGTGGATGTATTCATAATAGGCCTTAAACGCATCATGGTTTTCGGTTTTTACACGGATGTCATACCCCTGATCTTTTAAAACCGTGCATACGGCATATAAATCGGCGATTCCGTTTCTTTCTCCTATCCCGAGCGCACAGGCCTCGATAACCGATGCACCGGCAATCACGCCCAAAACCGTGTTGGCATTGGCCATGCCCAGGTCATTGTGGCAGTGAACGGCGATCCGTGCGGGTTTGTTTTGTATCCGAAGCACGATTCGGCGGACGGCGTCATGATAGGCATTGGGCGCCATGCTGCCCGAGGTGTCGGGAAGGTTCACGATATCCACCTGTAACTCTTCGACGGCATAATCGACAAAAGTATTCAACAGGGCGGGATCGGTCCGGCCGATATCGGCAAAAGCCAGATTGATGCAGGGATGATCGACGCCGTTTTGAATAAGCCGGACCGAATTTCTCACCTCACGGAAAAGCTCATCTTCGCCGAACCGGTCCAACATGTTTTGATTGATTCCCGAATGCAGATGAAAATCCGAAATTCCGGATTGGATCATCCCCCTGACATCTTCGGGCAGAGCCCTGCACAAACCGGCGACCCGGATATGGAACCCTTGGGCCGAGGTAAACTCATGGAGATGGTTGAGGTGCAACCCCTCGCTGACATGGGCCGGCGGGTAGGCGGCCTGGGAAATGTCGATGTTAAGCTTCTCCTGGAATTCAAGGATCTGCTTTCTCTCCTCCAGGGAAAACATCAGTCCGCGGTACTGCATCCCCTCCCGGATGGTCTGATCAACGACGATGACGCGCTTATCGTTCATAAGGCCCGTGAATCGTATGCCGGTTGATGGTTGATGGTTTGCTCGTCTTTTTCAACTTTCAACTGTAATACTCTTTTCCCGATTCACGCGTTACGATCTTTGTCACGCCAGAGCAAATTCTTTTTTCAATTCAGTGATCAACTCTTTGACGGAGACGATGTCTTTGACCCGAAAGGCGTTTTTGCCTGCAAACGCAAACCCGTTCTTCAGCCTTCCCCGGCAGGCATTGGAAAGCGCAACGGCAATGCAATAGGGGCTTTTGTCGATATCGCAGGTTTTAATGCAATGAAAGGGGCATTTGAATGGTTTTTTCATGCCCTCATTCACCTTGCTGATAAATTCATTCAATATCGCCCGGCCGGGAAGACCCACCGGGCTTTTGATAATCACCAGGTCTTTTTCCTCCGCATCAACATACGTCTGCTTAAAAGCCGCATCCGCATCGCATTCATCCGTCGCCACAAAACGCGTTCCCATTTGAACGCCGGCCGCTCCCAGGTTTAAAAACTTTTTGATGTCGGCTCCGGTGTAAATGCCGCCGGCCGCGATAACCGGTATCTTTTTTTCGGATTTTCCCTCAAAAGGCTTCACCGCTTCGACAACCTCAACGATCAACTGCTCCAGACCAAAAACCGGATCATCGATCTGTTCGGGCTTAAAGCCCAGATGGCCGCCGGCCTCGGGGCCTTCAACCACAAAGGCATCCGGCAGGTAATTGAATTTCTGCAGCCATTTGGTGCACATTATTTTGGCGGCCCTTCCGGAGGATATGATCGGCACAAGCTTTGTTTTGCAGCCGTCTTTTAAGTATCCCGGCAAATCCAGCGGAAGGCCCGCACCTGAAAAAATGACATCAATGCCTTCCTCTATGGAGGTTTTCACCATATCGCTGAAATTGGTCAGGGCCACCATGATGTTGACGCCGAGAATCCCTTTGGTCAGTTCCTTGGCCTTTTGTATTTCTCTTTTTAATGCCCTGATGTTGGCCATCATGGAATCGACGGCAATATCCGGTTCATTGATGCCGATCATCGCCGCCGCAATGACGCCGATGCCGCCCTCCTCGGCCACGGCCGAAGCAAGACGCGAAAGGGAAACCCTCACCCCCATGCCCCCCTGAATAATAGGCAGTTGGCTGACAAGGCTCCCAATTTTCAACTCGGGAAGTCCCATATAAAATACCTTTGTTCTGTTAATGGTTTACTGTTATCGGAAAATTAGTTCTCTATATGAAGGGGTTACAAATTACAAGGCAAATCATTACGACGGGAGGAGTGGGGGGGGAACAGCGGGTTTTAACCAATCATTTATCCGGCATTTATCTGGACAATTTAATTGAAACGGAAGTGGTCACGCCCCATACCCAATTGACAAAAACAACGAAAACGGGAGTCCATGTTCCCAATTGCATCCCTCCAAAACCCTTTTTCATCTGATAAGGAAAAACGACTAGGAGTTGAAACAAGGTGGGAAAAAGGCTCAGCACAGCGCCTTTAGAAAATGTTTTCGAGTTCATTACGGGCAAAGCAAACAAAAACCCCCACAGCCCTCCCCAGACAATCCGGGGATAAAGCCAATTGGGGGTCAGCGGCGGGGAAATCATAACGCCCATCGACTGTGTGATTCCGCAACCACCCAACAGCCACACGGTCAGGCTGTTGGCCAAAGCCCCGAGACAACCGGCTGAAAAACAGATAAACAGTTTTTTCATCATGTCAGTGTGTTTTGGATGAATAAAAAGAGAATGTTGG
>CAYTSY010000023.1:0-31595 GCA_964440555.1 uncultured Desulfobacteraceae bacterium
CGACTTCGGGGTCGTATTCGCTTTCGATTTTCGGTCCCCGGGCATAGACCATAGCCAGAAGCGGCATCCCCCACTGATCCGCGCTGGTGGAGATCCGGCCCATCTCGCTGAGCATATGCCGCTCGGTTTCATCGCCCAGATTCAGATGAACGGATACCGCGTCCGCCCCCAGTCGGATTGCGTCTTCGACGCTTCCCACGAGGGTTTTGGCATTGGGGTACGGAGACAGGCTGCTGCTGGCCGAAAGGTGAATGATGAGGCCGACGTCCCGGCCGCTTCCCCGGTGGGACCTCCGGGGAATCCCCTTGTGCATCAGAACGGCGTTTGCGCCGCCTTCCGCCACCTTGTTCACCGTGTCCCTTAAGTCCACCAGGCCTAAAATCGGCCCTACACTGACGCCGTGGTCTAAGGGGACGATGATGGTTTTGTGCGTGTTGCGATTGAAAATTCTTTCCAGTCTGATCGATTTGCCGAGTTGCATAACTCCTCCTTCATTTTTTGCGCCCGGCAGGTCCCATCGGCAGGCTCTCATGTTTTGGACATAAAAAAAGGGCCGCCGGTTTTGACCTGCGGCCCTTTTGAGATGACTTTTTGATCAATCGACGTCATCCAGGCCACAGGTCCTGGTAAAAAAACCAAAAAACCCGAAAAAGAAAGCCTGGAATGTAATCGATAGACCGTGTTTCATAGTATTTTGCCGATTACCAAATTTTTTTTTCACTGTCAAGCATCCGTTGCATTGTTTTTTAATCCGGTTACACGCCACCGGCCTTCGGATATGTTCGTTACCGGAAGAACCGCACCGTGGCCCCATAACCGGGGACGAACCCATCCGTGGGTTTCAACGGCATGATCATGCCAGGGTACCAGGGCGTTGCGGTCAATGGAGAGGACTTGAATGCCGTTTTGTTCAAATTCATGGACTGCGGCCGTATCGGGGTAATCCCTTAACCGGCCGAATTCCACGAACCTGCCGCTCCAGCCGGAAAGTGTCAACCCCACGCCGGCGGCTGCGCCGATAATGCCGTCGTTCGTACCGCCATGCCCGGAAAGGTGCGAAAGGGATGCGGCCGCCATGGCTTCTTTCTGGGTAACGATCCGGGAACAGCACAGGCGGCCGAAATCCGTCAACGCCTGTACTGCCGGGCTGTCTTCGGTTGCAATGCACAAACCCGGATCGCTGCCTTCCATGAAATACTCCAGGATATGCTCCACCGCTCTTTGGATGAGGAGATCCTTTATTTCCGGGAACTCCGTTTCCACCACCATACACGCGGAACTGTTGTGGGAGGTATACGGAATACCGTTCAGTTTGGGAAGCTGGTGGCGGATCACGCCCCACATCCGGCATTCTTCCGGCAGTTTTTGTTCAAACCAGCGGACAAGCTTGCCCGTGCCCCGGTCCGCGCCTAAAATATCCGTGTCGTCAAACCCGATATATATTTTCATGGTTTCTTTTCTCCGAAGGAGGTCGCTGGGTCATGACGGCCCAGATGTTGATGAATAATGCCGTGCGCAGTCAGTTTACTCAGTACCGGAGGAACGAACAGGCTTCCGGCCATGCCGAACAGGCAACCGAAAAACGATCCAAGAAACGCTTTCTGCAAATTCACGGTGGGATCCATTCCGATCAGGTAGTCGATGAAATACGTGTCGAGAAACTTGGTGGAGGCGGCAAGCGCGCCCAGAATCAGGCAAAACACATAACCGGCAAAACCGTAGGGGAAAATCATGGCCCCGACATCGACAACAAGGGCGGGCAGCATGAATTTCAAGAGGATGAGCGGACCGCCTTTTCCAATACTCAGAAGGATGGCCAGGGCGCCGGCGATGAGGCTTGTTACGGTTGCGGAGAACCGATAAGCGACGCATCCCCTGGCCAGCATCAGAAAGAAGATCGTAAAAAACATGGAATGCCCGGGGATACTCATATGAAGCCTCAGAGCGGCCCGCAGGACGACGATGAATACGGCGCAAAATCCGAGGAAAAGCGATTCCTTCAAAGACAGTCGATGTTTAGTTTCCATTCAAGCACCCGGTTAAGCCCCTGGTTTAAGCACCTGGCCAATGGGTTCGTTCATCATATTTCCCAAAGTCCCGGGCCTTTGCCGCTGTTGCGATTTCATTGGCCGTCACCATGCCGTGCACTATGGCCGGAAAAAGGAGGCAGTGCATCACATCCGTCCAATGAAAAGGGTTTAACAGGTCTTTGGGAAGAATTCTCGCCCCTCGAAACACCTGAGCCTCGTAAATGATCCGAATTTCGCCAAGCATGATGGGAATGAACTTGATGCTCATGGCCAGAACAAACGCGACCCGGGAGGGCATGATCTTTTCCAGGGTCATGACAATTTGCGTCTGGGGCGTGGTCTGAATAAAAATCACTCCGGGGAAAAAAGCAAGAAATAATTGCCCCGAGATCAGTAAACCGGGAATAATCCCTTCTTTCAGACCGAAGCGCAACGTATAAAGCCCCGTGATTACCCCCGTCTGCCAGCATAATACCTTGATTTCCCGGCGAAGGGTTATGGGGCCGCTGCGAAACCCCAGAAGGAGTGCGACGTTCAACAGGAAAAGCACGCCTATGGGCATGGGCGTCCGGGTTGCAAACGCGGCAATGGAAAGACCCATGCAGATCATCAGTTTCAATCCGGCCGGGAAAGGCCTGTCCACGGATAACGGCGGTCGGCAGCCTCGCGGTTCATGAACGGATGTGGATGTTTTTTCAGGCATCGCCGACAATTTTACCCCCCTGCACGCGAAAAATCATATCCGCCCAGCGGCAGAATTCATCCGGCAGATGCCCGGTCCATATCCAGGTCATCTTGTAATTTTGCGACATATCGGCCATCACGGATAAGGCCTTTTTTCGCCACACCTGATCCAGGCCGGCAAAAGGATCGTCAAGAATCAGAAGGGAGGGGGAAAAAATAAGCGCGGACGCCAGGACCACCAAGTGCTTTTGTCCGAAACTCAGTTTGTGCGGAGACAAATGGGCCAGGTTCTGCATTTCCATCCGGGTCAGCAAATCATCCACAGCCGCATGAACCTTTTCGGCGTCCATCCCCATCCGCTTTACGGGAAAGGCGATTTCGTCAAAAACCGTATTTTCAAACAGTTGTTTTTGGGGATTTTGAAAAAGGCACCCGACACGTCCTCTCAATTTTCCGGGAACCGGCGTGTTCCCAAAAACCGAGATCTTTCCGCCCAGCGCCGGCAAAAATCCGGTAATGCATCTGAGCAGCGTGGTTTTTCCCGTGCCGTTGTCCCCATAAATACCCACGCGTCGGCCCGAATAGACCTCAAAGGTCGCCGAAGACCAGATCGGTCCAACGGCGCCTGAAGACAGGTTTTCAACTTCCAGGACTTTCTCACCGGCCTGCGTCTGGCCACGCCCGCCGGGAGGCCCCAGAGACGAAGCCGGCAGCAAATTCCGGTCCGCTTTGATGAGCCGGCCGCTTTCATCCAGCTCCCACTGGATATCGATCAGATCGGAAAATAAATCCGGATGATGTTCGCATATGAGAAACCCGACGCCATTTTCTTTCAAGCCAAGGATTATTTTTTTAAGCTTTTGAATCCCTTTTAAGTCCAGTTGGGCCCCCGGTTCATCGAGCAGAATCAGCGAAGGAGACATGGCCAGAACAGATGCCAGAATCAGCCGGTATTTCTGCCCCATGGAAAGTCCCGAGACCGGAAACCCCAGAGGAACATCAAGTCCCACAGCGGACAAGGCTTCTTTCACAATTTTCTTCATGTCCGGGGCAGGAACGACTATATTTTCAAGTCCGAAAGCCGCCTCGCCTCCAACCGTGGTCCCCAGCAACTGGGTTTCCGGATTTTGGAGTACAATGCCGATCGGCGTACCGGATGTTTCATCCATATGGCATGTTATTTCACCGGAGTGTTTTCCGGGCGGAAGAAGCTTCTTTACGGCCAGCAAAAGGGTGGACTTCCCGGAACCGGTGGGGCCGACAATGCAGTGGCATTCGCCGGCGTTGATGTCCATATGAATATTTTTCAGGACAAAATCGCCGGCGCCGGGATATGCATAGGAAAAATCGCTTATTTTCAATAAAGAAGGCGGCATAGGTTAAAAACGGTATATCATTCCTCCATATACGGTTCTGCCGGCCTGCGGCAGGCCGTAGCTTTGCTCATAATCCTCATCCATCAGATTGTCCGCGCCGATATATGCTTCAACCATTTCCCTGTATAATCTCTGGGATAATTTCAGGTTGACCAGCGTATAATCATTGAGTTCTTTTTTCAACAGCGGATCTTTGTTGTCGCTGTCATAAAAGTATTGATCGGAAACACGAAGGATGTCCCCGTGAACACTCATACCGAATCCGAACCGGTAGGTCGCCTCCAATGCGTATGTGTTTTCAGGACGATGCTCGAGTTCATCCAGTTGCGTACCGGATGATTCATCTTTGGAATCCAGAACCGAGTACGAAGCCCGGAGTGTCAGATCCTCAACAGGGTGGGTCTCGACGCCGATTTCAGCTCCCGAGAAACGGTATTCCTGAAAATTCTGGTATACATCTGCGGCGTCTTTCTCGATAAGGTCCTCCGCGTTAATACGAAAAACAGTAAACGACAGGCTGGTATCGTCGAAGATCTGCTGGGTGAGCCCAGTCTCATAGTGATCTGAGGTTTCCGCATTCAGATCAGCGTTGCCGGCGCTTGTATCGTAAAGCTGGCTTATGGACGGAAACCGCACCTTTCTGGCATATGAGCCTTTGACCTGGGTCTTTTCGAACAGGTCATAGACGGCGCCCGCCATCCAGGAAGACTGGTTTTCATCCCCGCCATCGTCTTTTTTCATCATAAAAAAGCCGTATCCAAAAACAAGGTGCAGGCGGTCAACCGGGATGACGGTGTATTCAACGGCGGCGGAATGGACGTTGTAGTCTTCATCCACATCGATCGGCCCGGCTTTGCCTTTATTGATCAGAAATCCGTCGGCTTCCCATTGATCGGTTTCGGTCATCACTGCCAGGGTGGCGGTTCCATATGCTTTTAAATCATAGGCCAACTGGACGTTTGCCCCGAATATATTCGCGGAGGAATCCTGCGAATACGAACCGTTGAGTGTCTGCGCGCCATAGGTATCGTCGTCATACCGGTTTTCCGTGAGATCCTGTTGATTCAGGTAGAGCCAGCTCCTTATTCCGAAAGGTGAAGCGAATTTGTGGCCGAATGCGATCTGGGCCGCGTTTCCTTCCATGTCGTCAACCCGGTCGTATTTGATTTTTTTTGTAAAGGGGTCGTTTTTATCGTAATTGACGATGCCGGGGACCCCGTTGTCCCCTTCCTGATGTCCGAAAGTGAAGCCGAAAAGGGTTTGGTCATTGGGGGAATACCCCAGGTTGGCGTTCACGTTTTTTCGTGAAAAATCGCTGTTTTCCCTTTCTCCGCCGTCTTCATCGGCGGTTTCGTCGAAATCATCGGAAAGGGGAAACCCGTCTTTTTCATAAATGCTGCCGCTGATAAACGCGTCAAGGGTTTCATTTGCTCCGGAAACCGAAAACCTCCCAAGACGGGCGTTTTCCGATCCGGCCTCTCCTGTTGCCGTCCCGTGAACGCCCTTGGCGCCTTTTTTGGTGATGATGTTGATCACGCCGCCGTTGCCGCCCTGACCGTATAAAACAGAGGCGCCGCCGGTAATCACCTTGATTTCAGCAATATTTTCCACCGGGATAGTTGTGGGATCGAACTGGCCGTCATAGGTGGAATTGAACGGAACCCCATCCAGAAGCAAGGTCACATGCCGGGTTCTGAACCCCCGGATATTGATCCGGGGCGTTCCGGATCCCCCCACCCGGACATTGATCCCGGCAACCAGATCCAACACTTCATCAAGTGTTCTGGCACCGCTGTTTTCGATGTCACCGGCGGAAACTCGCGCAACAGTTCCCGCGGTGTCCCCGCTTTGAGCGGAAGACGAGACCACCACTTCTCCCAGAGAATAGGTTGTGTAAGGTCTGTTTTTCTCTGAAGTATCTGACATCGCGCCTTGACCGGCACTCAGCATTCCAGTAAAAACCATACCGGACAGACTCAAAACCATAAATGCGATAAATACCCGGGTTTTTCTCATTTTTTTCTTTCTCCTTTTTACAAATATTTATTACCCGTCGATGTGATGAAATCGATCGGATTGTTTCATAGAAAGGATGCAAAAGAATGTCAATTCTAAAGTAATTTTTGGTAATAATAAAAACATTTAATATCCGATTTATTTAATAGAAGCCTTAAAAATCTAAAAAATAACTGAAGCTGTCTGGTATGGTTACAGCCATTTAGGTGACATAAGAGGATGATCCCTTATTTGATGGGAGCATGGATTTCTTCGACACTCCGTGCTTACGGGTTTTCCGGGATCATTTTGGGCGCTGCGACGGCCTTGGGATATTAAATTGCCCGGGCATTAAAAAGCTGGTAAAAGAAAAAAATACGAAAATCCGGAGACCTTAAAAAATGCACACGATAAAGGACCTTGTACGGCTGCTCAAAGACATTGAAATCGACCTTTCCCGCTGTGCACGATGCGGCATGTGTCTTTCCGCATGTCCCCTTTTTTTGGAAACCGGCCGCGAGAGTGATGGGGCCCGGGGAAAGCTGGCCCTGCTGGAGCGATTGCTGGAAGAAATATTCGCGTCTCCTCAGGGTGCGGCAGCGCGTCTGGACCGATGCCTTCTGTGCGGTTCGTGCGCGGCCATTTGCCCCAACGGCGTCAATGCAACGGAAGTTTTTTTAAAAGCGCGCGTTGCCATAGCGGCCGTAATGGGTTTGCCGGCAATGAAACGGCGGGTTTTAAAAAACCTGCTGGCCAATCCCAAACACTTTGACCGGGCTGTTAGATGGGCCCATAAAGCTCAAAAATGGGCGACTAAACAGGAAAATAATACAATCGGCACGTCATCGCTCAAATTCGTGCCCTGGTTTTCCCCACCGAGGCACTTCCTCCCCTTGGCCCCGATCTCATTTCAGGACAGCATCAGATCGCACCCGAAAAAAGATGTTTCATCAGACATAAAAATATTGTTTTTCACCGGATGCCTGATCGATAAAATTCTGCCCCGGATCGCTGAGGCTGCCATGGCGGTTTTTCATCATCACCACATCGCGGTTATTGTCCCCGAAACACAGGGTTGCTGCGGCATCCCTGCCCTTTCGTCAGGCGATGCCGGCACGATGAAGCAGTTGATCGATCATCATCTCCGGCTATTTGATGCCTATGATTTCGATTATTTGGTCACTGCCTGCGCGACCTGCACCTATACCATTAAAAAACTCTGGCCGATGATAACCGGCGATGATGGGGATATGAAGGTTAGAACCAGAGCCCTTGGCGCAAGGACCCTGGATATCAACGAATTTGTCGCCGCCGCCTGCAACCTGAAAAAAGGTCTTCCTGAAAACGTTCATGAGGTGCAAACCGTCAGCTATCACGATCCCTGCCACTTAAAAAAAAGCCTGGGAATATATCAGGAGCCGCGTTCCCTGATCCTGGCCAATTCCCATTACAAACTGGTTGAAATGGAAAAGCCGGACCGCTGCTGTGGAATGGGAGGGAGCTTCACGCTTTCCCATTACGGCCTGTCCGACCGCATCGGAAGCCGGAAACGAGAAAGCATTCTATCAACTCATTGTCATACCGTGGCCACGGGATGCCCGGCCTGCATGATCCATCTCTCGGATCTGCTGTCCAGGTCAAACCACAACATCTCTGTCAGGCATCCGATCGAAATATATGCCGAAAATCTGGCGTGAAGTCAGACGTCAGATGCCAGAAGGAGGAAACGAATGTCTTTGCGCCATTTTGACGTAAATGGCGCGGCTTCAGTTTTTGACGGGTTCAATATTTTTTGTTATTTCCCACAAGTTCTGTTATACAGACAAGGCGGGACAGGGGTGGCTCCGCATTGCTTCAGGTCGAAGGCGCCGCTTTTTAGTATTTTTCAGAAAACCAAAACGGCCTTTGCTGAATCCGGATTGTTCGAAATCAGGTATCTTTAGACAAGGAAAAAGACCATGCAGACGCATAACATGACCGATTATGAAAAGGCATACAAAGAGTTTAAATGGGAGGTCCCCAAAAATTTCAATTTTGCAGAGAATGTGGTTGATAAATGGGCGGCGGATCCTGAAAAACTGGCCATGCTGTGGGTGGACGACCAGGACCATGAAATCCGAAAAACCTTTCTGGACATCAGCAATGCCTCCAAACGTCTGGCCAATGTGCTTACCCGCAGCGGCGTGAAAAAAAACGATGTGGTCATGCTGATCCTGCCCAGAAATATAGAATGGTGGGAGACGGTCACCGCCTGCATCCGTATGGGCGTGCTTCTGGCGCCGGGAACCACCCAGTTGACGGCCAAAGACCTGGAATACCGGGTTCAGAAGTCCGAAGCCGTTTGCATTGTCACAAATACTGAAACTGCGGAAAAATTAGACCAGTTCATTGAAAAATGTCCTTCCGTCAAAATAAAAATCATCATCACCGAACCCCGGGACGGATGGTTGTTTTATGACGATGAGATGAAAAAGGCTTCTGATTCGTTTAAACCCGTAAAAACAAAAAGCGAAGACAATTGCCTGGTCTATTTTACCTCCGGGACGGTGGGACAACCCAAAATGGCCCTTCACACCCACGCCTCCTATGCCATCGGCCATCAGATAACCGGACGCTACTGGCTGGACTTGCGGCCGGATGACCTGCATTGGAATGTTACCGATACGGGATGGGCCAAGGCTGCCTGGAGCAGTTATTTCGGGCCATGGAATTGCGGCGCCGCCATATTCGTCCACCACAGCGACCGGTTCGACCCCACGCGGCTCCTGGAAATTTTGTCCGGTTATCCCATTACCACGTTGTGCGCGTCTCCGACAATTTACCGGATGCTGGTCATTAAGGACACCAGCCAATATAAATTCCCCAAGCTCCGCCATTGCGTGGGCGCGGGCGAACCGCTGAATCCTGAAATCATCGAGGTGTGGAAGTCGGATACCGGTATCACCATCCGGGACGGTTACGGTCAAACGGAAACTACCCTTTTGGTGGGAAATTTTCCCTGTCTTGAAGCCCGTATCGGCTCCATGGGCAAGCCGGCCCCAGGATTCGATGTCCGGGTGGTGGATGATTTGGGTAATATTTTGCCCCCGGAGATGGAAGGCCATATTGCCGTTCGCGTCACGCCCCACAGACCTGCGGGCTTGTTTAAGGAATACTGGAAAGAACCGGTCCGGACCGCTGCCGTGTTTTCAGGAGAGTGGTATCTGACCGGCGACCGGGCAAGGGTGGATGAAGACGGCTATTTTTGGTTCATCGGCCGGTCCGATGATGTCATTTTATCGTCAGGATACCGGATCGGCCCCTTTGAGGTGGAAAGCGCACTGATCAAGCATCCGGCGGTCATTGAATCCGCGGTGGTGTCAAGTCCGGATGAAATCCGCGGGGAAGTGGTCAAGGCCTTTGTCATGCTGGCACAGGGCTATAAAGCCAGTGATGCGCTGGCCGCTGAACTCCAGGAGCATGTAAAAAAGGAGACTGCACCCTATAAATACCCCCGCAAGATAGAATTTGTCGATGCGCTGCCCAAAACGGTTTCCGGAAAATTAAGAAGATTTGCCCTGAGAAACAAGGAATGGGGAAGATCATGACGCCCCTATCCATCGCGCCTTTTGAAGAGGCAATCAGATCCGGAAGGCAGCGATTTGAAACCCTGGCAGTCTCCGGAAACAAAATATTGGGGTATTTTTGTACCTATACCCCTGTCGAACTGATCCACGCCGCGAATTTTATCCCCATACGCCTGATGGGCGAGGCAACGGTGACCACCAGAGCGGATGCGCTGACCCCCAATTTCATTTGTCCTTTCCTGAGGCGCACCTTAGAGGATGCTTTAAACGGGAAATATAAATTCTTAAGCGGCGTGGTCCAGGGGTATACCTGCGATGCGGCCTGCGGTCTGATCAATATCTGGGCGGAAAACATCGGCGGAGAGATCTTTCACAGCCTGCCCTTGCCTTACAATGACACCCCGGAAGCGCGCCGGTTTTTAAGGTCGGGGATATGGGAATTTGCAGAAAAATTAAACCAGGCCGGAGGCCGGTTTTCGGAAGCATCCCTGGAAAAATCCTTGCGTTTATATGCTGAAATCAGGCGGGCGGTGCTTGCCCTGTACCAGTTACGATACGACGGGCGGCTGCCGTTGAACGCCGGAGAGATGCTTACCATGGTCCAAGCCGGGTTTGTCATGCGGCCCGAAGATTTTCTGGAAGAGCTGAAAAAACTGCCGGCAACCCTGAAAAATATCACCCCTTCCGCTCCTTGCGGCGTGCCCGTCCTGGTATCCGGGAGTCTGGTTGAAACACCAAGGATTCTTGACGTGCTTGAAGAATCCGGGGGCCGGGTAGTTGCCGATGATCTGTGTACGGGTTTTCGCCATTTCCATCCGGCAACGGGTGAAGGGGATGGGCCGGTAGATCAGTTGATCGATCGCTATATGCGGCGATTTCCCTGCCCCGCAAGAGCAAGAGCCGTTGACAGGGCTTCGCATCTCATCCATTTAACCCGGGAATCCGGCGCCAAAGGCGTGGTTTTTCTGCTGCAAAAATTCTGCACCCCTCACCTGGCGGATCTGCCGATTTTATTTGAGGCACTTAAAAAAGAAGGCGTACCGGGCATGATTTTTGAAATGGAAGAAACAGGCCTCATGGAAGGACAGCTTCGGACCAGGCTTGAAGGGTTCTTTGAAATGATCGGAGACTGAGATGGAAAAGAGCGGAAAAGCCCAAAAGCGGCTGAAGACGGCAAAGGATTTGAACCGGTTGGTGGCCGAATTCTATCTCGAATGCAACACGGCCAAAGCCGGAGGAAAGCCTGTCGGCTGGATGCCGCCGATGAACGGGGCCATTGAAATCTTTTACGCCATGGGTTTGCAGCCGGTATTCCCGGAGAACTGGTCGCCGGTCTGCGCCGCTTTCGGGCTAACGCCCCGGCATTTTGAAATCAGCGAAGGCATGGGCTATTCCCGGGATCTGTGCGGATATCTTCGCAATATTATCGGTTATATTCACAGTCCGATGAATGATGCCGGGGTTCCCCTGGGCGGGCTGCCGGAGCCTGATTTTATCATCACTGCCGGCGGCGGCTGCAACCCGGCCATGAAGATCCTACAGGCCATCGAACATCGCTTCCCCAAAGCCAAAGTCTTTTGCGGAGATTTGCCGCAGGTGGCGGTGGAGGATATTAAATCCCATCACCTGGCGTATGCGGTCAGTGAAATGAAACGCCTGATTGGTTTTCTGACGGAAACCACGGGCCGAAAATTGGAGTATGACCGGTTGAGGGAAACCGTGGCGCTTTCCGATCAGGCCTGTGCACTGTGGGACGAGATCATGAGCTTCCGGCGATTTATTCCCACCCCCATCTCCGCGGCCGAAGTCGGCATCATGTTTGTGATGGTTACCCGCCAGGGCACACAGATTGCCGTGGATTTCCTGACCAAGGTCCGGGATGAGGTGCGGGAACGGGCTGAAAACGGGATCGGGATGATTGAAGAGGAAAAAATCCGGTTGTTTTGGGACAACATCCCGCTCTGGTACAATATGGGCCTGTTTAATTATTTTGAAAAAATGGGCGGCGTGGTGGTGGCCGAAACCTATTCCGCCGCCTGGTCGTTGAGACTTGATCCCGACCATCCTTTAGAGAGTCTGGCCAGAAAATCCCTGATGTCCTACCCCCTGGTTTCCTGTGTTTCCATCAACAGGCGTAAGGAAATGGTGCTCAAAGCCTGCCGGGACTATGCGGTTGACGGGGCACTCCTGCATCGGAACAAATCCTGCGTGCCGATCACGCTCGGGCAGATGGACATCAAACGGGCACTTGAGGAAGAACTGGGAATTCCCTCCCTGATTATTGATGCCGACCACATGGACGACCGGAATTTTTCATCGGCCCAGTTTGAAACCCGGGCCGATGCCTTCATGGAAATGCTTCTGGAAAAGAAAGGGCTGCGTTATTAAACATCCGTATTTTGCCGGCATCGACATCGGTTCTCTGAGCACCGACATCGTGATCCTTGATCAGGACGCCCAAGTCGTCTCTTACTGCATTGCACCCACCGGCGCCAACAGCAAAACCGCCGGAGAAAAAGCGTATCGGGAGGCGCTGGAGAACGCCGGTCTGGGCGATAATGATGTATCTTATTGTGTTGCCACCGGGTACGGCCGGGTCAGCGTGGATTTTGCGCGGAAAACCGTCACGGAAATCACCTGCCATGCGCGTGGGGCTTTTCACCTTTTTCCCCTCACCAGGACGATCATCGACATCGGCGGCCAGGACAGCAAGGTCATCCGATTGACGGACAAAGGCAAGGTGGCGGACTTCGCCATGAACGACAAATGCGCCGCCGGCACGGGACGCTTTCTGGAGGTCATGGCCCGGGCACTGGAAGTCGGACTGGAAGAAATGGGGCCCTTATCCCTCACCTCCACCCGGGAAATTCCGGTCAGCAGCATGTGCACGGTATTTGCCGAATCCGAAGTGATCTCCCTGGTTGCCCAATCCATCCCCAAGCAAGACATCATGAACGGAATTCACCTGGCCATCGTGTCACGGATCTCCGGAATGATGGACCGGGTCAAGCCGGAGCCGGAACTGACCATGACCGGCGGTGTCGCCAAAAATACGGGGATTGTCGCCAAAATCAGGGCCCGCTCCGGTCAGCACGTTAACGTGCCCGAAGAACCCCAAATCGTCGGGGCGCTCGGCGCCGCGCTCATTGCCAGGGATCACGTTTTACTGCCGCACTATGCCATGAACCGTGATGGGAAGATGTAAAGGCCAACGCATGGTGATTTACGTTTTACCTGTTATGATTCATATATGCTAAAGCCGCTTTCTGTCCAGACTCCGATACTGAATCGATTCGGCCACGTGATTTGCACGGATATCCGCGCTGCCCTCTAAATCAGCGATGGTCCGGGCGATTTTTAAAATCCGGTTATATGCGCGGGCGGACAACCCCAGCTTGTCCACGGCCGATTCCAGAAGAGCGCCGGACTCCTTGTCGATCTGGCAATACAGCTTCATATGCCGGTTGGCCATTTTCGCGTTGCTGTGAATTCTGGTTTTGTCGAACCGATTCTCCTGAACTTTTCTTGCCGTGGACACACGGGCACGGATCACTTCGCTGGACTCGGCGTCCGCGGTTGCCATCAGATCCTTGTAAACCACCGCCGGCACCTCCACCTGGATGTCGATGCGGTCCAAAAGCGGTCCGGAAATCCGTGAACGGTATCGGTGAATCTGCTGATGATTGCACACGCAGGCATGCTTGGGGTCTGAAAAATATCCGCAGGGACAGGGATTCATGGCCGCAACCAGCATGAAGTTCGACGGATAGGAAATGGACCCCGCGGCCCGTGAAATGGTCACGCTTGAATCCTCGAGGGGTTGCCGAAGCACCTCAAGTACATGTTTTTTAAATTCAGGGAGTTCATCCAAAAACAAAACGCCGTTGTGGGCCATGCTCACCTCGCCCGGTTTCGGGTAATGCCCCCCGCCGATCAGGCCTGCATCGGATATGGTGTGGTGCGGCGAGCTGAAAGGTCTTCGCGTAATCAACGCGTGGTCTTTTGCCAATTTTCCGGCGACGCTGTATATCTTGGTCGTTTCAACAGCCTCTTCGAAGGTCAGCGGCGGCAGAATTGTGAAAAGACGCTTGGCCAGCATGGTCTTGCCGGATCCGGGCGGACCGATCATCATGAGGTTATGGCCTCCTGCGGCGGCGATTTCCAGCGCACGTTTTGCGTGTTCCTGTCCTTTAACTTCCGAAAAATCGACTTCGTACTCCTCCCGGGCATCAAAAACACGCTCCGTGTTCGGCGGCTCGGGTTCAATATGCGTCATTCCTCTGAAATAGTTGACCAGTTCCGACAAATGGCTTACCGGAATCACCGCAACTCCATGAATGACCGCTGCTTCCCGGCGGTTTTCATAGGGGAGGACAATGCCCGCAAACCCTTCCTTCTGTGCGGCATATGCGATGGATAAGGCGCCTTTTACCGGCTTGATCCGGCCATCCAGAGACAGTTCTCCCACAAACAGATATTTTAAAATAGCCTTGGAGGACAAAATCCCTGTCGCGCATAGCAGTCCGACGGCAATGGGAAGGTCAAACCCCGTTCCTTCCTTTTTGACATTCGCCGGCGCCAGGTTTACGGTAATCCTGTCATTGGGAAATTCATACCCCGAATTGCAGATGGCGGATTTCACTCTTTCCTTACTTTCCTTCACCGCTGCCTCGGGAAGTCCCACGGTGGTAAAATTGGGAAGTCCGTATTGGATATCTACTTCAACTTCAACAAGATAGGCATCGATACCGACCACCGCACTGCTAAAGATTCCAGCCAGCATCCTTCCTCCTTTATTATAATATACCCCTGTTATTTCCGGTATTTTTTATAGAGACTAAGAATAACAGCTAAATATACATAATACAATCGTTTGGGCGGAATCAGCCATAATTTGACCGGTTGATTTTATGCATAAAATATGAAACAAAGGGTACATGATGGCCTTAATTTTCTATTGGGATATTTTATATGTCGATGTCTCTTAACCAAAGGACCTTAACCCGGCCTGTTTCATGTTCGGGAGTGGGATTGCATTCCGGGAATCCGGTGCATATGACCATTAAGCCGGCGCCGGAAAATCACGGGATCAAGTTCAAACGGACCGATCTGCCGGACAGCCCGTGCATAACGGCTCTGTTTCAAATGGTCGTGGATACCAGTCTGGCGACGGTTATCGGTTCCAACGGCGCTATTGTATCCACCATCGAGCATTTGATGGCAGGCTTTGCCGGAACTTCCATCGACAATGCCCTGGTGGAACTCGATGCCTACGAAATCCCCGTTATGGACGGCAGCGCAGGCCCTTTTACACAATTGATGCTTGAAGCCGGGATTTGTGAGCAAAGCGCTCCCCGATACGCCTTTATTGTCAAAAGACCCATTGAAATCGAAAAAGACGGCAAGTTCGTCGGCGTATATCCCTCTTCGACGTTTAAGATTACCTGCACCATCGACTTTGCCCACCCGGTCATTCAAAAGCAGAAGTTCTCCATTGACCTTTCTACGCAATCTTTTTCCCGTGAAATCAGCCATGCCAGAACATTTGGTTTTGTTCAGGAACTGGAACTGATGAAGCTGCATGGATTAGCCAGGGGCGGATCATTGGAAAATGCCGTGGTTTTAGACAGCGACAGGGTGATCAACCCGGAAGGACTGAGATTCCCGGATGAATTCGTCCGTCATAAAATTCTCGACTGCATCGGCGACTTTTCCCTTTTGGGAATGCCTTTTTTAGGACATGTCATCGTTAAAAAATCAGGCCATGCCTTTAATCACGCATTTTTGTCCGAATTTTTCTCCAACAAACAATCATGGAGAACCGCCATCTTGCGGGAAAATGCTTAACTTGTCATTAAAATATCATTTTAGAGCTGGGATTGTCTTTTTATGCCTGCTGCTGGTTTTATCCCCATTTCAGGCTTCGGGGAAAGAGGCAAGTTTAGAGAGTATCATCGTTACCAACACGCGCGACGATTTACTGGTATTTCTGAATGTTGAAGGGGCGTTTACCGATAAAATGCAAAAAGCCGCTTTAAGCGGCGTCCCGATCACTTTTTCTTTTTTTGTTCATCTCTACCGTGTCAGGAATCTATGGCCCGATCAAAAAATCTCCTCATTGAAAACCACCCATATACTGAAATATAACAGTTTAAGGAAAGAATATCTGATAAAACGTTTCTGGGATAACGATGTAACCTTAAGCACGCAGTCGTTAACAGAGGCTCAAAAATTTATGACCGAAATTGACGGCCTGAAAATTGTCCGGTTAAAAGATCTAAAAAGAGGGGAGCAGTACCAGATTAGCGTTAAAGCCGAATTAAGTAAAAAAACTCTTCCGTTTTATCTCCACCATGTTCTTTTTTTCGTTTCGCTATGGGATTTTGAAACCGATTGGTACACAATTGATTTTATATATTAAACCACCTGGTGTCCATCCGGAAATCACAGGTACAACCTGAGCCGTTTTTCCATGAAAAACAACCGCAAAGCATCATCATTATCACAACACTACGAACAGGAAGGTCAAAAACGCAAACGCGAGGGAATCCTCATTGCGGCCGTTATACTGATCGTCATCCTCCTGACCACTGTTGAGAATCGAATCATTTATTTCGGCGCTGATATTCCGGTTTCGAATACGATTTTAATGTTCATTTTGATCAATATCAATCTGCTCCTGCTGATTTTGCTTATATTTCTGGTATTCAGAAACCTGGTAAAGCTCTTTTACGACCGGAAAAGAGACATCACCGGCGCCAGGTTGAAAACAAAACTCGTGGTGTCGTTTATTGCGCTGACCCTGCTTCCGACTATTGTCCTTTTTTTCTTTTCAATCAATTTTATCAATAATTCCATTGCTTTTTGGTTCAATGTGCCGGTGGAACAGGCCCTGGAAAAATCATTATCCGTGGGAAGACGGTTTTATACACTTACCGAAGAAAACAGCCGGTTTTTTCTGGAAAGAATTTCCTTTCAAATAAGCAGTAAAAAAATGCTCGAACCCAGCCAGATCAATGCCCTTTCCAGTTACATCCAGGTGGTTCAACGTGAATTCAATATTCCCGGGGTTGAGGTTTACGACATTCATTCAAACCGGATCCTCTATGCATTATCTGAAAAATTGTCGGACAAGGCTTTTGATGTCGTACCTGCCAACCAACTGCAAAAAGCACTCCGGTCAAAAGGCCTTGCCGCCATCTCTCAGCGTGTGCCCAACGGCGAGCTGATCAGAACTATCGGAACGGTTCCCGTGTCAGCCGGCCCTGGATCGGCCGAGGCGCTGGTGGTATTATCTTTTTTAATCCCTCCTGATTTATCGGAAAGTATGGAAGCGATTTCAAGAGGATTTGAGGGCTACCAGCAAATCAAGCTGTTAAAAACGCCCATTCAGGTCAGTTACTACATCACGCTTACCATTGTCGCCCTTCTGGTTATGTTTTGCGCGATATGGTTCGGCTTTGCCCTGGCAAAATCGATCAGCATCCCGATTATGGATCTGGCAGAGGGCACAAGAAGAATCGCCGAAGGAGACTTAAGTTTCAGCATTGATCTCAAAGCAAAGGATGAAATCGGAACTTTAGTGAATTCATTCAACAAAATGACAAAGGATCTCAGAACCGGCAGAGAGCAGATAGAACATTCGACCCGGATGCTCAAAAAGCAAAACATCGAAATTGAAGCGCGAAAAAACTATATGGAAATTGTTTTAAAAAATGTATCCGCCGGCGTTGTCACCGTGGAGTCCGATGGGCGAATCTCCATGATAAACCGGTCCGCTGAAAAGATGCTCGGGTTAAACGCAAATCAATACTTAAACAAATACAATGACCAGACAGCCGGGAATTCGGAACCGCTGTTCATCCATCAGATCATAGAGCAATTCAACCGCTCAAACAGTAATGACGCCGAACTCCCCTTGAAATTGGATATAGACGGCCGACCCCGCAGCTTTTGGGCCCATGTTAATTCGATAAAGAACGAATCCGGTCAGCAAATGGGGGTGGTCATGGTCTTTAATGACCTGACGGATCTGGAAAAAGCCCAAAGAATGCTTGCCTGGCGCGAGGTCGCCCGGAGAATCGCTCATGAAGTCAAAAATCCGCTCACGCCCATAGCGCTTTGCGCCCAAAGATTAAAAAGAAGATACGCGGAAAAAATAAATGACGCGGTTTTTGAGGAGTGTACGCAGATGATTATCGATCACGTGGATCTGATCCGCAATCTGGTCAATGAGTTTGCCACGTTTGCCAGATTTCCGACCGCAGACCCGAAGCCCTGCGATCTGGCCTCCATCATTCAGGAAACCGTGGCGCTTTACAGGGAAAGCCATCACAATATTACATTCGTCTTGAGCCTCCAAAACGAAATCCCCAAGCTCAATCTGGATCGTCAGCAGATTAAACAGGCGATGATCAACCTGGTGGACAATGCCGTTTACGCAATTAAACATACAGGTCACATATCCGTTGACATGACGTATGATCCCATATTGAAAATGGTTCGTCTGGAAGTTGCCGACGACGGGACAGGCATACCGGACAAAGAGAAAACCCGGCTGTTTGAGCCTGATTTTTCAACTAAAAAAACTGGAATGGGGTTGGGGCTAACCATTGTCAATAACATTATCATGGATCATAATGGCAGGATCAGCGTACAGGACAATCAACCCCGGGGAGCAAAATTTGTCATTGAACTGCCGGTTGCCGCATAGATTAACGTTTTTTTCGTTTGCAGCGAATTTTGCCTTGGCTTTAACAAAAGGGCAGTGTAAAAGGGCGCCTTCAATGCCCTGAAAATCTGCCGGGCGACCTTTTGTAAAACCGACCAAACAAGGATTTATGTTATGTTTCCGACCGTACTGATCGTCGATGATGAGCCGTCCATTCTTCAATCTTTAAGCGGAATTCTTTCCGACGAAGGCTTTGAAGCACTGACGGCTTCAAATGGATATGAAGCCTTAAAAATGATCGAGGAAGAATCTCCGGATCTCGTTCTGTTAGATATCTGGATGCCCGGGCTTGACGGTATTGAAACGCTCAAGGAGATCAAAAAATATAACCCCCATATCCAAGTGGTGATCATCACCGGTCACGGCAACGTTGAAACTGCTGTGAAAGCGACCAAGATGGGGGCCTTCGATCTGATTGAAAAACCGCTGTCCATCGATAAAATTGTTGTGACCATAAACAATGCCCTTAATTTCAGGCGTCTTGAGGAAGAAAACCAATATCTCCGAAGAAAAACCCTGGAAAAGCATACGCTTACGGGGAACAGTCCGATAATCACTGAATTAAGAAAGCAGATCGCGGCCGCAGCCCCCACCGATAAATGGATACTTATCACCGGTGAAAACGGAACAGGCAAAGAACTGGTGGCAAAGACCATTCACCAATTGAGTCCCCGGGCCGATTATCCACTCATTGACGTCAATTGTGCGGCAATTTCAGAAGATCTGATGGATGTAGAGCTTTTCGGCAATGAAAAAGTCGCATCCCCGAAAAAAACCGGGAAATTGGAACTGGCCGGCAATGGAACCCTCTTTTTGGACGAAATCTGCGATATGGACCAAAAAATCCAGAGCAAACTCCTGCGTGTGTTTCAGGAGCTGAAATTTGACAGAGTCGGCGGCAGCCGGCCCCTTGATCTGAAAGCGCGGATCATCTCCTCCACGAACAAAGATATTGAGGCGGAAATCAATGCGGGAAACTTCCGCGAAGACCTCTATTACCGGTTGAATGTTATCCCCATTCATGTTCCGGCGTTAAGAGAGCGGGCTGATGATATCCCCCTTTTAGTCCACACGTTTATATCGGAATCAAAAACAAGTACCCGCCATAAGAAAAAATCCATCACACTGGAGGCCCTCGAATTGCTGCGCCGATACCCATGGCACGGCAATGTTCGTGAATTAAAAAACTTTGTCGAAAGATTGACGATCATGGTGGAAAAAGAGGTGATTGAACCAAAAGACGTTTCTTTGCTGTACAAACCCGAAAGCAAAATTGAAAACAAAAACAAACCCATCGAACTCTTTACCATAAATGAATTAAAAAAGGCCAGGGAAGCATTTGAAAAAGAATTCATTCAACGCAAAATTCAGGAATTTGAGCATGACATTAAAAAAACAGCCAAAGCCATCGGGGTCAAGGCCGACTATATTAAAAAATATTGCGGCGACCCGGATGATTAGACAGACCCCATGAGCTTAAGAATTATCAGCGGCAGTTTAAAAGGGAAAAAAATTTCCACCCTTCCGGGAAACGAGGTCCGCCCTACGGCCGATCGCTTAAGGGAATCCATTTTCAACATTCTGGGGCATGCCGTAAAAAGCGCCACGGTCCTTGACCTGTTTGCCGGAACCGGCGCCTTTGGAATTGAAGCGTTAAGCAGAGGCGCCGGGTTTGCCGTCTTTATCGATATGAATAAAAAGGCCATGGAAATCATAAAAAAAAATATATGCGCCTGCAATCTGGGTAAAAAAGCGCACCTCCTTTTATGGGATATCGCTAAAAATCTGGATTGCCTGAAATCGATGCCCCAGATATTCGATTTCGTCTTTTTGGATCCGCCGTATGGGCAGAATTTGATTCCCGTTGCTCTGGATCACCTTCGCCGCCTGGAAAAATTAAAACCGGATGCGTTGGTCATCATTGAACATGCGATCCGCGACCTCATTGCCCCGCATACGCCGGGATACGACATGGTGGATCAACGGAAATACGGAAAAACGCTGATTACCTTCTTAACCTATGACCCCGCAAATGAAGAAAGGACCTGCATCAAATGAAAAGGCTCGCCATATATCCCGGCTCTTTTGATCCTGTGACCAACGGCCATGTGGATATTGTTGAAAGAGGACTGGCGCTTTTCGATGAAATCATCATCGCCATACTGATCAACCCCAAAAAGCAGTCACTTTTCACGGTTGAGGAAAGGCTTGAATTGCTGGGTGAAACGTTTAAACAATACCCCAATGTCCAAATGGACTCCTTTGACGGATTGCTGGTAAACTATGCAAAGCAGAAAAACGCCCATGCCATCTTAAGAGGGATGCGGGCCGTATCTGATTTTGAGTATGAATTCCAGATGGCCATTATGAATCGCCGCATGAACCGGGAAATCCAGACGGTATTTCTAATGACCGGTTTCAGGTGGATATTTACCAGTTCATCGATTATAAAGGAAGTGTCGCGGTTCGGCGGAGACGTGGCCGACCTGGTGCCGGCGCCGGTCAGTGAAAAATTGAAGATCAAATACGGGCACAATGCGTAACCCCCATCCGTTTGCATTCAAAATAAAGAAAAAAATATGACTTTATCTCTTTCGGAAAACACAAAAATTATTCTGGAAAAACGGTATCTAAAAAAAGATGAGCACGGCAATGTCATGGAGACGCCGGAAGACATGTTTCACCGGGTGGCGAAAACCATTGCAGCCGCCGACATCCTTTTTGATCCAAAGGCGGATGCAGAAAAATACGACAAAAAGTTTTTTATTCTTCTCTCGGGTTTTTGGTTTCTTCTCAACTCTCCGACGCTGATGAACGCCGGCCGTAAACTGGGCCAGCTTGCCGCCTGCTTCGTCCTGCCCATTGAAGACTCCATGGAAAGCATTTTTGAAACATTGAAACAGACGGCGATGATTCATAAAAGCGGCGGCGGAACCGGCTTTTCCTTCTCGAGGATACGGCCCAAAAACGATGTGGTGCTTTCCACCGCGGGAATCTCCAGCGGGCCCATCTCCTTTATGACTGTTTTTGACATGGCCACGGAAACGGTCAAACAGGGGGTGACCCGGAGAGGCGCCAATATGGGAATATTGCGCGTGGATCACCCGGATATCGAGGCCTTTATCAACGCCAAAGCCAGTCCCGACCGGCTAAACAATTTTAATATTTCCGTGGCGTTGACCGACCTGTTCATGGAAGCGCTTGAAAGCGGAAAAGCCTATGATCTGGTCAATCCGAGGACCGGCCAATGTTCGCATCAGGTTTTAGCGTCAAAAATATTTGACATGATCGTCAATTCGGCATGGAACTCCGGAGAACCCGGAATTCTGTTCATTGACCGGATCAACCGGGACAATCCCACGCCCCACAAGGGGGAGATCGAATCCACCAATCCCTGTGGGGAACAGCCCCTTCTGCCTTATGAGTCATGCACCCTGGGTTCGATCAATTTATCCAAAATGGTGGTGAAAAACCGCATTCATTTCAACCGGCTCAAAACCGTTGTTCATGATGCCGTCCATTTTCTGGATAATGTTATCGAAGTCAACAAATATCCGCTTGACGCCATAGAGCACATGAGCAGGGGAAACCGGAAAATAGGGCTCGGGGTCATGGGATTCGCCGATATGCTCATCCGGTTAAAAATCCCTTATGATTCTGATGAAGCGGTCGGGCAGGCGGAAACCGTCATGTCGTTTATTCAAAAAGAGTCTAAGTCCGCATCATCAGCGCTGGCAAAAAAAAGAGGCAACTTTGCATTTTACAAAGGCAGCCGATATGATTCCCCTCAAACGCCTTTTATGCGCAACGCCACCACCACGACCATTGCGCCGACAGGAACCATCAGCCTGATTGCGGGGTCCTCCAGCGGTATCGAGCCGATTTTTGCCGTGGCCCATGTGCGCAATGTGCTGGAGGGGAAAACACTGACCCAAATTCACCCCTTGTTCATCAATGCCGCAAAAGAGAAGGGATTTTTCTCAAAAGAACTTTTGGATGAAACGGCAAATAAGGGATCCGTTCAATCGATTGCCTCGGTTCCGGACGAAATCAAGCGGATTTTTGCTGCTTCCCACGACATATCCGCCAAGCGCCATATCCAAATCCAGGCAGCTTTTCAGAAATATACGGACAATGCCGTTTCCAAAACAATCAATTTCCCCAATGACGCACCAGCACAAGAGATCACGGAGGCCTACCTTCTGGCCTGGCAAACCGGATGTAAAGGGCTCACGATTTACCGGTATGGCAGTCGCGACAATCAGGTACTGTCTTTTGGTGAAGATAAAAAAGAATCGCCCAAAATCGCACCGCGCGCAAGGCCTGCGCGTACCCATGGGATCACGCAACGCATCACAACCGGGTGCGGGAATCTTTACGTGACCGTTAATTACGATGAGCAGGGCACCTCTGAAGTGTTCGCTCAGATGGGCAAAACCGGGGGCTGCGCATCATCGCAAATTGAAGCGGCGGGAAGATTGACATCGCTGGCCCTGCGTTCCGGCGTCAAGACGGACGCCGTCATCAAACAGCTCATCGGCATTCGATGCCCCTCTCCCGCATGGCAAAACGGCAAAATGGTGTTGTCTTGTCCGGATGCCATCGCGCAGGTGCTCAAAGACGTCACAGCTTCCACTTTTAAGGAAACCGGGGCTATGTCGGGAGTCTGCCTGGAGTGCGGCGATATTTTGTTTCACGAGGAAGGATGTCTGGTTTGCCATTCGTGCGGATTTTCAAAATGCAGCTAGTGTCGGCCGTCGGCTAATTTTCCCGCCATCCATGCTCGCCCACCAGCTTAACAAATCTGCACCCCCCGAGATTGGACTGATGAATTCCTTTCTCATCCTTAATAATCTTGACCAGTTCCTGTGTATGCTGATCACCCACGGGAATAACCATCCGTCCCCCGACAGCGAGCTGGTTGACCAATACATGAGGGATTCCCGGTGCGCCGGCGGTGACCATGATGGCGTAAAACGGGCTTTCATCCGGCCATCCGGAAGTCCCATCCGAATATTTTGTCACAATATTATAATACTTCAGTTCGTCAAAAAACTTTCTCGCCCTGACAAAAAGAGAGTAAATCCGTTCGATGGTATAAACGCGAAAAACAATTTGCGATAAAACAGCCGCCTGGTAACCGGAGCCGGTTCCGATTTCAAGGACACGATCTTCTTTATCCAGCGTCAGCGCCTGGGTCATCTCAGCGACAATATACGGCTGGGAGATGGTCTGCTGCTCCCCTATGGGAAGCGGATGGTCGCCATAGGCCTGATCCATCAATGCCTCGCTCACAAAAAAATGCCGCGGTACCTTTCGCATGGCTGAAAGTACATTGGAATCCGTTATCCCGCGGGCTTCGATTTGCCTTTTAATCATCTCTTCCCGTTGTTTTTCAAATTTCAAGGAATCTTTTCTCATATCCATAGCATCCCCGGCCGATCCTTATTTTCATTGACAAAGCATTTTTAATACTAAAAAGCCCTTGATTTTTCAATCAAAATTTAACATTATGAGAAATTTAAAATCGAGGACAAAATTCGGCACATATGGAGAGCACAAAACATCTCAAGGTTTCTATTCTGCTGTTCCTGACCATCCTTGCCATCGGCACCACCGGCTATATGACGATCGAGGGATGGAATTTTATCGACGCCTTATACATGGCTGTTATTACGGTCGCTTCCGTCGGCTACAAGGAAGTTCACGATATCAGCACGGCCGGAAGGTTTTTTACGATTTTTTTTATTTTTTCAGGGACAGGGATTACCCTGTATGCGGCCGGCGCCATCGTTCAATTTATGGTTGAAGGCCGCATGCGAATCATCCTGGGGAGAAGAAAGTTGGATAAAAAGATCAACCGACTGAAAAATCATTATATCATCTGCGGCTATGGCCGCATCGGCAGGGTTCTTTGCGCCAATCTGAGCAAGCGAAAAGCCATTGACGTCGTGGTTATTGAAAATAGTCCTGAACTTATTCCCGTCATGGAGGCAGACCAGGTACTCTATGTCGCCGGTAATGCCGCTGATGAAAATACGTTGACCAAAGCCGGGGTCAAGCATGCCAAAGGGTTGGTGGCAGCACTGGGAACAGATGTGGACAATGTTTTTCTCGTGCTTAGCGCCCGGCAACTGGCGCCCGGCATCAATATCATAGCCAGGGCGACCACAAGCGCGTCAGAATCAAAATTAAAAATGGCGGGTGCAAACGCCGTGGAATCTCCCTACGAACTGGGCGCCCGCAACATGGCCCAACGGATATTGCGCCCTACGGTCACCAACTTTATCGATCTGGCATTTTCGTACCACCATAAAGATATTCAAATGGAAGAAATCCCCGTGACTGAAAAGTCCTCTCTGGCCGGGCTGATGCTGAAAGATTCAGGAATCCGGCAGCGGTTTAACCTCATCATCATCGCCATCAAAAAACCCGACGGCAAGATGCTGTTCAACCCTTCCTTTGAAGCGGTCATTACGCCTGGAGACACGATGATTACGGTAGGAGAGGATGATAATCTTCAGGAACTCGAAAAAATCTTAAATCCGGCAACGCCATAATGCCATAATTAATTATAAGAATGCAGAAGTCAGAATACAGAATGAATAAGAAAGCATTCCTTCTGACTCCTGACTTCCAAGCTTCCGACCTCATATTTTATAAATGATCCGCTCTTCAGTGATGATAATATCCACGTACCGGTCATGCGAGGTCATGGGAACCTGCGGGAAAATCTGAAGCTCAAACGCCAGCCCGACTTTTCTCGTGGTAACCGGGAGTTTGGGCATCAGCCTGTCGTAATACCCTTCCCCGGACCCGATGCGTCCCCCTTTTTCGTCAAATGCGGTGCCTGGAATAATAGCGATATCGATCATCTCTATCGGAACGGCCTTGCAACGATTCGGGTTGGGTTCCAACATCCCCCGGGGACCTTTTACGAGGTCAGTGTCCGGCTTGTCCACTTTCATCAATTTCATTGTATGTTTTTCAATATTAAAAGCGGGAAGAACCACCACTTTGTTGTACTCGCGACATCGCTTGATGATCGCTTCGGTTGAGACTTCATTTTCTTTCCAGATATAGAGCAAAACAATATTTGCCTCAATAAAATTAGCAAATTCAAAGAGTTGCTTTGTAACCCCATCGGTTATTGCCAAAAGCTGATCTTTGGAAAGGTCGCCTAATCGTTTTGATATTTCCTTACGGATTTCGCTTTTTGTTTCTCGGATATCATCCATGATTTTTCTCCGGCAATCGTTTATAGAGGTTTCTAATATACCGAAATCACCTATAAAGTCAACTTATAATAATCATTGACTAAAATTGAAGTCCATAATATATTTTAATCATTAAAACAGCATGCCCGCAAAGTCTGCCGCACCGGGACTTTACGTTGCCACCGGGCACTGTAATCCAAATAAAAACAGGTACTGCCATGCTGGACAGCAAGTATATTCATCAAAATTTAACCTTGGTACAAATCTCTCTGGCCCATCGGGGTGCGGAATTTGACGTTGAAGCCTTTACATCTCTGGATGGAATCAGGAAATCCGTTCTTTTGGAACTGGAGGAACTGCGGTGGAAAAGAAACCTGGTCTCGGATAAAATCGCTGACCTGAAAAAACACAAGGCAGATTGCCAATCCCTGATTCTTGAAATGAGAGAGGTGTCGGACAAAATCAAAGATCTTGAAAAACAACAGGGGCAGTTGGACGAACAGCTTAATCGTATCCTCCTGCAATTGCCCAACATTCCTCACACATCAACGCCTGTTGGAAAAACGGAAGCAGATAATCCCGTCGTCAAAATCCAGGGCGAACCGCCGGTTTTCGATTTTGAGCCCCAGCCTCACTGGACAATCGGCAATCGGTTGAACATCTTTGATTTCGACCGGGCCGCAAAAATCACCGGTGCGCGTTTTCCACTGTATTTTGGCGCGGGCGCGCGTCTTGAGCGGGCGTTGATCAATTTTATGTTAGACGCTCACACCAAGGAAAACGGCTATACGGAGATCCTTCCGCCATTTATCGTAAACCGGCAGAGTCTGATTCATACGGGAAACCTTCCCAAATTTGAAGCCGACCTTTTCAAATTGGAGGGATGGGATTATTTTCTGATACCCACCGCCGAAGTTCCGGTAACCAACATTCATCAGGGTGAAATTTTGGATGAAGCCCTGCTGCCCGTGTGTTATGCGGCGTATACGCCCTGTTTTCGCTCCGAGGCCGGATCATACGGAAAAGACACGCGGGGTCTGATCCGGCAGCATCAGTTCAACAAGGTGGAACTGGTCAAACTGGCCCGGCCCGAAACGTCCTACGATGAACTTGAAAAGCTGCTTAATGACGCAGAAAGCATTTTACGGAAATTGAACCTGCCTTACCGGGTGATCAGCCTGTGTACCGGGGATTTGGGTTTTTCATCCGCAAAGACCTACGACATCGAGGTCTGGATGCCCGCCCAAAACGTTTACAGGGAAATATCGTCTTGCAGCAATTTTGAAAATTTTCAGGCCAGAAGGGCAAATATCCGATTTAAACGGAAAGGAAAAAAAGGCGCCGAATATGTTCACACGTTAAACGGCTCCGGACTGGCGGTAGGCCGGACCGTTGCCGCGATTCTGGAAAATTGCCAGCAAAACAACGGCGCCGTGGTCATCCCCGAAGCCTTGAGACCCTATATGGGGGGAGTGGAAGCGATTACACCATGAAAACAGAGGATTTCCCAAAAGACATTCAGCCATATCTTATTCCAAAAATCAACGGAGACCCGGTCTACCGGTGTTTGGGATGTAACCATGAGTTTTCAATAGAAAAACTGCTTTATACGTGCCCGGATTGCGGGCAGGTGTTGCTGATTGAGGATAAAAACTTCGGGCGGATGAGGGAAATTTCTCCCAAAACCTGGCATCGGATTTTTGATTATCGAAAAATGGTCTCAATTCCAGCCTTGAAAGGCATCTATCGCTATCACGAGTTTATCGGCCCGGCTGTCCCCCTGGATGCGGTCGTGTATCTGGGTGAAGGACATACCCCGATTATCGAAGCCAACCCGGTGTTAAGAGACAAGGTCGGGATCCGGTTTTTTTATAAAAATGAAGGCCAGAACCCCAGCGCCTCTTTCAAAGACCGTGGGATGGCCAGCGCATTGAGTTATATTCATTATTTGCTTCAGAAAGGCAGCCTCTCGGATGTGCTGGCAGTTTGCGCCTCCACCGGCGACACCAGCGCTTCTGCGGCCCTGTATGCCGCATACTTAAAACCGGCTGTAAAATCAGCAGTGCTTCTTCCCCACAAAAAAGTGACCCCCCAGCAACTATCCCAGCCCCTGGGCAGCGGCGCTGCGGTATTTGAGATACCCGGGGTTTTCGACGACTGCATGAAAATTGTCGAATCCTTATCCGAAAATTACAACGTGGCCCTGCTGAACTCGAAAAACGCCTGGAGAATTTTGGGTCAGGAATCTTATTCATACGAAATCGCACAGGATTTTGAATACCAGGTCGGGGACCTGGCCATCATTGTTCCCATCGGAAACGCCGGAAACCTTTCGGCCGTCATGAGTGGATTCTTAAAATTTTACGCGGCGGGCATTATCGACTCACTGCCCAAAATCATCGGGGTTCAGTCCGACCATGCTGATCCGGTTTTCCGGCATTATCAGCTTCCTGACCCCAACAGCAGACAATTTACGCCCGTCGCCGTCAAGCCGAGCGTGGCCCAGGCGGCGATGATCGGCAACCCGGTGTCCATGCCCAGAATCATGTATCTGGCCGATCGCTATAATCAAACATCCAAAAAGACCAATGTATTCTTTGTCCGGGTCAATGAACAGTCCATCATGGATTGGCAGCTTATCGCCAACCAGAACGGCCATATCGCCTGCACCCATGGCGGGGAATCCTTGGCAGGACTTGTGGAAGCCGTCCGGCTTAATATTGTGGACCCCGGGGATACCGCCGTTCTCGATTCCACGGCCCACGCCATAAAATTTTCGGGATTTCAGGATATGTATTTTGAAAACCGGTTTCCGGAAGAATACGAGGTGAAACCAAAACCCGAGCTGATCAATGCGCCAATGTATATTCATCCCAAGGATTTAAAAAATGTCCCGTTGCCGGGCAATCCCTTGGCGCCGGATGACATGAAAACGTTTGTTCAGCGGGTATCCGATGAAATCGCCGCCTGCTTGAAATTGACACGGCAAACGCGGTAACATAAAGACTAATCACCCCATCCTGACCCTCACCCGTCAAGGGGGGAGGGAATTGAAAGCCGGCTCCCCTATCGTGGGAGAGAAAAATTGAAAAAATTAATGCGCCAATGACACACAGTTTAAAGATGATCCGGAAATTGTTGCAATCGATTATTGCGTTTACGGTTTTGTTTTTAACGGCAACTTTCTGCCCGGCGCCGGCCGGTTATCTTTATAATAAAAACTACATTGTTCGCCAGGACCAGGGGCAGGACATCCTCTGCGATCCCTATACCGTGCAAAAAAACGACTGGGTGATCAAGCTCTTTGCACGAAGAGGACAGATCGCTGAGCAGGATTTCCCTGAATTTCTCAGCATTTTCGAACGGCTCAACCCCCATGTCGCCGATGTTGACAAAATCCTTCCCGGACAGCATATCCTGATCCCGTTAAAAAAACTCGAAAATGAGTCGCTTCCGGGCCAGTCATCCGGAGTTGTGACAATACCTTTTGTCGCCATATCCAGGTTGCCGGATTTCATCAAAAAAGACGCCATCCCTTATACGGTTAAACCCGGAGACAATGTTTCAGCTATCATTGCTTCTGGTTATGGGAAGTTTGGGACAGCACCTTACAACAAAGGAATGGAACTCTTTAAGCTGATAAACCCGGAAATAACGGACCTGAACAGGATTTATCCCGGCCAGAATATCCATATTCCGGATCCCGGGCTTCAGGATAAAACATGGTATGCCGACCTGTTTGACGCATCCGGACAAATCAACACGGATATCGATGTCAAAGCGTTGCTCACCCCCAAGGATTTGCCCAAAGCCGATGCCCCGGGGCATAAACCCGTCAGCGATGCATCGCCGCACGCCGCTGTTGCCCAATTGGAACAGCCTGAAGAAAAACCGCCGGCAATGCGGCCGACCGCAACAATCCCCCATGGCCAAAACAGGGCCTCCTTGAAAAAAGCCGCGGCTGCATTGAATGCCAAAGTCCTTGACAAGGGGACCTACTATTTCCCAGGGCAAAAAAAACAGGATTTTAAAATCGACCTTTCCCGATATCCGGTCATGCAATTAAACGACGGCAGCCGGATTCTGTTCTGCGAAAAAGACGATTTTTCAATATCGGACAAGAATGCAATGATGTCTTTCTGGAAAAATCTTAAGATCATGCCCCTTCCTCTTCAAGCCACGTTTGAGCAGGTCCTGGAGGCCATATTGACGTCAGACGACAGATACGAACTGAAAAACCGCTTGCGTTTTGACGACCATGGCGCCGTCGTTGATATTAAAGCAAGGTGGGTTATCCGTTCCAGCCCTTCGGCTTCCGGGCAAAACAAAGACATCTCCTGCATCTTTCTCAGAGACAATGCCGATTTACCGGTCCCGGATTCGCTTACCCGCTATTTACAGGATTGCGGCATCATGATTCGGGAAATCGACAACAGCGGCGCTGGCCTTTCAGCCCCTGCCCCCGGCACGCCCGCACCCCTTCTGGAAAGCCAAAATGCCGTTATATCGCCGCAAAACAGCCTTAACGGCATTGTCGATGACCTGATCACTGCCATGGGATGCCACTATTCGGAAAAGATTAACATTTCATTTCCCTATGCGGGAATCCAGGTCAATGCGCTGTCCAACCTCATATCCACCCCTAGAGGCCGGCAGCTTCTTGTGGATTACGGCGATCTGTATGGCGATGCGCTGACCGCCATCCGGAAAACAGGACTTAATATTGTTCAACTGGGGGGAATCAAAGACTGGCAAACCGCGTTGAAAACCATTTTCAACGCCCTGAACTTTCCCTTTACCGAACATCTGGATTTTAAGCCGGTTGTCCGGTCAGGCGATGAGTATATTGACATTCATATCCCGGGCCTTGTCGTTGACGTCGAAGCACATGGAAAATTTCTGATTACCCAGACTCTGTTTCGTTCAGCGCTTGTGCAATTTTTAGCTCAATCCGGCTATCACGTCATCTTTGTATCCAACGGCGGCGGGAGAGCGCCTGCTTCAGAGGATCATGCTGCTTCACCATCGGGTGGGCCAACTGATTAACACAGAAAAGGACCGTACATGAATCTTCAAAAAAAATTACGGCGGGTTGAAAATAAACGCCCTCATCGCCGAAAACCTTTGCGGATCAGGCTGTTGGTTATGACTCTTTTTCTTTTGCTGGCCGCCATCTCTTGCGCGACAACGCCGAAACCCGAAAAGGCCGGTGAAAAAAATGATGCAACCATGAAGCGCAACTTAGGCGAGGCGAGCATCATGCAGGGGGACTACACGACAGCCCTCAGAGAGCTTCTGGAAGCGCTGAAAATGAACCCAAATGATCCGATCACCCATAATTATCTGGGAATCGCGTACAAAAACAAAAAACAGATCGATGAGGCCATTTTACATTTCAAAAAAGCCATAGATCTTAAACCCAACTATTCCCAGGCCAAAAACAATTTAGGCGCGACTTATCTGGATAAAGAGGACTGGGACGCGGCTATTGTCTGCTTTAAGGAACTGGCCGATGACCTGCTTTACGCCACCCCCCATTTCCCCTTCGCCAATTTGGGGTTTGCCTATTACAATAAAAAGGACTTTGCGCAGGCTGAAGTGTATTACCGGAAGGCGATCGAGGTTCAACCCAACTTCATCGTTGCTTTGAACGGCCTGGGCCAAACATGCCTGGCCATGGGAAAATATCCGGAAGCCGTCGCGTCATTTGAAAAAGCCGTCCTTTTCGGCCCCCGTTTCCCCCAGCTCCATTTCCAACTGGCCCAAGCCTACGAACTGACGGGCCAACATGACAAGGCGTTGCTTTCGTATGGAAGAGTGATCGAATTGGCGCCCAATACCGATCTGGCCAGGGATGCGGCAAATGCGAAAAACCGGATCGGGGGGGGCAGGTAAAAAGAAAAGGGCTTACGCTTTATCACGTAAACCCTTGATGTTTTTATGGTGCCGGAGGGGAGAATCGAACTCCCATGCCCTTGCGAGCGGAGGATTTTGAG
>CAYTSY010000024.1:0-2969 GCA_964440555.1 uncultured Desulfobacteraceae bacterium
AGTAGTCGAGCGTATAGACGTCGCCGCCCATCCGGGGTTCGGTCATGGTGTAGCAGATACATCCCTGAAAATGTTTTCCGCAGGCCTTGATCACCGGGACCACGGTTTCAAAATTACGGTAGTCATTTAACGCATCAAACGTTCTGAAAACATCCATGCCGTTCGCCGCGGCCCGTTCCACGAAGGCTCTGGCCACGTCATCGGCGTAATTTCTGTACCCCACCAGATTCTGGGCGCGCAGCAGCATGGAAAAAGGGGTTTTTTTGATGTAGCGCTTTAATGTCCGGATTCTTTCCCAGGGATCTTCATTTAAGAACCGGTGCATGGTGTCAAACGTTGCCCCTCCCCATGTTTCAATGGCCCAGAAGCCCACCTCATCCATCATTTCCGCTACCGGAATCATGTCTTCCGTCCGCCCCCGGGTGGCAAACAACGACTGGTGGCCGTCCCGCAGCGTCAAGTCCTGTATCAAAACAGGGTTTTTGGCTTTGGGCCGGTCCGGACCATACACCAGGGGTGTCATTTTAACTTGGTTGTGATCGCTCATATAAAAATTCTCCTTTATATTTTTTTCATCTAGTGTTTGGGCATTGAGTGAAACGATTTCATCTGCATCAGGCTGCGCATCTGCATCAGCGACTGGCGGCCCGACAATCCCCATACTTCCGGGGCCACGCGTCTTTTTTCAACTGGCCACGCCGCTGTGTGAACAGCCATGCAGGCTTCCTCCGACTTTATGTACTGCACCACGGCCGCCGCTGCCGCCGTTATTTTTTTTTTATTGTTGTCCATGTTCTCTCCGTGAGGCATTTGACGTTTAAAGCGATGTGTTACGTCCTTATCCTACAAAGGAATATTGCCGTGTTTTTTCGGCGGACGGGTTTCCCGTTTGCTGCACATGACTTCCAGGGCATCGATCAACGTCGGCCGGGTTTGGCTGGGAACGATAACGGCATCAACAAACCCCCGCGCCGCCGCGCAGTAGGGATTTGAAAACAGGGCGTCATACTCCGCAATTTTTTCCTTTCGCTTTGCCGCCGGGTCCGCTGCATCCTTGATTTCCTTGGCATGGATGACGTTGGCGGCGCCGCCCGCTCCCATGACGGCGATTTCCGCGCTGGGCCAGGCAAAAACAAAGTCCGTGCCCAGGTCTTTTCCGCTCATGGCCAAATACGACCCGCCGTAATCCTTCCGGGTCACCAAAAGGAGTTTAGGAACCGTGGCTTCGGAGTAAACCCATAGCAGCTTGGCCCCGTGCCGGATGATTCCTCCCCATTCCTGGTGGGTTCCCGGCAGATACCCGGGGACATCGGCAATGGTCAGCATGGGAATATTGAAGGCGTCGCAAAAGCGGATAAACCGGCTGGCTTTATCCGACGCATCGATGTCGAGGCTTCCTGCCATGAAGCTGGGCTGATTGGCGATAATGCCTATGGCTCTGCCGTTTAACCGGGCAAAGCAGACAATGATGTTTTTGGCAAAATATTGGTGCGGCTCGAAAAACTCGCCGTTGTCGACGATGGACCGTATCACGGCCTTCATGTCGTAGGCCTTGTTGGGGCTGTCCGGGATGATGGCATCCAACGCCGGGTCAACCCGCCCCGGGTCGTCGCCGGTTTCTACGATGGGCGGGTCTTCCATGTTGTTGGACGGAAGATATGACAACAGCTTTTTAATCTGGTCAATTGCATCTTCATCATTTTCACAGGCAAATTGGGCCACCCCGCTTTTTTCGTTGTGGGCCATGGCCCCGCCGAGATCTTCAAAGGAGACCTCTTCCCCGGTAACGGACTTGATCACCGCAGGACCGGTGATGAACATATAACTGGTATTTTTGACCATGAAAATAAAGTCCGTCATGGCCGGCGAATACACCGCGCCTCCGGCCGTGGGCCCCATGATGGCCGAGATCTGAGGAATCACGCCGGAAGCACAGGAATTGCGGAAGAAAATCTGGCCGTACCCGGAAAGCGCGTCCACGCCCTCCTGAATCCGGGCGCCGCCCGAATCGTTTAACCCCACAAACGGTGCGCCGGCTTTCATGGCCAGATCCATCACTTTGCAGATTTTTTTGGCATGCATTTCGCCAAGGCTGCCGGCCCGCGCGGTAAAATCCTGGGCAAAGGCAAAAACCGCCCGTCCGTTTACCATGCCGTACCCGGTGATGACGCCGTCCGCCGGAATCTCAACCTGTTCCATGCCGAAATTCGAGCACCGGTGAGTGACGAACTTGTCCAGTTCCCGAAACGTGCCCGGATCAAACAGGTAGTTCAGGCGTTCCCGGGCTGTTAGTTTTCCGTCTTTTTTTTGCTTTAAGACAGCTTTTTCACCGCCCATTTGCAGCAGTGCTTCTTCCCGCTGCCGCAAATCCTTTATCTTTTCTTCAATAATTCCCATTCCCAAATATCCCCTTTCATTTCTCCGGCGGTTATCATGCCTGGATTTTTATAAACCACTATTTTACTGCGCCGTGATCCGATGCGTTTTGGTCAAACAGGGAAAGCAGTTCCATGGCCGCGGCCGTCGGCGCCATGTTTCCTTTTTCAACGGCTCCGGTCATTTTGGGAAGCCTGTCCTTGATCTTTTCATTATGGTTGAACCGCTGTTTTAAGCCCTCTTCCACCAGCGCCCACATCCAGTCCAATGCCTGTCTTTTCCGTTTGGTTTCAAGCTCGCCGGCAACCGTCAGCTTTTCCCGGTGGGCCAACACCGTATTCCAGACCTCGTCGATGCCGGCCATGGCCAGGGCGCTGCATGTCAATACCGGCGGATTCCAGTGTAAAGACGCCGGATTGAGATAGTGAAGGGCGTTTTCATATTCCTGCCGGGCCAGATTCGCCTTATGGACGTTGTCTCCGTCCGCCTTGTTGACGGCAACCGCAACCGCCAGTTCCAGAACGCCTTTTTTAATCCCCTGCAGCTCGTCTCCGGCCCCGAGGGACGGCAGAAGGTTCACTACGAGGCGCCGC